>JBBKXT010000310.1:0-77439 GCA_037969625.1 Saprospiraceae bacterium
ATATCTTTATCACCCGCCAAAAATCCACCGGTACAAGCAAATGATTTTGCAAAAGTGGAGAAGTAAATATCAATCGCATCCTGACATCCCTGAGCAACACCGGCTCCACGCCCCCCTTCGCCAAGTGTGCCGTATCCATGCGCATCATCCACAAAGAATCTGAAGTTATACTTGCTCTTCAATGCAGCGATTTCTTTTAGGATACCTTGATCACCTCGCATACCAAATACACCCTCAGTCACAACAAGGATACCACCACCTTTTTCGTCAGTCCATTTCTTAGCGCGTTGTATGTTTTGCTCAAAACTCTCAATGTCATTGTGCTTATAAGAAAAGCGCTCACCGATATGTAAGCGGGTTCCATCAATGATGCAGCCATGACTTTCTGCATCATAGACCACAGCATCTCTTCTACTGAGCAGCGCATCTATCGCACTCACTACTCCAGGATAACCATAATTAACTACCGCCGCTGCTTGCTTATAAACATGTGCTGCGAGTTTGCTTTCTAATTCTTTATGCAAAGAAGTTTCGCCAGTCATCAATCGGGCACCCATCGGATAGGCGAGTCCCCACTTGGCAGCCGCCTCAGCATCTGTTTTTCTAACCTCCGGATGATTGGCTAAGCCGAGGTAGTTGTTGATACTCCATACCACCACTTCCTTGCCATTGAACATCATGCGTGCATCTATCTCTCCCTTCAATTCAGGAAACATATAATATCCTTCGCCTAAATGTGCATACTGACCTAGCGGGCCACGCTGGTGCCGTATTCTCTCAAATATTTCCATAGTTTTTGATGTATTTATTAAAGACACGTTCTAATCTGCGCTGGATCTGATAGCTCGGCGCATAATCCGCAATCTTGCGAATAAAGCCTTGCTTTTGCATCCAGCCGTTACTATAAATTTTACTTAAATATTTACTTCCATGGTCTGCAAAAAGCAATACCACCATATCATTCGGTTTAAATTCTCTGCGCATACGCATAAGGGCTTCTACACAAGCGCCACTACTATAACCAATAAAGATACCTTCGCTCTTCGTCAGCTGTCTCGCTCTGAATGCACTGCTTCGGTCATCCACTTTGATGAAACGATCTATAATATCAAAATCAACATTGGATGGAATTATATTTTTTCCAACACCCTCCAATTGGTAGGAGTGGATTTGGCTTTTATCAAGAATACCTGTTTGGTGAAATTTAGTGAGCACAGATCCTTCCGCATCCACAGCAATCACCTTTACATCCGGGTTTTGTTCTTTTAGGAACTTACCGGCTCCGGAGATGGTGCCACCGGTTCCACAAGTAGCCATGTAGTGAGTGATCTTTCCTGCAGTTTGTTTCCAGATTTCAGGACCGGTGCTTTTGTAATGCGCTTCTACATTCGCTGGGTTGTAATACTGGTTCACATAAAAAGAGTTCTCTATTTCGGTTGAAAGCCTCTCTGCCACACTGTAGTAGGATTGTGGATCATCAGAAGCGACGTGATTTGGGCAGACAATAACTTCTGCGCCCAATGCCCTCAGTTGAGCTATTTTTTCTTCGGCACTCTTATCTGTAGTGGTGAGGATGCAGCGATAGCCTTTAACGATACAGGCCATTGCAACAGAGTATCCTGTATTTCCGGAAGTCGATTCAATGATGGTTCCGCCCGGTTTGATTTTCCCATCTCTTTCCGCGGCTTCAATGACGCCAAAGCCAATCCGGTCTTTGGCACTTAGACCTGGGTTGAAGGATTCGAGTTTTCCGAGGACAAGACATCCGGTCAATTTTGATAAACCATGCAATTTGACCAACGGGGTATTTCCCACGGTTTGCATGATATTATCGTGCCATTGAGGCTCCATTTGGTCAGATTCCAGTGTCATAAACGATTGCTTTCTGTTACTAAATAAGGTATCCAGATCACGGAGCACAAAGATACAAAGTGATTTGGCTTATTATAACCCATGTCAATTAGATTTTGGGCTTTCTACGTCCTTATGTAAGGTTTTTATTATCAGTACTTTAAAGCTGAATTAAAGCTTCTCATGGGTATTGATCTAGCGATCCGGCCCAAATTGGGAAGTTGAAACATTCATTAAACACAAAATAGGTTAATAATCAATAATGTCCGCCTAAATTTCTTTTCATGGAAGAGATTCATCACTCCACTGCGTTACGTTCTGAATGACACTCCCATTTCTCGGTAAACCACATAAAAGACTGTCATTCTGAGTGTAACGAAGAATCTCTTAAATTTCTCCGTTCAATACTGGTTAATATTTCCGAAAAGGGTAGGCTATTGATTGGCCCCAGGATGCTATATAACAATAAAAAAGCCGGAGCATAAGCTCCGGCTTTTTTACTTTATAGCGTTGCTAAGTTTTATCCTTTTACAGGCTTTACGGCCTCTTTTGCGGATTCCTGAGTTGTTGTTGAGGAAGTAGCTGACTTTGAACCGCTTTTGTCTGAGCAACAAGCCTTAGACTTGCTGTCAGCAGTTTTGCCGGCGCAGCATGCTTTTGCATCAGCTGATTTGCTGCTGCAGTCTTTGCTGTCAGTCATTTTCATTGCGGAAGCATTGACAAATGTATTAGTCTCAGCATCATAATTTACATCAACATAGGTTACTTCACCTTTTTTAGAAGTTTCCATTTTTGAATAGGATACTTTACCGCTTACTGGGCAAGTTTTGGACTCAATTGATTTGTCCGTTGCAGCCAATTTGGCAGCCGCTTCAGTAGTACTTACTTCAGCAGTTGAAGAGGTACTTTTGCCGTCACAAGACTTGGCGGAAGCATCTTTTGATGCGCCCTTCTTGCAGCAGGCAGAACTTTGTGCTTGCGCACCTACCACCATCAGGGAAAGGAATAGCGCGGAAAAAAGGAATCTTTTCATTGTTTATTATTTTTTAAAGTTAATTTCGACTCACCCAAAGATAATGCCTTATTCGTACTAAATGTTGTTGAAAGGGCATTTAAATAATGAACTTAACAATATTTTAACCACAAATCCAGCCTGATGCACTCAAAATATGGCGTTTACATATTGTTTATTGTTATTGGAACACTGATTTCCTGTGCTACCACCACGGAATTTCCCTCTAAATTTAAAGGCGAACAGTTACATTTTGGGCAAGGTGGGGGATTTTCAGGGATTGTCAACTATTATGTGCTGTTGGATGATGGCCGCCTGTATCAAAAGGCAGTACAAGATAGTACGTTCATTTATGCTGATCGATGGAAAAAACCCTTTGTCCGCCAAATGTTTGCTAATTATCATGCACTCGATATTGAAAACGTTGATTTCTTTGAACCCGGAGATTTATATTATTTTCTTCAACATAAAACCGGCGATGAGCCTTTCCATAACATTACCTGGGGACGTCCGGGAACTAAACCAAAAGAGAACATAGTGACATTATATAGTGTACTTTACAAATCAACAAAGACAACCTTATGAGAACATTTTTCGGCACACTTATCCTGATCATTTGTATCAGCCCACTTTCAGGTCAAACCCCTTTGAAAGTAATCAAGGACCAACCATTTGTTGAGCCGAAACCAATAGAAATCGCGCATCAACTGGGCAGTCATCCTCAGGCAAACCGCCAATTGCGCCATTGGTCACCCACCAACGTGCCTTACACAGGATCAAACAAATCTTTTATTTCAGCTTATAAAATTGAGTCCTCCGGTAGCTTGTGGATTGATTTCACGCAGAATGATTTGTTGCAGGCAAGAGCTGCCCTAAAGGAGGTCTTAAATAATATTCTACAGATAGAAGATGTCATCGTAGAGCTTCCTGTTGATTGGATCGAGCAAGAACGAATCATGGATCAAATGGGCACGGAACATATCAGAGTCCAACAATCGATAGCCGATATTCCAATCAAAGGACAGGATGTCATACTGCACCTTAACCAAGAAAGTCTTTCAGGTTTAAATGGTTTTGCATGGACAGGGCAATTGCCAACGAAAATGCCTGATATAGTCTCCGCTGAAGTAGCTTTTCAAAAAGTTAAAACTTATTTGTTGGATCAGCAAGTTCGTTTTCAGGAAAATAATTCCTTGCTTAAAGGATTGTCGGACGAAGAGGATAGCGCCGAACTGATATGGTATCCTGTGAATGGCAAATTAACATTAGCCTACAGGGTTGAGATGCATCCCAATACCATGGATCATTGGACAGTGTATATGGACGCATCCAATCATGAAATTTTGCAAGCCCAGTCAGAATTATGTTCTCTTGTGCCTCTTCAACTGTACGACTTATCAACTTTTGATAAAGCAAAACCAAGAGAAGATACAAAACCAAATCTCCTGCCTGAAATGCCGGGGTTAATGATGGATGGACCCACTATGGTTTCCGATCAGGATTTAAATGGACAAAATAGAACCGTCAATGCATATGCCGTAGGATCCAATTTTTTTATGATTGATGCAAGTCGAACCATGTTTAAAGGCAATCAATCCGTCCTGCCCGACGAACCGGTTGGTGCCATCTGGACACTGGATGGTTTAAATGCCTCACCGCAGCAATCTAATTTTCAAGTTGTACATGCTTCGAATACAACCAACAATTGGAAGAATCTTGAAGTCTCTGCCCATTATAATGGCGGAGAAGCCTATGAATATTTTAGGCAGACATTCAATCGAAATTCAATCAATGGCAATGGGGGCAATATCCTCTCAATCATCAATGTCACGGATGAAAATGATAATGACATGGATAATGCCTTCTGGAATGGTGCAGCTATGTTTTATGGAAATGGAAATGTTGCTTTCAATGCGCCGTTAGCAAAAGCATTAGATGTTGCCGGTCACGAAATGTCACATGGTGTCATTCAAAATACTGCCAATCTGGAATATGTCGGACAGTCCGGAGCACTGAATGAATCCTATGCGGATATTTTTGGCGCAATGATCGATCGGGATGATTGGCAATTGGCAGAAGATGTTGCAAACCCAAATTTTTTCCCTTCCGGCGCCATGCGTGATATGTCAAATCCAAACAATGGCGCCTCCGGACCCACAAAGCCAGGATGGCAGCCAAAACACATGAATGAGTTTCAAAATCTACCAAATACACCACAAGGTGACAATGGGGGAGTGCACGTGAATAGTGGGATTCCCAATAAAGCTTTTTTCCTTCTGGCGACTGCTATTGGAAAAAACAAAGCAGAGCAGATTTACTACAAAGCACTGACAGATTATCTCGTCAAATCCTCCCAGTTTGTAGACATGCGCAATGCAGCAGAATTGGCTGCAAGGGATATTCACGGAGCTGAATCAACAGAAGTGATTGCTGTTAGAAATGCATTTGCAGGCGTTGGCATTGGCGCTGGACAAGGAGGCGATTATGAAGAAGATATTGAAGTCAATGCAGGCGATGATTTTGTTTTTGCGACCGATGAAAATGCATCTGATTTATATTGGATTCCACCTGGCAATCCAGGGCAGTTTGTCAAGATGGATGTACCAGCGCCCATCAGCAAACCAAGTTTTACGGACGATGGGAGTTCATGTGTTTATGTAGATGATGAAAATAATATGATATTGATCAATTTTGATTGGACACAAGGATTGTCTTATCAGGCATTTTATTTGGAAAATAATCCACAAGGTATTTGGCGCAATGTCGTCGTGTCAAAAGATGGAAGTAAAATCGCTTATACAACAGCCAATTTGCGAAATGAGATTTCGGTTTTCGATTTTGACAATGGGGCTAGTGACGTCTTTGAAGTGTATAATCCTACAACGGCTACCGGAGGAATTAGTACCGGTGATGTGTTGTATCCCGATGCTATGGAATGGGATTATTCAGGAGAGTTTGTCATGTATGATGCACTCAATCGCATTGAAAGCCAGTTCGGGGGCGGAATTGAATATTGGGATATTTCATTTTTGCATGCCTGGGATAATGGAGGCAATACGTTAGGTTCGGGTCAAGTTGGGAAATTGTTCTCTGCACTTCCTGAAAACATCAGTGTTGGCAATGCATCTTTTGCCAAAAACTCACCTTATATAATTGTGTTTGATCACCTGGAAGAGTATTATGATATTTTTGGTCAGCAACAAGTAGAATATAAAATCAAAGCAGCCAATATTGAAAAAGGGGAGATCAGTGATATCTACACAAATACGACAGTAGGCTATCCGGATTATTCCAGATTGGATGATAAAATATTATTTACCTACAATGATAATGGCTCACTTTTATTGGCGACCATTAATGTTCAACCCAATAATAAAATTGTTCCTGTCAATGGCACGGATGTAATACTTATCAATGGGGCACAAAAAGGAGTATGGATATCAACAGGCAGCAGAATATTTACTTCTACAGAGGAGGTTTATCCAAGATTGAATGTATTGTTTGTCAAACCTAATCCGGTATCAGATTGGTTGTCACTCGAAGGTGTACCTATTGAAGGTGCATTGGAGATTGAGATAGTAGATATGGCCGGTGCAAGTTTGTTACAACAAGTGATCAACTGGAATGATCAGATTCAGGTGGATAGACTTGCGCTAGGTGTCTATACCATTAGGGTAAGACAAAGCGATGGAAGTATTCATTTCGCTAAGTTTGTAAAGTTATAATTCGATTTGCCGAAAAAGATTCTCATTATTCGTTTCAGTTCCATTGGAGATATTGTCCTGACTACGCCGGTCGTACGTGCGATAGCGCAACAGGCAGGAGCAGAGGTTCATTATTTGACAAAGAAGCAATTTGCGCCTATCGTTGAGAACAATCCAAATGTTGCCAAGGTCTTTTCGCTGACAGAATCTTTCCAGGAACTTGTTTCGAAATTGAAAGCAGAACAATATGATCACATCGTTGATCTACACAATAATATTCGAACCAGACGACTTAAATTGGCACTTGGTGTTTCGTCCAGTTCCTTTCACAAACTCAATTTCGAGAAGTGGTTGTTAGTTCGTTTTGGAATAAATCGCTTGCCCGATTTCCATATCGTCGATCGATATTTAGCGGCCGCACATTCTTTGGGGGTGGTGAAAGATAGTCAAGGGCTTGACTTTTTTATTCCTGCGGAAAATGAAGTTGATACATCAACCGTTTTTGGTTTTTCGCCTCAATCATATATTTCGATTGTGATTGGCGCCGCCCACCAAACCAAATGTTTAACGGTAGATCAGATCGCCCAAATCTGTGACTCACTAGATCGTCCTGTGATTTTAATGGGTGGTCCCGGTGAAATGAATAAAGCAAATCAGATTTTGGAAAAGACAAATTCCAAAAATGTCAGGAATGCATGCACCGGATTTGATATTCTCCAATCCGCTTCAGTCATCCGTCAGGCAGGTGTAGTCATATCGCATGACACCGGATTGATGCACATTGCGGCCGCCTTTAAAAAACCACAGGTTGTTGTGTGGGGAAATACGATCCCCGAATTTGGGATGTATCCTTATTACGGCCTGGATTCAATCCCATGGAAAAGTTTCGAACAGAAGGAATTGAAATGCAGACCCTGCAGTAAGATTGGATTTGACAAATGCCCGAAAGGTCATTTCAAATGTATCCTTCAACACAAGCCTCAAGAAATTGCTGATGCAGCCCTGTCTCTTCTGTAGAGACAATTGTCCATCGCACATGTGTTTAGTCAAGAGCCCTGACGGCCTCTTTGGTTTAGATTGTTGAGTTGAATACTGCTTCGCCATTCAGGTTTAGCGTTTTTAGATAAATGTGTCATTTCTCTCCTTTATTAAGTTGGTAACATAAATCTCACGGGAAAAATAAGATTGAAAATGAATTATAGTTTGATATAATGAATCCGACGGATAAAACAAGAATGAAAATGAATGACAGGTAGGTGTACTGAATCGGCAGGCTAAAACAAGGATTGGAAGTGAATGATGGGTTGATAGAATGAATTCTTAGGATTCACATATTTGTAAAAAAAAACAATAGCAACAGAACATACGGCCCCGATGGAGTCGAACTCCACCAACCCCAAGAAATTATATAAATATATTATCCCTTCAGGATAAAGCCAGATAGAAAATGCATTATGGGATGGTATAATAAATCCGCAGACTAAAACAAGAATGAAAATGAATGACAGGTAGGTGTACTGAATCGGCAGGCTAAAACAAGGATTGAAGTGAATGATGGGTTGATAGAATGAATCCGTAGGATTCACCTGTTTGTAAAAAAAACAATAGCAACAGATCATGCGACCCCGATGGGGTCGAACTCATTCAACCATCCATAAAATCTATACACATATAAACCCTTCGAGATAATACAATTGGAATGAATCCGACGGATAAAACAAGGATGAGAATGAAATATAGGTTGGTAGAATGGATCCGACGGATTCAAATGTTTATAGAAAAACAATGGGATAAATATTTTTCCTTCGAACCTGACCCGATTCATCGGTATTGGGTGACATTTTTCCAGAATATAGTTTATAACTAAACGTCCTCAACAACAACCGCCAAAGGCGGTGCGTGCTAAACT
Organism: Saprospiraceae bacterium; assembly: GCA_037969625.1. Taxonomy (GTDB): domain Bacteria; phylum Bacteroidota; class Bacteroidia; order Chitinophagales; family Saprospiraceae; genus Opimibacter. The sequence goes on from JBBKXT010000310.1 coordinate 8,477, forward strand.
CTCTAAACACTGCCACCACAGAACAATCACTTTAAAGTGTACAAGACCTTCCCGCCCACTAAGGTCATCAATGCCTTGGTCACCGGAATACTATCTTCGTCACAAGTCATTAAATTGTTCGACAAAACAACAATGTCAGCCCATTTTCCAGGCTCAAGACTTCCCTTAATATCCTCCTCGAATCCGGCATAAGCATTACCCAACGTATAAGAGTAGATAGCTTCAGCACGCGTCATCGCTTGTTCGTTGAAAAATACCATTCCATTGTCAAGACGTTTTCGGGTTACGGAAGCATAGAAGTTTGCAAAAGGATCAATGCGCTCCACCGGCACATCCGTTCCATTAGCGATGATGACACCCTGATCGAGCAAACTTCTCCAGGCATAAGCACCAGTTTTCGCTCTTTCTTCCCCAAGCCTTTTTACAACAAAAGGAGCATCTGAAGTGCAATGAATTCCCTGCATAGAAGCGATCACACCCATCTCTTTGAAACGGGGGATATCAATTGGATTGAGATGTTGTGCATGCTCTATTCGCCATCGACGGAGGTAGCCATCTGTCTGCTGCGAAAGTACACCTTGATAGATATCTAATACCAATCGATTGGCTTTATCTCCAATCGCATGCACACACAATTGCATGTCATGCGCAACCGCCAGATCGGCGATACCCTTTACATCATAAATGGAGGTTGTATTCTGTCCGGATTTCCCGGGAAGGTCACTGTAAGGAGCGAGCAACCAGGCACCGTATGAGCCGAGTGCGCCATCGACTTCTGATTTAATAGCCCGACAGGTAAACATATCTTGTCCGGACCGAAGGATTGGAAAACCATCCAATCCTTTTTCCTTTAATTCTTCATAGGGATGGCGAAGCATCACCCATAAGCGAATATCCAGGCTGTCATGGATGGCCAGACGATTGAGATGGGCTATATCCTCATAGGATAAACCCGCATCTTGAAAAGAAGTTATGCCGTATTGCAGACAGTGTTCTTGTCCTTTCGCAACGGCCAGGTTCCATTTATCATTTAATTCTTTTTCGTTTAAGGTAGAACTGTAATGTTGGTACGCTTCGCCAAGTGGTGCCATAGCGCGCTCTTCGAAAACACCAATCGCCTCGCCGTTGTGATTTCTGACGATGTGTCCACCGGGTGGATCCGGCGTTTCCTTCGTGATATTGGCTGCTCGCATGGCTGCTTCATTGCCAAAAGAAGCATGACCACTGGCATGCCTTAAGAGTACCGGATTATTGGGCGAAATACGGCTTAATGCATCATGGATCGGATATCCATTGACATCATTCAAGGTCGGTGTCATCCACTTCTCCTGATGCCATCCGCGGCCAATAATCCATTCGCCGGGTGCGGCCTGACTAACTTTAGAAGCCACACTGTCTACGATTTCCTGCCAGCTTTTTGTATCCAACAAATCCAGGTTGATGAGATTGTACCCCATTCCCATAAAATGCCCATGACCTTCAATAAAGCCCGGCATCACAAAAGCACCTTCGCAGTCTTTTTTGTCAATAGCCTGAGCGCCCCATTCTTTCATGATGTCCTCAGAAATACCCACCGTGATGATTTTTCCTTCATGAATGACGATCGCACCCTCAGGGATCGGATCCCCGGATACGGGATAGACATAAGCATTGTAAAGGATCATGTCCGTAATCTTATCCGTGTTGGATGTTTTTTGATTGCAGCTGATCGCCAGGATGGATAGGATCATAAAGGCCCATCTATATGGGATCGTCTTAATATTTTGCATCTTTACTTTTATTGGATTAATGGTTGTGAATCAAATTGGATAATGCTTTGCAGTTCGTTTGGAAGTACCCAAATGAAGTCGCTCGCAAACACATAAATATAAACACCTTATTTACAATGAGTCCACAAGACTTTAAAACACTGTCCGGAATTTTTGAATCTTTTCTATTTTCTCGACAACCCACAGGAAGCCCTGATACGCTGTATAAGCCCATCCGCTATATCAATACATTGGGAGGCAAACGGATCAGACCGGCCTTGTTGCTGATGGCATATAACTTGTGGAAGGAGGATGTCACACCTGCTTTGCCGGCAGCTTTGGGCGTTGAATATTTTCACAATTTTAGTTTGATGCATGATGATATCATGGATGAAGCACCAATACGCCGAGGCAAACAATCAGTCCATATGCTGTATGGTCAGAATGGTGCCATACTGAGTGGTGATGCTATGTTAATTCAGTGTTTTAGCCTGCTGCTTGAAGCCGGAAAAGCAAAGGGTCGTGGCGCCGAATTATGTTCGCTGATGTGTCATGCCGCACTCCAGATATGTGAAGGACAGCAGTCAGATATGGATTTTGAAAAACTGGATTCCCCATCAGAAACAGAATATCTTGAAATGATTCGTCAAAAAACGGCTTGTTTGCTTGGCCTTAGTATGGAGATGGGCGCATTACTGACCGGCGCTGAAGATAGTGATGCTAAAACGTTATACATTTTTGGAGAGAAAATGGGTCTTGGTTTTCAAATTCAGGATGATTTCTTGGATATTTTTGGCGATGAACAAAAAACAGGAAAGCAAAAAGGCGGTGATATTTTAAGAGGCAAAAAGAATTTTTTATATGTCACAGCATGCAGTAAGTTGGAAGGTCTGGAAAGGGAGAAATTTATTGAAGCTTATGCCATGGCTTCAGCGAAAAAAGAAAGTAAACCCATTTATGAAATATATGATGCGCTGAATATTCAGGAATACACGCATCAAATACAATCCTCGTTTTTCGATGAAGCGATGAAAGAGTTGACAAATATTAAAAATGTGAATACTTCACAGATTCGGGAACTGGCAGTAAATCTCACATCGAGAAGTTATTAAGAAACGGTCAGTTAATAGGATGGAGGAAGAAAGATCGGAAACCTGTTTCGTATCAATTGTAACAATTGAAGTTTAAAATTTAGGCCAACTTTGCCCCTTCAAATAGAATCTATGGAAATCGTTGGATATTTAGCCTCAATACTTATTGGTGTCACCTTAGGGCTTATTGGAGGAGGAGGGAGTATTCTCACAGTCCCTGTGCTTGTTTACTTATTTAGTGTAGATGCCGTTTTGGCTACCGGCTACTCCTTGTTTATTGTGGGCCTTACCAGTGCAGTTGGTTCCGTAAAATATTTTCAGATGGGGTTGGTGAATGTAAGAACCGCGATCATTTTTGGAATTCCGTCTATTATCGCAGTCTTTATGACACGCGCCTATATCGTGCCTGCCCTTCCTGATGAAGTGATGATCACCTCAAGCCTTATCCTTTCTAAAGGAGACATGATGCTGCTGCTCTTTTCGATTGTGATGATTGGAGCATCCTTTAGTATGATCCGGGGAAAATCAAATGATGAAGTCATTGAAAAAGGCGAGCAGAAATTTAATTATCCTTTGATTTTATTAGAAGGTGCTGTGGTCGGTGTGTTGACAGGTTTAGTAGGGGCCGGAGGCGGGTTTTTAATTATCCCGGCACTGGTGGTTTTAAGTAAGTTGCCGATGAAGCAGGCCGTCGCAACTTCTTTGGTGATCATCGCGGCTAAGTCCCTGATTGGCTTTTTAGGGGAAGGTGGGGATACGCCAATAGATTGGACCTTTTTGGGAGTAATATCCGCTTTTGCAATTGTTGGTATATTTATAGGCATGGCCTTGTCGAAGAAGATTGATGGGAATAAACTAAAACCTGCCTTTGGGTGGTTTGTGTTGATTATGGGCATCTTCATCATCGTGAAAGAAACTATCTTATAAACCACATCTATCACCTATAAATAAAACGAATTGGATAGATTTGTTACTTCTGAAACAATGAATTTGATGGATGTGTTTTTAATCATTTCGGTAGTAGGATCATCGTATATCGGGTTAATCAATGAGAAATGTTGAATTGTGGATACTAAATAGGGCAAAAGTGTGACTTATGTAACACTACACTAAATCAAAACACAATATTTTTGTGTTCTAATACAAATAAAAAGAAAGAAATATGAATATTGAACAAATTTATACCGGTTGCCTGGCGCAAGGAGCCTACTACATCACTTCTAATGGTGAAGCTGCAATTATCGACCCATTACGAGAGGTACAACCTTATTTAGATCGTCTGGAAAGAGATGGCGTCAAACTGAAGTATATTTTTGAAACTCATTTTCATGCGGATTTTGTTTCAGGGCACGTTGACCTCAGTAGGAAAACAAATGCACCTATTGTATATGGTCCAATTGCACAACCGGATTTTGATTTTATTTCTGCAAAAGATGGACAGGAATTTAAGCTAGGGGATGTAACTATTAAAGTTTTACATACACCTGGACATACCATGGAGAGCACGTCCTTTTTGCTAAAGGATGCGCAAGGAAAAGACAATGCGCTTTTCAGCGGTGACACCTTATTTATTGGGGATGTTGGTAGACCGGATTTGGCCCAGAAAGCTGAGAGTATGACCATGGAAGAGTTAGCAGGCACACTGTTTCATTCGCTGCGTGATAAAGTGATGACGCTTGCTGATGATGTGTTGGTATATCCGGCCCATGGGGCGGGCAGTGCTTGTGGTAAAAACATGAGTAAAGAAACGATTTCTACCATAGGCAATCAAAAACAATTCAACTATGCACTTCGTGCAGATATGACGAAAGAGGAGTTTGTCAAAGAAGTGACAGATGGTTTGCTGCCACCACCTGCATATTTTGGGATGAATGTCGCGATGAACAAGCAAGGTTATGAAAGCTTCGATACAGTTTTGAATAATGGGATGCGGGAACTCTCTACGAAAGAATTCGAAGTAGCTGCTGAAGAAACAGATGCTTTATTGCTAGATACAAGACATCATAGTGAATTTGCAAAAGGATATATTCCTCAGTCGATTAATATTGGTTTGGGTGGAGATTTTGCACCCTGGGTAGGTGCTTTGATTGTTGATGTGAAACAGCCGATTTTGTTGATTACAGAACCCGGAAAAGAAGAAGAAGCGGTCACTCGTTTGAGCCGTGTGGGCTTTGACAATGTACTTGGTCACCTGAAAGGCGGCTTTGAAGCATGGGCGAAAGATAATCGTGAAGTAGAAACTGTCAACGTGGTGACTGCTGATGAATTTGCGGCGAAAGTGAAGATTGGAAAAGATACTGTCATTGATGTGCGAAAAGAATCAGAATATGCAGCTGAGCATGTGGAGGAGGCATTTCTCAAGCCTTTGGCTTCCATCAATGATTGGCTTAGGGATATCAATCCGCAGGAACATTTTTATCTGCATTGTGCGGGTGGTTACCGCAGTATGGTTGCTGCGAGTATTCTTCAGGCCAGAGGCTACAGAAACTTTACAGAGGTGGCCGGTGGGTTTAGTCAGATAGCGAAAACAGATATTCCAAGGACAGACTTTATTTGTCAGAGCAAGATGCTTAAATAGAATTAGACAGAAGTTTCACTAGAGGATGTGTTTAGTCAAGAGCCCTGGCGGTCTCTTTGGTTTAGCACGCACCGCCTTTGGCGGTTGTTGTTTAGAAAGTTTAGAAAAAACATGAAGGAGGCATTGATGATGAGCATAATTTATAACTAAACTTTCTAAACAGAAAGCGCTTAAGCGCTTTAACCTAAACTATCTAAACACTGTGTCTATCCGTTCATTCTCTATCGCAGAGACATCTTTCAGATAGCATTAAAAAACTAAACGTTCTAAACAAAAAGCACCTCAGGTGCTTTAATATAAACGCTCTAAACACTGTGACCATAGTCCAATCTGTCAAAAAGCATTTAATCTAAAAAACAAATATGTTAGAAATTATAAAACAACCATGGCCCTGGTATGTGGCCGGTCCTCTGATCGGCTTGAGCATTCCGCTTCTTTTATTTTTGGGCAATAAAACTTTAGGAATCTCCTCTTCATTGCGTCATGTTTGTGCTGCATGTATTCCTGCGAATATCCCATTCTTTCAGTACGATTGGAAAAAGGAAGTTTGGAATTTATTTTTTGTTTGTGGGATATTAGTCGGTAGCTTTTTAGCGATGAATTACCTGGGGAATTCGAATCCCGTGGATGTTCACCCTAATCTTATTTCGGAGATGGAAGGGTATGGATTGACCAATCTATATGGTGTTGTACCGGAAGAAATTGTTAATTGGCAATCCTTGTTTACCCTGAAAGGATTTCTGATGATCGTGGTTGGAGGTTTTTTGATTGGTTTTGGTACTCGGTATGCCGGTGGATGTACCAGTGGTCATGCGATCATGGGACTTTCTAATCTACAATGGCCATCACTCATAGCAACCTGTTGTTTTATGATTGGGGGTATCCTTATGGCCAACTTTCTTCTTCCTTTTATACTCGCCCTTTAAAAAATCAGCATAATGAGTCAAGCAAAAAATAACCCTCAAACCATCAGTATTTTTGGAAATATAAAGTATCTAATCGCCGGGATTTTATTTGGTGTTTTCCTGCTTAAATCTGAAGTGATTAATTGGTATCGTATCCAGGAGATGTTTCGATTTCAGTCTTTCCACATGTATGGTATTATAGGGAGTGCGGTGATCGTTGGAGCCATTTCAGTTTTCCTAATCAAAAAGTTTAAGATGAAATCATTTTCGGGTGAACGGATTATTTTTTCGGATAAAACGTTTAGTAAGGGCCAAATATATGGTGGTTTACTTTTTGGTTTTGGTTGGGCAGTTACAGGCGCTTGTCCGGGTCCGTTATTTGCTCAGATCGGGTCGGGTGCTACTGTCGTGGTGATCACATTGCTGAGTGCTGTCGCTGGGACATGGGTGTATGGATGGATGAAGGAGAAATTGCCGCATTAATGTATAAGTACTGGGATAGGGTGGGGAACAAACAAGCACTGGCGATGTGTGTAGCGGACTTCACGAAGTTTGAAAATGAGACTGACGGCTAACTTTTGTCGCGCCCAAAATCGATCATATCCCTATCGGTATAATTCTCAAAATAAACATTTAACGCTTTCAGCGAAAGCCAAACCGGCGTTTCCGTTTGTAGCGTGTTCGACCCGGTTGTGCACTGCGGTAAGAGTGCCAAAAGGACTCATTTCTTGCCTCTCACCCTTCTGCTGTCAGGCTTCACGTCTGGTCAAAATATATCTTACAATCCACCCACTCCTTATCAAACACCGTATCGTATTTCCTGTAAAAGTTAAGGCCGGGCTCATTCCAATCCAGTACCTGCCATTTGACCAAGGTAGCTTTCTGACGTTTTGCTTCTTCAAGAAAGGCTTCAAAGAGTAATTTTCCAACACCTTGCCCGCGTGCTGACTCTTTCACAACAAAGTCTTCCAGGTAGAGCATACGGCCCCGCCAGGTGCTGAACATCCGGGTATATAATGCAATCCCAATGATTTGACCCTCGGATTCGGCGACAAAGGAATCAAACCAACCATCTGCATAATCTGTGTTATAAGATACTGAGGTAGTGGTTACGTTGTGAAGACCTTTTTCATATTCCGCCAGTTCGCACACGAGGGCATGAATACCTTCCATATCGTCCGGGGTTGCTTTTCTCAAATGGATGTCCATATTTATTATTTTAAATGATCTCTTTTCGTTCGTTTCCGCAGAAACCACTGTGGGGAATAAGGTTAAACTAGTTATACGCTAAACATATTAAATTTAAATTTAATATATGTCAAACTATTTCAAACGTTTGCCACCGGAATATATGCAAAACAATTTTGCATGGTGGCCGAAAAGCCAAATTTTATATGGTTATTTCTCAACGGACTGTTGGCTCAGCAAACTTTACTTTTTACATATTTATTAAAATCTCATAAACTTTATAACCAAGGAAATCTCCCAAACCCCTTTGCTGCATTACAAACCAAGTCAGTTATAGACGGTAGGCCTTATGTATACTAGAGAAAATTAGAAAGGGTATACATAGTATCCGAAGAATTAGTCATATCTTTGCATTCGCTTTGAAAAAAGGCTTCTAAAGTAATGTGAAAAATTAACGTATGCCTACTATAAATCAATTAGTTAGGAAAGGTCGTGAGCAAGTTGTGTATAAAAGCAAAGCTCGTGCATTGGATGCTTGCCCTCAGAAGAGAGGTGTGTGCACTCGTGTGTATACCACTACCCCCAAGAAACCGAACTCGGCCTTGCGGAAGGTAGCGAAGGTAAGATTGACTAACGGAATCGAAGTGATCGCCTATATACCAGGAGAGGGTCACAACTTGCAAGAACACTCTATCGTTCTCCTCAGAGGCGGTAAGATTAAAGATCTTCCTGGAGTTCGTTATACCATCGTTCGTGGTGCACTCGATACAGCCGGTGTAAATAGCCGACTGCAATCAAGATCAAAGTACGGAACAAAAAGACCTAAGAAATAGTAGATACTAATCATGAGGAAAAGAAAGCCAAAAGTACGGGTTATACAACCCGATCCAAGATACGGTGACCCAGTGGTGACTCGTTTCGTCAATAATATGATGTGGCAAGGCAAGAAGAGTATTGCTTATGTCCTCTTTTATGATGCCATGGATTTGATCGAAAAGCGAACCACAGATCAAAACCCACATGATATATTTATCAAAGCATTAGAGAATACAACTCCTGCCGTTGAGGTCAAGAGTCGTAGAATCGGTGGTGCTACTTTCCAGATCCCAACCGAAATCAATCCAAAACGAAAAGTAGCGATTGGAATGAAATGGTTGATCCGTTTCGCAAGAGATCGCAACGGTAAAGGAATGGCTGAAAAACTAGCCGCTGAAGTTTTAGCAGCAAGTAAAGGCGAAGGAAATGCTGTAAAGAGAAAAGAAGACACCCATAAAATGGCCGAAGCAAATCGTGCTTTTGCTCATTTTAAATAGATTATAATAGAACAGTTTAAGGAATATAATGGCTAACAAGGACCTAAAATATACACGTAACATTGGCATAGCTGCCCACATCGACGCTGGTAAAACCACGACGACAGAACGTGTATTGTATTATACAGGTATATCCCATAAGATCGGTGAGGTGCACGATGGCGCCGCTACCATGGACTGGATGGAGCAGGAACAAGAGCGTGGTATCACGATCACTAGTGCCGCGACTAAAGCTTCATGGAACTATAAAGACATGGACTACGCTGTCAATATTATTGACACACCGGGACACGTTGACTTTACAGTTGAGGTAAACCGCTCATTACGTGTTTTAGACGGACTTGTTTTCTTGTTTTGTGCCGTGTCAGGTGTAGAGCCACAATCTGAAACAAACTGGAGATTAGCAGATAATTATAAAGTTCCCCGTATCGGTTTCGTTAATAAAATGGACCGTTCCGGTGCTAACTTTTTTGAGGTCGTAAAGGACGTAGAAACTAAATTAGGTTCTAAAGCTATTCCATTACAAGTACCTATCGGTGAGGAAGAACGCTTCAAAGGAGTAGTCGACCTGATCACCGGTAAAGCTATGGTTTGGAATGAAGAGGATATGGGTATGACTTTCCAAGAAATACCGGTGCCTGCTGATTTAGTACCTGTTGTTGCCGAGTGGAGAGGAAAACTTCTCGAAGCTGTTGCCGAATATGACGACACGCTGATGGAAAAGTTTTTCGAAGATCCTGAATCTATCGAAAAGGATGAAATGATGGCGGCGATTCGTAAAGCAGTTTGCGATATGAAGTTCGTCCCGATGATGTGTGGTTCCGCATTCAAAAATAAAGGTGTTCAGGCGGTCCTGGATGCGGTATGCGCTTACATGCCAAGCCCGTTGGATGTTGATGGGATTAAAGGAATCAATCCTGATACAGAAGCAGTAGAGATTCGCCAACCAAGTGTAGATGAGCCTTTTGCTGCCCTCGCATTTAAGATTGCAACAGATCCTTATGTAGGTCGATTAGCATTTATGCGTGTTTATTCAGGTGCGCTCGATGCTGGTTCATATGTATTGAATACAAGAACCGGTAATAAAGAGCGTATTTCGCGTCTTTATCAAATGCATGCTAATAAGCAGAATGCAATCCCAAGAGTAGAAGCGGGTGATATCGCTGCCGGTGTTGGTTTTAAAGATATCCGCACAGGAGATACACTCTGTGATGAGAAAAGACCAATCGTTTTGGAATCAATGGTTTTCCCGGATCCGGTTATTGGTATCGCGGTTGAGCCGAAGAGTCAAAAGGATTTAGACAAATTGGGAATGGCTTTGGCCAAACTGGCTGAAGAAGATCCTACGTTCCGCGTTAAGTATGATGAGGATACCAACCAAACCGTGATTAGCGGTATGGGTGAATTACACCTTGAAATCATTGTTGATCGCTTGCGTAGAGAGTTTGGTGTAGACTGTAATGAGGGACAACCTCAAGTGAATTATAAAGAGGCACTGACCAACTCAGTGGATCATACCGAAAGATTGAAAAAGCAATCCGGTGGATCTGGTCTTTTTGCTCAAATGTCATTCGAACTAGGACCTGCTGATGAGGCGTTTCTAGAGAGTGAAGATTTCAAGAGTGGAAAGCTAAAGTTGCAATTTGTCAATGATATTTTTGGAGGTTCTATTCCAAAAGAATTCTTTCCTTCCATCGTAAAAGGTTTTACAGCCATGATGGACAATGGAATTCTTGCTGGATACAACATAGATAGCATGAAGGTGCGTGTCTATGATGGACAAACACACGCAGTTGACTCCAAGCCAATTGCTTTTGAACTTTGTGCAAAAGAAGGATTCCGTGAGGCTGCCAAGAAAGCCAAGCCAATACTTCTAGAGCCGATCATGAAGCTAGAGGTGGTGACACCGGAAGATTATGTTGGACCAGTCATTGGTGACTTAAACAGACGTCGTGGATTGCCGAAAGGACAGGATAGTCGTCCGGGAGCCATTGCCATTTCAGCAGATGTTCCATTGTCTGAGATGTTTGGTTACGTGACTCAGTTGCGTACGATCACATCAGGACGTGCTAGTTCAACCATGGAATTCAGTCACTATGCACCCGTTCCGAAAGGAATTGCTGATGATGTGATTGAAAAAGCAAAAGGTACAGTACAAGCTTAAATAATCAAATAAAGCCCAAAAGAGGGTTAACCATTTTTATAATTAATTTTTTTGGTCGGAAATGAATCAGAAAATCAGGATTAAACTTCGTTCTTATGATCACAATTTAGTGGATAAGTCAACGGAAAAAATCGTTAAAACTGTTCGCAATAGTGGAGCCGTCGTTACGGGTCCGATTCCGCTGCCCACCGAGAAAGAAATATTTACCGTCTTGCGTTCTCCGCACGTAAATAAGAAATCTCGAGAGCAGTTCCAATTGCGCACACACAAACGTTTGATCGAGATATACACGCCTACTCCAAAGACGGTAGACGCACTCTCCAAACTCGAATTGCCGAGTGGAGTAGATATCCAGGTTAAACTTACGTAGTAATTTTTGCAGCGGAAGCTGTAAATAGAAGAGACAAATAATGGATTTTCATCTTGCCTGTGGCAAGGTGAAGACTTAATTATCAATCAATCAAATCATCTTACGGTGAAAGGAATTATAGGGAAAAAAGTCGGCATGACGAGCATATTTGACCAGAATGGACGGTCAATTGCTTGTACAGTCGTTCACGCACAGCCCAATGTGGTGACACAGATCAAGACCATGGATACGGACGGTTATGATTCAATTCAGCTTGCTTATGGTGAAGCTAAAATGAAGAATACGCCACAATCCATGCAAGGCCACTTTGAAAAAGCAAAGACTGCCCCAAAGCGGAAACTAGTGGAATTCAGAGACTGTGATCTAACCAAGAATCTTGGAGATCTGGTGGCTATGGACGAAATCTTCGCTGAAGGCGAAAAGTGTTCAGCTATTGGAACTAGTAAAGGAAAAGGATTCCAAGGGGTTGTTAAACGTCATAAATTTGAAGGGGTTGGTCAGGCAACGCACGGTCAGCACAATCGATTAAGAGCACCAGGTTCTATCGGCGCATCATCTTATCCTTCTAAAGTAGTAAAAGGTATGAGAATGGCCGGCCGTATGGGTGGCGAACGAGTGAAAGTTAAAAACCTACGTGTTCAAAAATTGCTTCCGGATCAAAATCTAATTTTGATCAAAGGTGCTATTCCCGGACATAACGGATCATTTATCATTATTGAAAAGTAAGGGAGACATGAAGCTAGATATTTTAAATGCGAAAGGAGAAAAGACAGGACGCAGTATTGAACTGGCGGACAATGTCTTTGCCATCGAACCTAATGAACATGTCGTTTACCTCGCGGTAAAAGCCTACCTGGCCAATCAACGTCAGGGAACACATAAGACAAAAGAACGCTGGGAAGTAGCACGAACTACTAAAAAATTCAAGAAGCAAAAAGGTACCGGTGGTGCTCGTGCAGGTTCCTTGAAGAACCCAATGTTCAGAGGGGGTGGTCGTACATTTGGCCCTAAACCACATGAATATAACCTGAAGGTGAACAAGAAAGTAAGCCTTTTGGCACGTCGTTCCGCATTGTCTTCGAAAGTAAAGGATGGTAACCTTATCGTTGTAGAAGAAATTCAATTGACACAGCCAAGAACAAAAGATTTTGTAGCCGTTTTGAAAAACCTTGCGATAGACAACAATAAAGCATTGTTTGTGACATCTGAAGCAAATACAAATCTGTATCTGTCAGGAAGAAATCTGCAGAATACAAGATTAGTTAGAGCACAGGATCTAAATACATATGATATCCTGCGTTCACAAAAACTTGTATTGTCAGAACAATCTGTAGATCTGATTACAAAATCATTGAGTTAAAAATTTCGCTGAAACTATAAAGCGTAGAAAAAATGAGCAACAAGATTATACTCGTCAAGCCACTGATTACCGAAAAAGCCGATACCCTGGCTGAAAGTAAAAGTCAATACACCTTTGTGGTGAATAAAGTGGCTAATAAGATTGAGATTAGAAAAGCCGTTGAGGAGCTTTATACAGTCAATGTAGAAGCTGTCAATACAATGATTATCGCAGGTAAGCGCAAATCAAGAAATACCAAAAGAGGCGTACTACATGGTAGAACAGCGACGTATAAAAAAGCGATCGTCACGTTGGCCACTGGTGAGACGATTGACTTTTTTGGAGATATTTAATAGACGATAATTTTATTAAGAATTATAGAATAAAGGTAGATCATGGCCGTAAAGAAATTTAGACCGATAAGTCCAGGGACACGTTTCAGAGTAGGAAATAGCTACGCTGAGGTGACCACCAATAAGCCGGAGAAATCCCTGCTGGAGCCAATCAAAAAGACTGGTGGGCGTAATGCGGATGGTAAAATGACCATGCGTCATAAAGGTGGAGGGCACAAAAAGCGTTACAGACTGATCGATTGGAAAAGAGATAAAGAGAATGTAACCGGTACGGTAGAGTCTATTGAGTATGACCCAAATCGTACAGCTTTTATCGCCTTGATTAAGTATACAGATGGTGAGAAAAGATATATTCTTTCTCCTCATGGATTAAAAGTGGGTGATACAGTATTATCCGGCAGCCAGGCAACGCCAAATCTTGGACACACCTTGGGGCTGAAGGATATTCCTTTAGGTTCAGCGATTCACAATATTGAAATGCATCCGGGTCAAGGAGGAACAATAGTTCGCAGTGCTGGAACTTCAGCGACCATGATGGGACGTGAAGAGAGATATGCTGTTATCAAATTACCATCAGGGGAGGTACGCAGAATACTCCTGACTTGCAAAGCAACGATGGGTACTGTGTCAAATCCGGATCATGCTTTAACGGTCTTCGGTAAAGCCGGTCGTAAGAGATGGATTGGACGTCGACCAAGAGTTAGAGGTGTTGCGATGAACCCTGTCGATCACCCAATGGGTGGTGGTGAAGGTAAATCTTCTGGAGGCCATCCGGTATCAAGAACAGGTATCATGGCAAAAGGACAGAAAACCAGGAATCGTCATGCGAAATCATCTAACTTGATCATCTCGCGTAGAAAAACTAAAAACAAGTAATAAGCTGTAATCTATAATCATGGCAAGATCAATAAAAAAAGGACCTTACGTATTTAATAAGCTGATGGCTAAAATTGAAAAAGCCAATGCAGCAACTCGTAAATCAGTGATTAAAACCTGGTCACGCGCATCAATGATTATACCGGATATGGTAGGTCATACCATCGCAGTGCATAACGGTAAAACATTTATCCCTGTTTTTGTCACAGAAAACATGGTCGGTCATAAATTAGGGGAATTTGCACCTACAAGGACTTACCGTGGACATGGTGGTAACAGGAAATAGGAGCATTCAAGAAGTAAAAACAAAATTATAAATGGAAGCTGTTGCTAAACTCAGAAATTGTCCGATGTCCGCTCGTAAGATGCGACTAGTGGCGGATTTGGTCCGAGGAAAAAAAGTAGAAGATGCCGTCAACCTTCTCAAGTTCACGAAGAAGGAAGCTGCCGGATGGATGGAGAAATTAGTCCTTTCCGCTGTGACCAATTGGGAAAATAAAACAGCGGGAGCAAGGGATGTTGATGAGTATGGTCTGTACATCAAGAGCTTGATGGTAGATGATGCCGGACACCTTAAACGTATTCGCCCTGCACCTCAGGGAAGAGCACACCGTATCCGCAAACACCTTAACCACGTTACACTGGTGATAGAAAACAAAATTCCTTTTGACGGTGATAATGCCGGAGATGAGGAAGAATAAGTATAATAGAAATTATCAATTGAATAATAATAATTCAGGATTCTAATGGGTCAAAAAACAAATCCGATAGGTAATAGATTAGGCATCATCCGCGGATGGGAGTCTAACTGGTATGGGGGTCATGACTATGCTAATAAAGTAATTCAGGATGAAAAAATCCGAATCTACCTTAATGCGAGAATTGAAAAAGGCGGTATTGCCCATATTGTGATCGAGCGTACTTTAAAGCGTGTCACAGTTACAATTCAGACCTCAAGACCAGGTATCATCATTGGAAAGGGAGGTTCTGAAGTGGATCGTATCCGCGAAGAACTCAAGAAACTCACCAAGATGGAAGTTCAGATTAATATCATGGAGATCCGTAAGCCTGAGCTAGACGCCAATATTGTAGCTGAGTCTATAGCCAAACAACTTGAAGCACGTATTAATTATCGTCGTGCCATCAAAATGGCGATTCAGTCTACAATGCGATCAGGAGCAGAGGGCATCAAAGTTAGAATCAGTGGACGATTGAATGGCGCTGAAATGGCGCGATCTGAAGAATATAAAGACGGAAGAACACCCCTTCATACGTTCCGTGCAGATATCGATTATTCCTTGCGTGAAGCGCAGACAGTTTATGGAAAGATCGGTATTAAGTGCTGGATTTGCAAAGGAGAAGTTTATGGAAAACGTGAGTTGACCCTAAACCATGCAGCAGATCAAGGCCCTAAAGGACGTGGTGGCCGAGATAGAGATAATCGAGGTGGATATGGTCGCGATGGTGGCCGAGATAGAAATGATAGAAACGAAAGAGGCGAAAGAGGGGATAAGAGAGGTGGTAAAGGCGGCGCTGGTCGAGGTGGAAACACCCGTGGTGGTGGCGCTGGTGCAGGCCGCGCCGGTGGCCCAAGGAAAAAATAGTATTAAATAACATCACAGAAAAGCAGGTAATAATCGTACCTTTGCCCAACTTTTCTGAAAAGTGACCCAATTGGGGAAATAATTTAAGAATCATGTTACAGCCAAAACGGACAAAGTACAGAAAGCAGCAAAAAGGCCGGAATAGAGGCCTAGCTTGGAGAGGAAGTGATATTTCTTTCGGAAGTTACGGACTCAAATCCCTTGATTTAGGCCGGTTGACGAGCCGTCAGATAGAATCTGCCAGGATCGCCATGACCCGTCATATGAAAAGAGAGGGGATGGTTTGGATTCGCATTTTTCCTGACAAACCAGTCACCAGAAAGCCGCAAGAAGTACGTATGGGTAAAGGAAAAGGTGCTCATGATCATTGGGTAGCTTTAATCAAACCCGGATGTATTATGTTCGAAATAGACGGAGTAACGCCGGAAGTTGCCATGCAGGCACTTGCTTTAGCAGCTCAAAAACTTCCTGTTCAAACCGTTACTGTAGTGAGACACGATTTAATAGAAAAATAATTAAGCGCAACAATGGCCACAAAGAAGTTTATCGAAT
Organism: Saprospiraceae bacterium; assembly: GCA_037969625.1. Lineage (GTDB taxonomy): Bacteria > Bacteroidota > Bacteroidia > Chitinophagales > Saprospiraceae > Opimibacter. The sequence continues at coordinate 24,558 of JBBKXT010000310.1, forward strand.
TAAGCGAAATGTCAGCAGATGACTTGAGTGCTGAACTTGTTCAGATCAATGCTCAATATCAGAAATTACGCTTTGATCATACCATCAAAGGGCTGGATAATCCAGTGACGCTTAGAGAAACCAGAAGGGATATTGCTCGCCTTCAAACCGAGCTTCGTAGCCGGGAAGTAGCTGGTATGACACCAGAACAAACAGCAAAAAGATCTAAAATCAGATTACGTCGCAAAAATGCTTAACGAAGTTATGAGTACGAACGAACAATCATTAAAGAAACAAAGAGTTGGTCTGGTGACCAGCAATAAAAGCGACAAAACCATCACGGTGGAGGTCGAGCGTAAACTGAGACACCCGATGTACAGCAAGTTCGTGAAGCGCAATAAAAAGTTTATGGCGCATGATGAAAAGAACGCTTGCGGAATTGGTGATTTAGTAAGAATCGTTGAATCACGCCCATTGAGTGCCAGAAAGAGATGGCGCCTTGTGGAAATAATAGAAAAAGCGAAGTAATCTATTGTTTCGTTTAACAATCAGAGATAGAAAGATAACATGATACAGCAAGAATCAAGACTCAATGTAGCCGACAACAGTGGTGCCAAGCAAGTGCTTTGCATCCGAGTACTAGGCGGATCAGGTAGAAGATATGCCTCGATTGGCGATAAAATAATTGTCACCGTGAAGGATGCAGTGCCTGGCGGTCTCAAAAAAGGATTGGTCTCCACCGCAGTTGTGGTTCGAACAAAAAAGGAAATCCGCCGAAAGGATGGATCCTATATCCGGTTTGATGACAATGCAGTAGTCTTATTGACACCAAATGATGAACCACGAGGAACAAGGATTTTTGGACCTGTAGCCCGTGAATTGAGAGAACGTGATTATATGCGTATTATATCACTGGCCCCTGAAGTAATTTGATAGACCAAGTATAGCTTAAGCTAAAGACATGAGTGCAAAAAAAACAAATACCGACAAAAAATCACCTAAACCTTTTCTCAAGAAGGGAGATAAAGTAATGGTGGTGGCCGGTTCCGATAAAGGAAAAAAAGGGGAAGTCGTAGAAGTACTTCGCAATAAACAACGTGTCATCGTTGAAGATGTCAATATTGTTAAGAAACATCGCAAACCGACACAAACAGAACCAGGTGGTATCGTAGAAATACCTGCCGCTATACATATCTCTAACGTTATGTTGATCGATCCTAAATCTGGTCAGCCAACTAGAATTGGACGTAAAGAGGTTGATGGTAAAAGTGTTCGCTATTCTAAAAAATCCGGAGAAATCATTAAGTGATGAGTTATACACCAAGATTTAAACAATTTTATGATGCCACCGTGGCCCCAAAACTGCACGAACAGTTTGGCTACAGCTCTGCGATGCAAATTCCTAAAATACTCAAGGTTTGTATTAACCAGGGTATTGGCGGCGCAACACAGGATAAAAAGCTAGTGGATATCTATCAGGAAGAATTAACCACTATTGTTGGTCAAAAAGCAGTACCAACGATTGCAAAGAAATCTGTCTCTAACTTCAAACTGAGAGAAGGTATGCCCATCGGCGTGCGTGTGACCTTACGTCGGGAGCGCATGTGGGAATTTCTTGATCGTCTGATCACCGTTACCTTACCAAGGGTACGTGACTTTCAAGGAATCAATGACAAAAGTTTTGATGGAAGAGGAAACTTTTCCATGGGCGTCACGGAGCAAATAATATTTCCGGAAATTGACCTCGATAAGATCACAAAAATCAATGGAATGGACATTACTATTGTTACCTCCGCAAATACAGATGCTGAAGCATTTGCTCTGCTGAAGGAAATGGGAATGCCTTTTAAAAATCAAAAAACACAATAATACCAATATGGCAAGGGAATCATTAATCGCAAGAGAAGCCAAAAGAGTAAGACTCGTTGAGAAATACGCAGATTTACGCAAGCAGTTGAAAGAAGAAGGTAATTGGGATGCATTAGATAAGCTACCACGTAATTCTTCGAAAAAACGTTTGCACAACAGATGCCGATTGACAGGGAGACCAAAAGGCTATATGCGAAAATTTGGTTTGTGTAGAGTGAAATTCAGAGAAATGGCACTTAGTGGAATGCTCCCAGGTGTAACCAAAGCTAGTTGGTAAATTTAAATAAGCAGAACAGAACAGAATAATATATACATGGCAGTTACAGATCCAATCGCAGATTATCTTACCCGTATTCGAAACGCACAACAGGCGCGTCATAGGGTGGTCAGTATACCTAATTCAAAGCTTAAGCGCGGGATTACAGAAATCCTGTACAAGCAAGGGTATATTCATAAGTACGTTTTCCAAGGGGAAGGCAAAGAAGCTGTAATTTCTATCGCGATTAAATACGATAGTGAAAGCAAAGAGCCTGTTATTCGCAAACTAGGTAGAATGAGTAAGCCTGGTTTGAGAATGTTTGTTTCTCATTCTGAACTACCTCGTATTATTAACGGACTAGGTATTGCGATTATATCTACCTCCCACGGATTAATGACAGACAAAGAAGCCCGAAAGCAGAATTTAGGAGGTGAATGTTTGTGCTACGTATATTAATAGATTGACAATTTAGAACTGAACACTTAAAATAATAGATCGTGTCAAGAGTAGGTAATTTACCAATCAGTTTGCCAAAAGGAGTAGACATTAATGTTGCCAAGAGTAATTTGGTGACTGTCAAAGGTCCTAAAGGAACACTCAAGGAGCAAATCGACCCAGATATTTCCATTAAGATGGAAGAAGGTCAGATGAGCTTCAGCCGTCCTTCTGACCATAATCGACACAAAGCACTTCATGGCCTTTCAAGAGCATTGATTAGCAATATGGTCGTAGGGGTCACCGATGGCTTTTCCAAAACATTGGAACTTGTTGGTGTAGGTTATAGAGTTACAAATACGGGCAACTTGCTTGAAATTATTGTAGGATATTCTCACCCTATTTATTTCTATGTGCCGGATGAAATCAACGTGGAGACGAAATCAGAAAAAGGATCGAATCCAATGATTATTCTTAGTACACCTGACAAACAATTGCTTGGACAAGTAGCAGCAAAAATCAGAGCCTATAGAAAACCTGAACCTTACAAAGGAAAAGGTATCAAATACAAAGACGAAATCATTAGAAGAAAGGCAGGTAAAACTTCCGGTAAATAATAAAAAGAGCAAAATAGCTCCTAGATTATGGCACTATCAAAAACAGCAAGACGAAAGCGTATTCATATGCGCATTCGCAAGAAAATGGAAGGCACGGGTTCAACACCTCGTCTTTCTGTGTATCGAAGCAATAAGCAGATTTACTGCCAATTGATCGACGATCACAAAGGAACCACCTTAGCGTCAGCTTCCTCTACAGATGAAGGGGTCGCAGGTGGCAATAAAGCAGAGATTGCTTCGAAAGTTGGTGAGTTGATTGCTTCAAGAGCGCAATCCATCAATATTTCTAAAGTCGTATTTGACCGCGGAGGCTACTTATTCCATGGAAGAGTAAAGGCATTAGCTGACGGAGCAAGAAACGCAGGACTTAAATTCTAATCCAAATTTCAATAAGGATCTATCGTGAAAGAATCAACAGGCAGAGTAAAAGCATCAGAAAGCGAACTTAAAGACAAAATGGTGTCCCTCAACCGCGTAGCGAAAGTTACTAAGGGAGGTCGTACATTTTCATTTGCTGCAATTGTAGTGGTGGGAGATGGTCAGGGAGCAGTAGGCCAAGGCCTTGGCAAAGCACGTGATGTGCAAGAAGCAATTGCTAAAGCAATAGATGATGCTAAAAAGAACCTGGTTAAAGTTCCTATTCATAAAGGAACTATTCCTCATGAACAATTAGGGAAGTATGGCGCAGGAAGAGTCCTGATCAAGCCAGCCTCTGATGGTACTGGTGTTATTGCCGGTGGTGCTATGCGTGCTGTTTTAGAGAGTGCCGGTATCCACAATGTACTGGCCAAATCAATGGGCTCTTCTAACCCACATAATGTGGTCAAAGCAACTATCAATGCGCTGACTTTATTGAGAAGCCCACAGGAAGTAGCAAAACAAAGAAAGGTAAGTGTCGAAACAGTTTTCGGACAGCCTGTTAATGAAAATGCTTAATTAAACAGATAATAATAACTGGACATGGCTAAAGTAAAAGTAACACAAGTCAAAAGTTTTATCGATCGGCCACAAAGCCAGAAGGATACGATTATAGCATTAGGACTAGGTAAAATAAACAGATCAAAAGTGCATGTCGTCAACCCACAGATTAATGGGATGATCGCTAAAGTAGCACACCTGATTACTATTGAAAATATTGATTAAGAATTAATCGAAAAAGCATATGGAACTCCATAATTTAACCCCGGCACCAGGATCCGTACGGGGGAATACAAGAAAAGGTCGCGGGCAAGGTTCCGGAAGAGGTGGTACGTCTACCAAAGGACATAAAGGAGCAAAGTCCAGATCTGGTTATAAGCAGAAAAGAGGACATGAAGGAGGTCAAATGCCATTACAAATGCGTTTGCCTAAAAGAGGATTTAAGAATCCTAACCGTCATGCGTACACTGCACTTAATCTTGATCAACTTCAGGAAATGTCTGATAAGTTTAAAGTAACAGACTGGACGCTCGAAGCACTTAAGGAGCACAATTTAATTTCCCGTACGGACAAATTAAAACTCCTGGCTAGAGGTGAACTAACCGCCAAGGTTAACTTAACCGCACATGCAGCAAGTGAAGCTGCTAAGAAAGCAGTAGAAGCTGCCGGCGGAACTATAACTATTGTGTAAGCATATTAGGCAAGAAGAATGAAAAACTTTATCACCACTCTCAAGCATATTTGGACGATTAAAGAATTACGAGATCGTATTCTTTTCACCCTTGTAATGGTCGGTATTTACCGCCTGGGTTCACGGATCGTTTTACCTGGTGTGGTGCCTTCTGTGTTAGATGCCTTTAATAGCAATCGCGGAACAAATGACCTGCTGGGATTGATTAATATTTTCACAGGAGGCGCTTTCAATAATGCCGCGGTTTTTGCCTTGGGGATCATGCCCTATATCACCGCTTCGATTATCATTCAGTTGCTCGGGTTTGCCGTTCCTTATTTCCAACGACTACAACAAAAAGAAGGAGAGTCAGGACGAAAGAAAATTACCCAGTTAACAAGATTGCTCACGTTGGCAATTACGCTGGTGCAGGGTGGCGCATATTTGACATACATCAAAAGTGTCGGTGCAATCTCTCCTAATATTCCTGTATCTATTTTTTGGTTCTCTAGTATTATTATTCTTTCTACTGGTACGATCCTCGCGATGTGGCTGGGTGAAAGAATCACAGATAAAGGGATTGGAAATGGTATCTCGATTTTGATTATGATCGGTATTATCGCTTCATTACCACAAGCATTAATCTTTGAATTTACAGCTCAAATCAACCAGGGTGGATTATTAACCTTTGTGTTTGAATTAGCAGCTTTCTTTGGTGTGACGATGTTGTGTATTCTGATCGTTCAGGGCGTTAGAAAGATTCCAATCAACTTTGCCAAAAGGATGGTCGGTAGAGGGAATGCAAATATTCCTCAGTCAGGTGCAAGAGATTATATACCATTAAAAGTAAACGCTTCCGGTGTCATGCCTATCATTTTTGCACAGGCTATTTTGTTTTTGCCGATGACAGTGGCCCAGTACTTCACAGAAGGTGATGGAGGGGGAGGCGCTGCAGGAGGTTTCTTGAGACAACTCAATGATCCTTTTTCTGCCGCAACAGCCTTATTTTCCTTTGTATTAGTGGTCGTTTTTACCTACATATATACCGCCCTTATCGTCAATCCGCAGCAATATGCGGAACACCTGAAACGTCAGAATGCATTTATCCCAGGCGTAAAACCAGGTAAAGACACTGCAGATTTTATAGATAATATCACAACGCGTGTGACATTACCAGGTGCTTTGTTCCTGGGAATGATTACTATACTTCCAATGTTCGCCTATAAGTTTGGCGTCAATCAAGGATTTGCTATTTTCTTTGGAGGTACATCTCTGCTTATTTTGGTTGGAGTCGTTTTGGATACGTTGCAACAAATTGAAAGTTACTTGCTGATGCGTAAGTATGATGGTTTGGTGAAAGGTGGAAGATTAAAAGGTCGAAGCGGTGGCAGTGGTATGCAGATCGGAGCTAGTATGTAATATTTTGGTTCCTATGCAATTCTTTTTATTTTATTCTTTTTCACTTTGATCCTCATATGATGCCTTTAGGATCCCGTTTCAACTACAAAACTGCGGAAGAAATTGAATTGATCAGGAAGAATTGTCTTCTAGTGACATCAACAATTGCAGAGGTTGCTACCCATATTAAGCCTGGGGTTACAGGTTTGGAATTGGATGCAATTGCTGAAACATATATAAAAGATCATAAGGCTAAACCGGCTTTCAAAGGATATCCCGGTGCTATTTTTGACTTTCCAGGAACCTTGTGCATTTCCTTCAATGAGGTCATTGTTCACGGTATTCCGGATAAAACAGCCATCAAAGAAGGGGATATTATTTCCATTGATTGCGGGGTTGACATGAATGGATATTTTGGTGATGCGGCGTTTACGTTTGCCATCGGAGAGATTGCTCCGGAGGTGATGGCGCTTCTGGTCACCACTCGTGAGTGTCTGGATATGGCTATTGCGCAAGCAATTGCTGGAAATAGACTAGGAGATATCGGACATGCTGTTCAACATCACGCCGAGGTCAGTCACAATTATGGTGTGATTCGTGAGATGGTAGGCCATGGGATTGGCAAGAACCTCCATGAACCACCTGAAGTGCGGAATTATGGGAAGCGGGGAAGCGGACCTGTCTTGAAGGAAGGATTGACGATAGCGATCGAACCCATGATAAATTTAGGAAGCCGCAATGTGCACATGAAAAAGGATGGCTGGACATTGGTCACCAAAGACATGAAGCCGTCAGCACATTATGAGCACACAATTGCAGTGCAAAAGTCTGAGGCTGATGTGCTTTCGGACCATAAAGTAATAGAGGAAGCGATAAAAAATAATGTCAATTTGTCCGAAATACGGATAAAAAGATAGATATTTGCACTCCAAAATCAAAAAATGGCAAAACAACAGGTCATAAAACAAGATGGAATTATAGAGGAGGCCTTATCTAATGCCATGTTTCGAGTGAGATTAGAAAATGATCATATGCTGATTGCTACTATTTCAGGCAAAATGCGAATGAATTACATAAGAATACTGCCAGGAGACAAGGTTTCGGTTGAAATGTCACCTTATGATTTATCGAGAGGTAGAATTACTTATAGATATAAATAAATGATCCTGAGGTCATTAAAACAGAAATAGCATGAAAGTTAGAACTTCAGTAAAGAAAAGATCCGTTGACTGCAAGATTGTACGCAGAAAGGGGAGAATCTATATTATTAACAAAAAGAATCCTAAATTCAAACAGCGTCAAGGCTGATAAAAATCGTATAATCATATGGCTAGGATAGCAGGTATAGATCTTCCAAGAGACAAAAGAGGTGTTATTAGCCTTCAATACATTTATGGTATTGGAGCAACACGTGCTAAAAAAATTCTTGAATCAGCGTCCATCAGTGAGCAGGTAAAAGTGCAGGATTGGACGGATGATAATGTGATGAATATCGCACGAATCATTCAGGATACGTATAAAGTGGAAGGAGAACTTCGTTCAGAGGTGCAACACCAGATCAAGCGATTAATGGATATCGCTTGTTATCGTGGTTTACGCCATCGTAGAGGACTCCCTGTCCGCGGACAGCGCACAAAAACCAACGCACGTACAAGAAAAGGAAAGCGTAAGACAGTCGCAAATAAAAAGAAAGTAACGAAATAATCAGATTCTGATTTCATATTGTATAGTATACTATGGCTAAGACATTAAAGAAAACAGCGAAGAAGCGTAAAGTAAAAGTAGAAGCGGAAGGAAAAGTATTCATCCAGGCCACTTTTAATAATATTATTATTACGCTGACCAATCGCGCGGGACATGTGATTTCATGGGCTTCTGCCGGAAAAGCAGGTTTTAAAGGCTCCAAGAAGAATACACCCTATGCTGCTCAGATTGCTGCCTCAAGTGCAGCGCAGGAAGCATATGATGCCGGCATGAGATCAGCAGAGGTTTTTGTTAAAGGCCCAGGATCAGGTCGCGAAGCAGCAATCCGTGCCATCGATAGCACAGGCGTGCGCATATCAAGAATCCAAGACCTTACACCGGTACCACACAACGGATGCCGTCCACCAAAAAGAAGAAGAGTATAATGCCATTTTGTGGCTGATATAGTTTTAATTCTATCTATTCGAAATAATTATGGCAAGATATACTGGACCAACAACGAAGAAAGCAAGGGCTTTAGGCGAGATGATCTTCGGTTATGATAAAAGCTTCGAGCGCAAGAAATATCGCCCGGGTCAACATGGTAACTCAAAGCGTCGTCGTCAGAAGTCAGAATATGCGCTTCAATTGCTTGAAAAACAAAAAGCAAAATATACTTACGGTGTTTTAGAACGCCAGTTTCGCAACATATTTGAAAAAGCCGCTTCGAAGAGTGGAGTAACCGGTACTGTATTACTTCAGTTTTTAGAGGCACGACTTGACAATACAATCTTCAGATTAGGTATAGCCAAAACACGCAGAGCTGCAAGGCAATTGGTTTCTCATAAGCATGTTCTCGTGAATGGTGAATTGTCTAATATTCCATCACGCCGATTAACACCAGGAGACGTTGTTTCTGTTCGTGGAAAATCTCAACACCTTGAAATTATTACTGATAATATCGGAGCAAAAGCGGATATCAGAAAATTTCCTTGGCTGGAGTGGAACTCAGATCGCATGGAAGGTAAATTCCTTGCCTTCCCGGAGCGTGATGAAATTCCTGAAAAAATCAACGAACAGCTGATCGTCGAATTGTATTCTAAGTAAACATAATCGTACAAACCGGTACTCTCCATCAGCAAGGAGGTACCCATTGTATTTTATTATATTATTTCATTCTGTAATTTCCTTGTATGAGTATCTTAAACTTTCAAAAACCGGATAAAATTCTACTCCAGAAAGCAACTGACTTTCATGGTCAATTCGAGTTTAAGCCGTTAGAACCAGGATTTGGGCAAACCATAGGAAATTCACTTCGCAGAATCCTCCTCTCTTCACTTGAAGGCTATGCTATTTCTGCCATTCGCATCGCCGGCGTTGATCATGAGTTTTCATCTATTCCGGGCGTGGTAGAAGATGTTGTGGATATCATCCTCAATATTAAGCAGATTCGATTAAAAAGCACTAGCGAGGAAGAAAATTCCGACGCACATCAGATATATATCACCATCAGCGGTCAGGATGAGTTTAGAGCAAAAGACATTGAGTCTAAAACCAATGTTTTTGAAGTCATGAACCCCGAACTACTGATTTGCAGAATGGAACCTTCTGTCAATCTCGAATTGGAGATGACGATCACAAAAGGTAGAGGATACGTCCCTGCTGAAGAAAATATGCCGGAAAATGCACCAATTGGTGTGATTCCTGTAGACGCCATTTACACACCATTGAAAAAGGTTTCTTACCATGTTTCAAATACACGTGTTGGGCAGCGGACGGATTATGAAAAACTGAGCATCGAGCTTGAAACAGATGGTACCATCCATCCGGAAGAAGCCATCAAAGAAGCCAGTCGTATCATGATCCAGCACCTGATGCTGATCACAGATGAGCATATCACCTTTGATGATAAAGTAGGAAAGGAAGATGGTATCGTCAATGAGCACATCCTGAGCATGCGTAAGTTGCTCAAGACTTCACTTGAAGATCTTGATCTTTCTGTCAGGGCTTATAACTGCCTAAAAGCTGCAAAAATCAACTCCTTAGCTGAGTTGGTGAAATTTGATACACATGAATTGTTGAAATTCAGAAACTTCGGTAAGAAGTCTTTAGTAGAAATAGAAGAGCTCCTCCAAATCAAAGGCCTGACCTTTGGAATGGATTTGGCTAAATATAAACTGGACGAAGAGTAAATTTTCGCCCACTAATTGCAGTAACCCAATGGAGTTTATCCGAGTGCTGCGGAGTCATTAAATTGTTAACATTATTTCAATTCGATTATGAATCACGGAAAGAAAATTAAGCATTTGAGTAGAACATCAAGTCACCGCGCAGCGTTGATGATGAACCTAAGCCTAGCTTTGATTACGCACAAGCGCATTATAACCACTGTTGCAAAAGCTAAAGCACTAAGAGTCTACATTGAGCCCTTAGTCACAAAATCAAAGTCCAATACAACGCACAACAGAAGGGTCGTTTTCTCTCACCTTAATAACAAAGAAGCGGTCACAGAATTGTTTACCACTATCGCTGGTAAAATTGGCGATCGTCCGGGAGGATATACACGTGTGATTAGAACTGGATTCCGTAAAGGAGATGGTGCCGAAATGGCCATGATCGAATTGGTTGACTTTAATGAAATCTATACCAATACAAAGAATAAGCGAAGTGAGAGTGCTTCTGCAAAACCAGGAACACGTCGGACGCGAAGAAGTAAGGGTAAAGCTACTGCTGCTCCAGCTGCCAAGAAAGCGGCTGCTCCAGCATCCAATGAAGAAGAATAAGTTTTTCCTAATTGATAAAGACACGAAGGCCTGGATTTTATCCGGGCCTTTCTATTTTTACCCTGTCTGAACAGGTTCTGAAGGAAAGAATCCACCATAGATTTATATTTAATAAAGATCGATAATAATTTTTCCTATATATTTGACCCCCTGAATGAAAGTGTTAACACATGTTATCTGATTCAGAAGCCAAAAAGGCTATCCTCCTCCTTGAAGACGGAACTCATTTTGAAGGTTTTGCAGCTGGTATACAGGGCACAGCCACCGGTGAAATATGCTTTAATACGGGCATGACAGGCTATCAAGAGATTTTTACAGATCCATCTTATTTCGGACAGATTCTGGTTTCCACCCATGTACATATTGGAAATTATGGAGCCAAAAATTCGGAAGTCGAAAGTAAAAACATGCAAATCAATGCCCTGATATGCAAATCCTTTGTTGATGAGTTCAGTCGGGCACTCGCAGATCAATCCATTCAGGCCTTTTTTGAGCAACATCAAAAGATTTGTATCTATGGTGTAGATACTCGAGCCATCGTCCGCCACATCCGCAGTAAAGGAGCGATGAATGCCATTATCTCCAGTGAGGAACTGGATTTGAACAAACTCAAACAAAAACTAGCAGTGGTGCCTTCTATGGATGGGCTCGAACTGAGCACCAAAGTCTCGACCAAAGAACCATATGAAGTTGGAAATCCTCAGGCCAAGATCAGAGTTTCAGCACTCGATTATGGTATTAAGACTAATATTTTGAATTGCCTGGTAGAGCGAGGTTGTAAGGTGAAAGTGTTTCCGGCCACCGCTACTTATGAAGAAATAGTAGGTTATGAACCGCATGGTATCTTTTTGTCTAATGGCCCCGGAGATCCATCTGCGATGACCTATACACATGATGTTGTAAAGCGATTGGTGGAAGAAAGTCGCCCGTTGTTTGGGATATGTCTTGGTCATCAGGTGCTCGCATTGTCTCAAGGTATTTCTACGTATAAAATGCACCATGGGCACAGAGGGATCAATCATCCGGTCCTTAACACGATCTCAGGAAAAGCAGAAGTGACTAGCCAAAACCATGGCTTTGGCGTTAGTGAAGCTTCCATAAAAAAACAAGAGGAAAATATTCAGGTCACGCATATAAACTTAAATGATCAAACGGTAGAAGGTTTACGCATTAAAGGAAAACCTGCATTCTCTGTGCAATATCATCCGGAAGCCTCTCCTGGCCCACATGATTCAAGATACTTGTTTGATGAATTTCTCAGTCTGATGTCCCAGGACAAGTGATACTTTAAACCTTTATATCTTTAAGCGCAGATTTATTTAAACGTATTATTTCAAACACGCTTTCTTCCATAAACGGTTAAACGCAAACAACCATGAGCATCATTGTAGATATCCTAGCAAGAGAAATTTTAGATAGCCGAGGCAATCCAACCGTTGAAGTGGAAGTCATCACCGAATCAGGTTATAGCGGAAGAGCTGCTGTGCCTTCAGGCGCTTCTACAGGGAAACACGAGGCAGTTGAGTTAAGAGATGGAGATCCGGCTCGCTATCTGGGGAAAGGCGTGCTTGACGCCTGCAAGAATGTAGAGGAAAAGATTGCTGAACAAATTATTGGACTTGATGTCTCGGAGCAGTTAGAAATCGATCAGGCGATGATTGACCTGGATCCTAATCTGAACAAATCCGGTATTGGAGCAAATGCGATGCTGGGCGTTAGTCTGGCTGTAGCTAAAGCTGCTGCTGCCGTTCATGGCCAACCATTGTTTCGATACATCGGAGGCGTGAATGCACACATCCTCCCAGTGCCAATGATGAATATCCTGAATGGCGGTTCCCACGCGGACAATAGTATTGACTTTCAGGAATTCATGATAATGCCGGTCGGTGCTGATCATTTCAGGGATGCGCTGCGCATGGGAACAGAAGTTTTTCATCATTTGAAAAAAGTATTACAGAAAGCAGGTTACTCCACGAACGTAGGTGATGAAGGAGGCTTTGCCCCTAATATCAAATCGAACGAAGAAGCGATCGAAACCGTGTTGAAGGCAATTGAAAACGCCGGATATAAGCCGGGAGAGGATATCGTCATTGCCCTCGATGCGGCTGCTTCAGAATTCTACAGCGAAGAGGAGAAACTTTATGTTTTCAAAAAGTCATCAGGTCAAAAGAAAACTTCAGAAGAAATGGTCGCCTATTGGGCGGATTGGTGTAATCGTTACCCCATTTTCTCCATTGAAGACGGACTGCATGAAGATGATTGGAGTGGGTGGACAAAGCTAACCACTGAGTTGGGACATCGCGTGCAAATTGTGGGGGATGATCTTTTTGTAACTAATGTCGATCGATTGAGCATGGGTATAGAGCGACAATCCGCCAATAGTATTCTGATCAAGTTAAATCAGATTGGCACTTTGTCAGAAACGATTGATGCCGTTCATCTCGCTACGCGCAATGGGTTTACTTCTGTGATCAGCCATCGAAGTGGAGAAACGGAAGATGTCACTATCGCGGATTTGGCTGTCGCGCTGAATACCGGCCAAATCAAGACAGGATCCTTATCAAGATCTGACAGAGTCGCCAAATACAACCAATTGCTGAGGATTTCAGAGATCCTTGGAGACTCTGCTTTCTATCCCGGGAAATCACTTTTAGGTAAATAGAACCCTGCAATAGAGCCTGTTTTAGGGAATGCGGTTATAGAAAACCCATTTTGAATTTTAGTTGCTGAACTGGGACAATCCGCCCAACATATGATGATTTTTTTACATGTTTGGTCAGGTCGTATTTAAGGGTTATCTTTCGGACTTCACATAAGGGCTCAAACTATATGAAAAGACTTCTTCATCTTAAGCAGATGGTTGCAGATTTGATGATATCCGGATGGCTAAACAAATATTCAGTTTCTGCCGGACTATTTATCGTTTGGATGCTTTTCTTCGACAAGCACAATTTCTTTACGCAGTGGAGTTTAAAAAGCTCGGTTTTCAACTTGGAAAGATCTATCGAAGAATATAAAGAAGAGCGCGCTGATGCCGAAGCGGCACATAAAGATTTGATGAATAACAAGGAAAAATTTGCAAGGGAAAAATACCTTATGCATAAATCGGATGAAGACGTTTTCTTGTTTCAATAACTTTTAGAAGAATTATTTATTATTTATATGAGTGTACTAGTTGGAAAAGATAGTCGTGTCATTGTACAAGGATTTACAGGCACTGAAGGAACATTTCATGCCGGTCAGATGATTGAGTATGGCACGACAGTGGTTGGCGGAGTCACACCGGGCAAAGGCGGTCAGACACATTTGGATCGTCCGGTTTTTAATACTGTTGAAGATGCCGTCGTCGCTACGCAAGCAAATGTTTCGATCATTTTTGTTCCGCCCGCATTCGCTCCTGATGCTATCCTGGAAGCAGCCGAAGCCGGCATTAAGGTGATCATCTGCATTACAGAAGGCATTCCTGTCCAGGACATGATCAAAGTCAAAGATTATTTAAATAAATCAGGCAGCCGTTTGATCGGCCCAAATTGCCCCGGAATCATCACGCCGGGGGAAGCTAAGATTGGTATCATGCCCGGTTTTATTCATACCCCCGGTCGCATCGGTATCGTATCAAGGTCAGGTACTTTAACCTATGAAGCAGTGGATCAGGTGACCAAAGCAGGCATGGGACAATCCACCTGCATTGGCATCGGTGGTGACCCCATTTGCGGCACGACCACCATGGAGGCAGTTCAACTATTGATGGAGGATCCCGATACAGATGGTATCATCATGATCGGGGAGATTGGCGGAAGCATGGAAGCAGATGCTGCGCATTGGATAAAAGCAAATGGAACGAAACCAGTTGTAGGCTTTATTGCGGGCAAGACTGCGCCGGCAGGTCGTACGATGGGACATGCAGGAGCGATCGTCGGTGGTACAGCAGATACTGCGGCTGCAAAAATGGAGATCCTGACTGCTTGCGGTGTACATGTCGTAGAATCCCCGGCACAGATTGGTGCTAAAATGGCCGAAGTACTTTCCATTTAAATGAATTCAGGCGGAAGCGATTCCACCGCTCATTTTATATTTAAAAGATCAATTCGTTATGATCCAACATCAAATTTTAGCTGGTAAACGTGGCGTTATTTTTGGCGCTTTAGATGAAAGTTCAATTGCCTGGCATGTCGCAAAACAATGTGTTGCTGAAGGGGCAAAAATTACACTGACTAATGCCCCGGTGGCCATGCGATTTGGTACCATTCAAAAGCTTGGAGAAGAATTGAAAGCAGAAGTCATTTCTGCCGATGCTACTTCTACTGAAGATCTGACCAATTTGTTCCAACAATCTGTAGATGCTTTAGGTGGACCAATTGATTTTGTGCTTCATTCCATTGGCATGTCATTGAATGTACGCAAAGGAAAAACCTACACGGATTTGAATCATGAATGGATGCACAAGACACTGGATATAAGTGCTATGTCTTTTCATCGAATGATGCAAGTCCTCTTCAATACGGAGGCCATGGCAGACGGCGGATCTATATTATCGTTATCCTATATTGCTGCGCAACGCGTATTCCCCGATTACAGTGAAATGGCGGATGCCAAAGCATTACTCGAATCTTTTGCCAGAAGTTTTGGATATCATTTTGGCACAAAGAAAGGAGTCAGAGTCAATACAATATCTCAATCACCAACGCGTACGACGGCGGGCAGTGGTGTGAAAGGTTTTGATGATTTCTTTTCTTATGCAGAAGCTATGTCCCCATTGGGCAATGCAAGTGCAGAAGATTGTGCAATGTACTGTGCAAGTCTTTTTTCAGACTATACCAAAGCAGTCACAATGCAAAACCTCTTCCATGATGGAGGCTTCAGTTCAATGGGCGTCAATCCTGCGATTCTAAGTCAGGAATAACATATCTTCACCAAAAGTGCGTTATTCATTTTGCATGAACACTTGGTGCCGTTATTATATTTTATTTTTTCTGACTTGTATTGTCTTAATGCCGGGCGCCCACTCGCAGCAAATAGACCCGGAGCTTCTTCCTATAGGGAATACCAGAGAAGATACAGTTCCCACGGGCTTGATGCCTTTAGACACGGCAGTCCCCTTTACGTATGTCCTTTTAGGGGATCCCAATAAATTATATACTTCTTCCGATTCTTTAAATTGGGAAGATATCAGGCATTATCCCTTACCCGGCTATTATGGTCATTTGGGTAACTATGGTTCTGCCGCAAGAACGTTTGCCCCTTCGATGACTTCCCAAATTGGTTTTTCAACCGGTTGGAATCAATATGATCCCTATTACGTGCATCAGGACCAATTCCGTTATTATAATCAGGAGATACCCGTTGCTAAAGCAAAGTACTCGCAATCCGGCCAGACCAACAATTTTCTGTCGCTGAGCTTTGGACGTAATTTTGCCGATGGATTAAGCCTGAGTATCTTTTATAATCGACTTAATCAGGAAGGAGAATTTGAAAATCAACGCCAAAAGGATACCGGATTTAGTGTGGGCGTTTGGCATGATGCCCCCTCAGGAAAATATGATGCCTTTTACAATTATACCAATAACGCAGTTGTCGCAGAAGAGAACGGAGGTGTGACGGACACGGATTCCATTGGAGAACCCACGTGGCCGGATTTATCAATCCCTGTGAATATATATACGGGGTCCACCAACCACAAGCATAGATCTTTTCTGACAAAACAGATTTTACATTTTACATCAGACTCCTCCGATTTTGGCTTTGATCTTTGGTTGCAAGGATCCTATGCAACAGGATTGTTTAAGTACGTTGATGAATCACTGGATACTAGTTCTACCTATTATAACGAGGCCTATCTGAATGACGTAAGAGGTATTCGACAATACACCTTCCTGGAAGAAAACGAATGGACCTTTGGCATGAGTCTTCCTTGGCGAAAAGCTAATTCAGTTTTGAATGGATCCATTCGCTATCGAGGGATAAATCTGCAGCAAGAACCCATGCAAAAAACAATTGCTGAATTTTATCTCGAAGCAGATGGCGTGTTCCAATGGGTCAAACCGCTAGTATTGAAAGGTGGATTTTCTTTAGGCTTGGGTCAGGCAGATGGTGCTTTTGCATTTGATGCATCAGCCGATCTGCATATTGGTCCATTGGGTTATTTGCGTGGCCTGTGGGCTTTGTCTAGCCGAAAGCCTGCACTGATGGAGTATTCGCTTTTCGTTAATCAACAGCCAGTTTACAACAATGATTTTAACAACCCATTCATAAGTGATCTGTCTTTCACCTGGGATTTTGAAGCACAAGGATTACAGATAGGGGCACGATGGATTGCTTATGACAATTATATTTATTTCGATTCTATTTCCTTTCCTCAACAAATGCGTAAGTCTTTTTCTTTGCGGAGATTTTCCTTGACCAAATCTTTTGATTTCAAAGGCTTTGGGGCCAAGGGAAGTATTTTCTGGCAACCGGATACCCCCGCGGAATTAGCCTTGCCAGAAGTGTGGTTTGCCGCAAGTCTTTTTGGGAAGTTAAAGGTGCTCAAAAGACAGGTCACCCTCTTGCCGGGTATAGATATCACCTACAATGATGGTTTTGAAGGAGTAACCTATTTTCCGGTCAACGGCCAATACCATTTGACAAATGGACCTCGGATACCGGATTATTTCCGACTGGATGTGGGGATGGGCTTGCAAATAAAGTTCCTCAAGTTTTTTATGCGGATAGAAGACTTTGTTGGTTTGTTCGAAAAACGCGTGCTTTATCAGGCAGATACGTATCCGCATTACAGAGGATATTTTAGATTAGGCTTGGAAACCTCCTTCTTCAATTAGGTGTTTTTATTATGGCCGATTAGCATAAAACTTTTTTCCTAATCCATCGTTTTTATCTTTGACAATGTTTGTGTATTTTTAGAAATAACTCCATACCAATGAAACGATTTTTCTATACCATCTTACTCGCTCTTCCAATATGTCTTTGGACTTCTCCAATGGATGCACAATCGGATACACCGACCAAACCAAGCCCATTGGTAGAGGTACAGGGTCAGTTGGAAGAGGCCACCATTGAGATTCAATATTCTTCACCGGCGGTAAAAGGTCGTACGGTTTGGGGTGATTTAGTACCCTATGGAAAAGTATGGCGGACTGGAGCAAATGAAGCAACTATTTTCGAAACGGATAAAGACCTTGTCATTCAAGGAGAGGTATTGCCGGCAGGAAAATATGCTTTGTTTACCATCCCGGGTGAAACAGAATGGACTTGGATATTTAATGAAGTTTGGGAACAGTGGGGCGCGTTTAAGTACGATCAGGAAAAGGATGTCTTACGAGTCACAGCAGTACCACAACCTTCTCCTGTTTTCTATGAGCGAATGACCTTTATGATAGAGGAAAATGCGGTGTCGCTTCTTTGGGAAAATCTAAATATTGGTTTGAATTAATTTGCTGTTCGCAAAAGCTAGGCTGTCAATTTGAAATATTACAGTGTGTAATTTGGACTGAGTTGCTCGTCAGCCTGGGCGTAGAAGTCATTGATGTATTGGACGATTTCATCTGGGTCATCCATGATAGGAATGAGATCCAGATCAGCTGCATTTATATTGTTTTCTCTTTCCAGCATCACTTCAATAATCCATTGCTTAAGGCCACTCCAAAATTCTGATCCAACCAGAATAACCGGCACACGAGATATTTTCTTAGTCTGGATGAGTGTCAATACTTCAAAGGCTTCATCCAATGTCCCGAAACCTCCAGGAAGTACAACGAAGCCCTGCGCATATTTGACAAACATCACTTTGCGAACAAAAAAGTATCTGTGGCTCAGATTTTTGTCATAGTCGATATACGGGTTGTGTGATTGTTCAAAGGGCAGATCTATATTCAACCCAACAGAAACACCCCCTTGAATACTGGCTCCTTTATTTCCGGCCTCCATGATACCCGGACCTCCACCCGTGATGATGCCAAAACCTGATTCAGTAAGCTTTTGAGCGATATTAACTGCTTTTTGATAGTGCGGAGAATTGGCTTGTGTACGAGCACTTCCAAAGATAGATATGCAAGGGCCGATTCGATTAAGGGATTCAAATCCATCAACAAATTCCGCAATCACCTTAAACATCGTCCAGGCGTTTTCACCTTTGAGTTGCGTCCATTGCTTCATTAGACGTGGTGGTATACCTTCGGACATGTGTATTGTATTATACGTGAAAAATAGAATTCGTCATTGATCCACTTTCGTTTATTCAGCGGAAGATTGATAATTCGTGTATTCTTGTTCAATATACTTTTGCAACTCCTTCAAATCAGAAAATCGAGAGAGTACTTCTTTCATTTCGAGTGCAGATTGTGCAGTTGGTAAAACAAACTTATCTATATCCTGTGCCGAGATGGTTTTACCGCCAAGAATGATCAGACGTTCAACTACATTTTTCAACTCGCGAATATTTCCGGACCACGGTAAAGATTGTAGTTTTTTAATGGACTTATTGTCAAACTGCTTTTGTGGAATACCATAATCTTTACAGATGTCTTCACAAAAGTGACTGATCAATTGAGGTATATCTTCAATTCTATCTTTCAAGGGTGGTACGTCAATGATGATGACGGCCAAACGGTGATAAAGATCTTCTCTGAATCGACCGGCATCAATTAGTTTGCGCAAATCTTTATTAGTCGCTGCAATGACACGTACATCCACTCTGATTTGCTTGTCACCACCTACTCGCACGATCTTGTTTTCCTGAAGTGCTCGCAACACCTTAGCTTGTGCAGACAAGCTCATGTCTCCAATTTCATCCAGAAAAATAGTGCCTCCATTGGCAAGTTCAAATTTTCCTGTACGCTGTTTGATGGCGGATGTAAAAGCACCTTTTTCATGTCCAAAAAGTTCGCTTTCTATTAACTCGGAAGGAATCGCAGCGCAATTCACTTCAATCAGTGGATAGTCTTTGCGATGACTCTTTTGATGGATCCAATGTGCCACCAGTTCTTTACCGGTTCCATTAGCCCCTGTGACGAGTACACGTGCCTCCGTAGGCGCCACCAATTCAATCGTATCCATGATCTGACCGATGCACTTGGAATCTCCGACAATCGGCTGGAAGCGTGTGCCGGATACTTTTGTTTGCAGGACCTTACGCTCTGTTATCAGTTCGGATTTATCCATAGCATTTCTAAGCGTGATCAATAAACGGTTAAGATCAGGTGGCTTTGAAATAAAGTCAAATGCGCCCTTTTTTACTGCTTCAACGGCTGTATCGATAGACGCATGTCCTGAAATCATAACGACCGGTGTTTCCCTGGCTATTTCCTGAATTCTGTCCAGGGCATCCATCCCATCTAGTTTTGGCATTTTGATATCCAGAATGATGACATCATATGAATTTTGCTTGACCTTCACCAAAGCCTCCATACCATCTGACGCCTCGTCAACCTGGTATTTTTCAAATTCAAGAATGTCGCGTAGGGTATGGCGGATACTGCGCTCGTCGTCAACTATAAGGACTTTCGACATGAGTTTTGTGTATTAGAAGTATGTTATATTATGAACTATCGTCAAATATATAACATTGATAGTAAATAGTTTATAATTTATAGAAAATAATATATGTAAATGTAAGGTTTTCTATTCAGAAGGGCGCAGAAAACCTTGATTGGCCTATCATTTTTTCAGGGAAAAGGAAGGATATAACAACAAAATAAGGGGCTACGTCTACATAGACACCGCCGGTTGATCAGGGTTTTGAAAGATCTGAAAGTGCAATGAATGCTAACAATCCCATACCTGATTTTAATGCTAGTTCGTTGATATTGAAGCGACTAGAATGAACAGGGATGTTTTTTTCAGGATCCGTCCAGCCGGTGCCAAGTCTGTAGAAACAAGACGGTGCTTCCTGCGAGTAGAAAGCAAAGTCCTCAGAAGTCATTCGCTGTGGTAGTTCATGAACATAGTTTTCACCGAGATATGCAATGGCTGATTGCCTGCATTTTTCCGTGATGTCATCGTCATTGATCAGGCAAGGATAGCCAACTACAATATTGGTTTCGCTGGTACAGCCGGCTGCCTGACAGGTTTTTTCAACAAGATTTTTTATTTGCTGATGCGCTTCCATCCGCCAGGTTTCATTCATTGCGCGGAGAGTTCCTTCAAGATGAACTGTGTCGGGTATTACATTGGTAGCTCCACCATCTGAATAAATTTTTCCAATCGTTAATACAGCCGGAGAAAATGGATCCAGCCGTCTGCTGATGATTTCTTGCAAGGTTGTAATTAATTTTGCAGCAGTCACAATCGGATCAATGCATAAGTGAGGCGTAGCGGCATGACCTCCTTTGCCATGCACCGTTATGTATAGCTCATCAGCGGAGGCCATATATAAGCCATTTCTGAATCCCACATGCCCTGCCTCCAATGGCGGGTGCACATGCTGTCCAAGCACCCATTTGGGAGCCCCATCTTTAAACAGACCTTCTTTGATCATGATGGATGCACCGCCAGGAAGTTTTTCCTCACCAGGTTGAAAGATCATTTTAATCGTGCCGTAAAGATTTTGTTTGTGTTGCTGTAGTATCGCTGCAGCACCAAGCAGACTACTCGTGTGGACATCATGACCACAGGCATGCATCACGCCATGATGAATCGATTTGTAGGCCACATCATTTTGTTCTGTGATCGGCAAAGCATCCATGTCAGCCCTAAGCATTACGGTAGGTCCGCTGTGATCACCTTGGATAGTGGCCACAATGCCATAGCCAGCCCATCCGGTAGTGTAGGTTATGCCATGGGTGGTCAGAAAGTCAGCCACCTTTTTACTTGTTCTTTTTTCCTGAAAAGATAGTTCGGGGTGTTGATGTAAATCTTGTCGAATAGCTACAATATCAGGATATAGTATTTCGACTGCGCTTTTGATTTGTGATATTAATGATGAAGCCATATCCTTAAAGCGTTTGTCCTATTTTTTTGAGTTGCGTGACTAGAATGGATAGATCTGTCGTCCAATGGTAATCACGTGCATAAACATAGTGAATGTGTTGGAGTCTTCTGTCCACATCATTTTTATCTGCGGGATACGCTGGGCATAAAACTCCAGCAGGCAATGGAGGTAGCGTTTTTACCACAGCCTCCAACGGATAATAAGCGACCCATGTACGTTTTCCGATCAGGACTTGTAGGGTGTTTTTGAGGTAGCGCATTGCATGAGGAATAAAAAACATCATGATAGGAAATGTACAAAGGAGCAGTAACGAAGAAATTGCATCAAAGATTCTCTTTGCTCTTTTGGATGATTGATCAGAAAGATTGAAATGTATTTGTATCGCATAGGATTCTCCGGCAATGTCTTTGCCCATACTGCCCACTATATTCATGGTGGTGGATGCGGCAAGCATATATCTCAGAGAAGGGCCAAGATGAGACATCGTTTGTGTAAAGACGGTAAAAGGAACATCCTGCGCTGAAAAAATAATTTCCTTCGCCTGATAAACACGCACGATTTCCTCAAGTTGATTGATGTGCCCCAGAGAACCATCCGCAACATCTATAGCATCACCATGAGGAGAGACCAGGCCGAGGATTTCAATATGATCTTTCGATCGATTGATCAATTCTTTTATTCTGGAGGTTTCCTCAGCGCCGGCTACAATAATAGCTTTCCGATTGTTTTGTTGAGCTAATTTGCTGCTATAAGTATTCCAAGGATTTAGTCCTGAACGTGTCAGCAACAGCAGGAGTCCGAATAATAATGAACCTAGCAAGATGACCATTCTTGAACTGCGTAGTTCCGTCGGAAGGATGGCATAAAGGACTAGGATCACCAACAGACCTGAAAAAAAACCAAACCAAGATGATTTACTTTTTATTGGTTTGTCATAGGCTCCATGGAGATACATTGTAAAAATAATGAGCCCGGTATAGATCGGTAAATTTAAATAATAAGACGTTGGTTTTAAATATTCAATCGTTTCAAAATAATACCATGCCCATATTTTACTAACGATGAAAAACGAAGCATATAGCAACACGGTATCTAAAACGATTGGCCACCAGCGCCTCAGATTTTGACGAAGGAGTTGCAGAAACCCATGAAAGTAAATGGCTATTTTTATTAAAATTCTTTGACCACTAAACTCGGGATGCTTTTGTGTGAAGATGAGCATTGCCTGATAAAATGTCAAAACATAATTGAGTGTTGATTTTTTTGTTGATTCCCCTTTGTAATGTATGATGCTGGTGGTGGGTAGATAATAAATGGCATAATCGGCTTGCGAAATGCGATAGGATAGATCTATATCTTCACCATACATGAAAAAGTCCTCATCCAGCAATCCAGCTTTTAGCAGCGCACTTTTGCGCATAAACATAAATGCACCGCAGAGCACTTCGACTACTGCAGTTTCATTGGTCGCCACATGCCCTTGATAATACCGGTTCCATTTTTTTGATTTTGGAAGTAAACGATACAGTCCTGTCATCTTCATAAAGGATGCGGAGAGGGTAGGGAGACCTCGTTTGGATTCCGGAAGATAGCGTCCACTGCCATCCAGCATTTTTACGCCAATGGCACCTGCCTTTGGATGAGCCTCCATGAAGTCAAGGCATGTTGTAAAGGTATCTCCTGAAACGATCGTGTCCGGATTGAGGAGCAGGACAAACTCTCCTGTAGCAAGTTTAATCCCTTGGTTATTTGCTTTTGCAAAACCTCTATTTTCCTGGTTTGCGATGATTGTGACATCCGGATAGTGTTCGCGCACCAACTGGGGTGTACCATCTACAGATGCATTATCGACCACAATGATTTCTCCGGGAAGGCCTTTCATGGCCTCTCGAATCGAACGAAGACAGTTATCTAAAAAAGGATAAACATTATAGCTGACGATGATTACAGATAGTCTCAACAGCAGGGCAGGTTAAACATTTTCAGTCAATTCAATATTCGTTCTGGCGACAATCGATCGTCCTAGCGTTAGCCCATCAGCATACTCTAATTCTCCTCCAAAGGAAACGCCTCTGGCGATCAGACTGATGCGAACCGGATATGCTTTCAGTAATTTACTAAGGTAGAAAATGGTGGTTTCTCCTTCAATGGTAGGACTGATCGCCATGATGATCTCCTTCACTTCTCCTTCGGCTAGTCGATCGATAAGGTCTGGAATATTAAGATCCTGTGGGCCGACATTGTCGATCGGAGAAATGATTCCACCCAGGACATGATATAGGCCGTGATATTGCCCGGTATCCTCGATAGCCATTACATCACGTTCTGATTCGACGATGCAGATAGTGGTGCAATTTCTGGAACGATCGCTGCAGATACCACACGTCTCGGAATCGGATAAATTATGGCAAGTTTCACAGTTCCGGATATGATCACGAATACCACTGAGCCCTTCCATTAACTCAGGAAGCACTGAGTTTTTGTTTTTCAGTAAAAACAAGGCTATGCGCAACGCACTCTTACGACCAATACCAGGCAGTTGACCAATGGTTTTGATGGCATATTCGAGATGACGGGAGGAACTTTGTGACATAGATCGTTCGAATTTATTGATTAGCCCCGGTCCATTCAATAGCTCAAAACTAGAGAAGCATGGCGACCGGATTTTCCAGGTATTGTTGTAAGGTAGATAAAAACTTTGCACCTGTTGCACCATCAATCACTCGATGATCGCAGGACAAGGTTATTTTCATAACTTTTCTGGCCTGTACAACACCTTCCGTTAGTTGTAACTCTTCAGTGATGGCACCTACTGCGAGTAACGCAGCATCCGGCAGATTGATGATCCCTGTGAATTCTTCAATGCCAAACATACCAAGATTAGAGATTGTAAACGTATTGCCTTGCATCTCCTGAGGTTGAAGCCTCTTATTTCGAGCTTTTTCTGCTAGCGTACCAACATTCGAATGGATGTCTTTCAAGCCCATTTGATCTGTGGAAAAAAGAACGGGTACCATCAAGCCTTCATCGACGGCCACGGCCACACCAATATTGATGTCCTTGTTAATACGAATTTTATCACCGAGCCATGAAGAATTTATGATTGGATGTTGGCGTAATGCAGCGGCACAAGCTTTGATGATTAAATCATTAAAGGATATTTTTATATCTGTATTTGCATTGAGAAGAGACCGCGCTTCAACCATTTTATCCATTTGGATTTTCATGGTGAGATAAAAATGCGGAGCAGAATATTTACTTTCAGAAAGTCTTTTTGCGATTGTCTTACGCATCTGTGTCAACGGTATCTCGCCATATTGGGGGGATGCAGATGGAATATTGGGGGAAGTGGTTTGACTGCTTTGTGCTGTATAGTTTTCAACATCTCGCTTGACGATTCTTCCTCCATCACCGGTTCCGGTGATCGAAGAAAGATCGATGCCTGATTGAGTGGCAATTGACTTAGCCAAAGGAGAAGATTTTACTCTTGGCTTATCATCGTCACCGGATGTGGGTTCAGATTCCTCTTGTGCGGGGGCTTCGTTACCTGAAGTTGAAGCTGGGGGCGATGGAGCAGCTGTGTGATTTTCTTCACTGGCCGATTCACTAGCTAAAACGGCTTTATAATCTTCCCCTTTTTCTCCAATGACGGCCAGTACGTCGTTGACGGGAACGAGACCTTCCTGCACACTGATATATAATAAATAGCCATTGTGGAAGCTCTCTAATTCCATGGTTGCTTTATCAGTTTCAACCTCTGCTAGAATATCCCCTGAAGAAATTTTATCACCTACTTTTTTTAACCAGCCGATTATATTTCCCTCTTCCATTGTGTCACTGAGCCGGGGCATACGGATTACTTCTGCCATGATATATAAAATATTTAAGCTGTAAAATTACGGATATAGTATAGAAGCTAGTGAATCTGATGATGTAAAAAATCAAAAGCCCCGAACCATAAATGGCCTGGAGCTTTTGAATACACAAAAAATCTATTTCAAATAACCCTATTCAAATTAGTATGACTAATACCCTGAATTGTAATTGCCGGAAAACTTAGCACCTGATCTGGCAGAGCCAGGAGTGTTCTGTCCAGCTTCCGGACCTGCCGGACGCTCCATATTCGTATCAGTCGATGTCGCCACGTGGAATTCTACACGGCGATTCATATAATGTTTAAACTCATCAGTACTTGAGATATCATAACCATCCTTCAAATCGGACACTAAAGGTGCATCCTCGCCTCCGAAGTTAAGTATAAATCGCTCACGTGGTATATTATAAGTACTCACTAAAAAGTCAATGGCTTCTTTTGCTCGGTTATAGGAAAGTACATTGTTGTAGTCTGTTGGGCTACGGTTATCCGCAAATCCAAAGGCCACTACCTTGACATCCGGATGAGAGCGCATGACGGCAGCAATGTTGTGCAGCGCACCATAAAACTCCGGTTTGATATAATATTTGTTTAAATCAAAGTGGATCATCGGAAGGAACCAGTTAAGGCTTGTTTCCATTGCTCCGGCGCGCTGATTGATCAGCGCCACCACATCGTCTTCTGCCATGTACTCCTGCGGCACCTGTGCAATACCTGCGGCACTGACTTCATATCCTGGAGGAGAGTAAGGCTCTTCATCTTTGCAATCGACAACACCATCACCATCGCTATCCAAAGTGATACCTCTGGTATCAACAGGACATCCGGCCGGTGTGCTGATCTCCTGGTCGATCATATCGATGACACCATCGCCATCACTGTCCGTGAGGTCAAACTTTGGACGTTGTTTTAGTTCTGCAATATCATTGAATGAAGCATCTAATGGATTTACCCAATAGAGTGGTTCGATTCGTTTTTCTTTTGAGCCGATATTGATACCCAAGCGTAAAGAAGTGTAGTGTGCGATGTCATTACTTGGTGTCTTAGCACTCGGGGATAACATCTCAAATCCATCCAGCAAATCATTATCACTCAATAAGATGCGATGCTCGATCCCAAGATTAATTCGTTTTGACAATTTTCTTGACAAACCAAGAGAAAGAGACAAATGAGGAATAACATCTTTTTCGTCACCAAATGAAACAACATCTTTAGCGACTCCTCCAGGTGTTTCAAAATCACCATCAAGCAAGGTTTTAAGATTATTGATAATGTCCTTTCTTCCTTGCGAGGTATTATTGTCTTGACCAACCGTCAGACTATAGAAATCATACAGACCTCCATTCTCATCCAGAAGATCGACACCGGTTTCAGGAATGTTTAAACCAAGTCCGATCGCCGTATATAAATTCCATTTGTTGGAAGGACCGTGAAAAAGAATATTTCCAATGTTCAAAATTCCCTCTATCGAAACCGAAATAATATCAGTTTTGTAATTTCGAAGAATATTGTCTTCATTGATCGTTTCATTCGTATAGCCCACCAGAATTGGCGATTGATCTATATTTTGACCGTAAGTCTTCTCTGTACGGAGATAGTTGAAAAGTCGGGCATCGTAGCCCTTTGAAGTTTGATAGGTGGCATCCACTCTCCAGGAGAGTGTATAGTTGATTGCCTTACGCAAATGGATACCAAAACCATAGCCTGAAGGGACGCTGGCTTCAACATCTCCTCCGATAAAGGCAGTACCACCGTGGAGGCCAAATTCCCACATGTGTTTTGGTTTGGCAGAATATTTTGATTGGCCAGTTCTCCATAATTGATTTTGCTCAGGATTTTGGGTCATTTCATCAGCCACAACAGGGGATGAGAAACTACCAGTCTCATTTTGAGCCTGAATTGAATTGAGCAATAAGAATGGAAAACTAAACAGAAAGACAAGGTGTGCTCGTGTCATAAGGTTCAGAATTTTTAAATAGATAGTTTGTGTTTTACAAATGTATTTCTTTTTTATTAAAAAAAGACACTCAAAATCAAATTTCAGCAAGGAAACGTCAATCCACTTCATAATGGGTAAGCTATCTTATACTGAGAAGGGTTATATATTATGAAATAATTTAATATATTTGCACTATGATTTCTCATTGGTTTGTCCCGGACGATAAATCGTCTATTCGACCGGAGCGGATTAGCAAAAGCTCGCTCTGGCATAAAGTGCGATTCCTACATGACGAGGATATAGCCTTTACAGCAGGAGACATACTCCTGATTAGCTTTGACCATCAAATAGCGAGCCGAATTAAGCAGATTTTGTATCAATTTAGTGCTACTCCGGCTCAGGCACTTGATATTATTGATTGTGGAACCATCACCCAGGGGAAGCCAGAAAACATTATTCCGATTCTTGAAGAAATCAAATCCAGTGGCGCCGTTATGCTTCTGATAGGGATGCCGATGGCTTTTATGGGTCATCAGGTCGATGGTATTCGTATGGCGAGTATCGTCAGGGAATCCAATCTCGATGATGATGTTCATCTAAGAGGAGCGAAGCCAGGCACCTTATTTCAATATATAGGGACACAAAGACATCTGGTTTCTGAAACTCACCTCAATGTAGAAGGACATTTACGGTTGAGTGAATTGAGGGAGGAGTTGAATTTGGCAGAGCCATGCATCCGGGATTCAGAAGCCATGATCTTTAATTGTGATAGTATGAGTGCTGCGGAGGCGGGTTTTTTGTCAGGGATGTCCAGCAGCGGCTTGACAATCACTGAAGCGTGTCAATTGTTCCGATATGCCGGCGCAGCTCAGATATTGCAATCCGTAGGTGTTTATAACTATGCTGTGGAAAAGGATGATGGCTGCATGATGGGAAATGGAATTGCACAAATGATCTGGTATTTTATGGAAGGATCTACCTTACGGGAAGATCCCGAGAAAAATCCACTGACAGAATACCATGTTCAATCAAAAGATCATGATCATGTGCTGCTCTTTTTTAAAAGCGAGTTTTCCGGAAGATGGTGGATAGAAGATAAGACTGGTCGAAAGGTCCCATGCTCCTATCAGGACTATCGCAAAGCTTGTGAAGAAGAGTTTAGCGATCGGATCATCAAGTCAGTTTTGGGTTAATCAATCAAATCAAGAGGACTGTAGGATTTGCTCAAGTTTCATGGACCTTGAACCTTTGACAAAGAAGGTTTGTCCGGCACATGTAGACCAATCCCAATCCAACTTCAAACCTTCAATATTATCATAGAGATTAATTCTTCCATCCTGGATCAATGAGGATTGGAGTGCTTCTTTAAAATGATTCCCGATCAGATATATTTTTCCAAACTTCATTTGAGAAATAAGAAATATGATTTGCTGATGTGCATCTGCTGAAAAAGAACCAAGTTCTTTCATGTCGCCAAGAATGATCCAGCCGGTAGGATGTTTTTCAGCAAAGGCAAGTAAGGAAAGTTCCATGCTGGAAGGATTGGCATTGTAGGCATCCATAATAAAAACACAGCTATTATAGATTACTTTTTCGGATCGATTGGATTTCGACACAAAGTTTGATAGGGCAGTAGATAACGTATGGTTATCAATGCCAAAGTGCAAGCCGATGACATAGGCTGCCAAGATGTTGGATGCATTATACTTTCCAAATAGTTTCGAACGGATGACGACTTCATCCACATTATTTTTAAGGATTAATCCTTCATCATCTGGTGTGGTTTGATAGGCGAGATGCACTTCTGGCGCATGGCTAGCGTCTAATCCAAATGTGGATTTGTTCTTCAGTTTGTTTCCTAGTGTTTTTACTCGGGGGTCATCTACATTGACAAAACCATAGCCATCCTGATCCCGGATGAAATCAAACAGTTCTCCTTTAGCTTTCTGTACACCGTCAATAGATCCAAATCCTTCGATATGCGCATGCCCAATATTGGTAATAATTCCATGCGTTGGTGCTGCAATGGCACAGAGTTGTTTTATTTCACCGAGATGGTTTGCGCCCATTTCACAAACAATGATTTCCGTAGAAAGCGTTGCCTTGAGGAGGGTCAGAGGAACACCAATGTGATTATTGAAATTGCCAATGGTGGCATGGACTTTAAAGGTTGTTGAAAGCGCCTCGGTGATAAGTTCTTTGGTGGTGGTTTTTCCGTTGCTTCCTGTGATCGCAATGACCGGAACATGAAGTTTCATTCTGTGAAAATGAGCAAGGTCCTGCAGTGTTTTAAGCGTGTCGGTCGTTTGTAAAAAGTGATCACCTTGCCAAGTAGGATCTGAAACAATAGCGTAAGCAGCACCCTGCTGGAGGGCCTCTTGTGCAAAACGATTCCCATCAAAGTTTTCTCCTTGCAAGGCAAAAAACAGACAACCCGACGTAATCTTTCTGGTGTCTGTGCAGATCGTTGGATGTTGAAGAAAGTGATTGTATAAGGTTTGAATATCCATATGCTATTGACAAGATAAACGGTTTATACATGACCAAACAAAAAAGCCCAAACAATTTGTTTGGGCTTTTTTGTTTTTCTGTTTACCGTAATTCTATTTGTATCTTCTGGTAGCGCTTTTCTTACTACCTCCGTAGTCATGACCACCAATCTCGCCTCCGGGTTCTGCTCCACCGATCTGGTGCATGGCACAACGGAATCCAATCGTTCGGTCACCTTTCGTTTGATTTTTGAATCTTCGGGCAGCAGGGGATAGCCAATACAAACGATCAGCCCATGATCCTCCTTTGATAACACGTGAGCTATCGTTGATCAGAGAGGATTCGCCGTAAGCATAGTAGACTGCTTCTTCATCATCATCTCTGTAGTCGAGTACATTTCCTTTTTGATAATTCTCACGAAGAGCAGCAGTTGAATCATCTACGATTGTATATCGAATACGACCAAGGCTATCTTTTTCAACAGGACTTCCGTTTTCATCCAAGACACGTTCTGTAAATATATTTCCACGAAAGGGGTTCAAATCCTGATTTTCAACATCGCGCAAAGTTGAACTGGTCATTGGACGATATAAGTCACCAACCCACTCATTAACGTTACCGGCCATGTTATATAATCCAAAATCATTTGGAAAGAAAGCTTTCACAGGAGCCGGGAAAGGTGCATTATCATTCGGTTTGCCTGCAGTTCCCATATAGTTACCACGTGATTCTTTAAAGTTCGCCAACATTCTTCCTTGATTCTTGTCATGGATTTTGTAGCGAGCCGTTGCGCCATCCCATGGATAGATTCTTCTGTCAGAAATCAATTCATCTTTCTTCGAAAGATTATTTCCCTGAAGAGCCAGCGCAGCATATTCCCACTCAGCTTCTGTAGGAAGTCTGTAAGCAGGAAGTAGGATTCCATCTTCAAAACGAACCGGACGTTCGCCGCCTGTCTTGAGATCCGGGAGATTTTTCTTTACACTTCCCTGATATTGACCTACGAGGTAGGACTCTGTATTGAAGTTGTCTGCATCTTTTTGATCAACATTAAGGTTGAGAACACCTTTTTCTACGAGCAACATTTCGTTTACTCGGTCTGTACGCCAGATACAGAACTTATTGGCTTGTTCCCAGGTAACTCCTACAACAGGGTAGTCAGCATAACTTGGGTGTCTGAAATAGGTTTCAACCATTGGCTCATTGAATGCCAATTCCTCTCTCCAAACTAAAGTATCAGGCAGGATGCTCAACCACTCCTGCGGATAAGACTCACCAAATACTCTTTTAGTCCAGTATTCAAATTCACGGTAATGTGAGTTTGATACTTCTGTCTCATCCATCATGAATGAAGAGACTGTAATTCTTCGAGGTACATTATCCCAGTCATAGGTTACATCCTGATCTGTCAAACCCATTGTAAAGGTTCCACCTTCGATAGGAACGAGACCTGGACCAACCTCCAACTCGCCATGAGAGCCTTTTTCAAATCCACCCCATTCCTGGTCATTATATTTCCAGCCGGTGACGGATGATCGCTCGGACTTCTTACAAGCCCCGAAACTCAATAATAACAGAGCTCCTACACTAATTAAAAGAAATTTCTTCATTCTATACTGAACATGTTTGTTAAACGAGGGACAAATATACATTTCTGAAACGGAACCACAGGCTAAATATTGTTTTGTTTTTTGTACAAAGGACACAACAAAAAGTATGCCTTAGGTAAATTGCCTTGTTATCTAAAGAGTTTGAGGCAGTCACTGTATTTCGAATTACTTTGATCTACTTCAATGGAAAAGACCAGCCCCAACTCGTGTGTGCCACCGCCGGATGGGAAGCCGGAAATTGTCATATCATAACTATATCCTATTTTTAGTTGTTTGGTTCTAAGACCAATAGCTCCAATAATCGCCTCTGATTGGCCTGAAGAAATACGATAATACCCTCCTAAACTGACAGGCCCTGCATCAAAGGTAATCCCGCCATTGATTTGCTGAAAAGGTCCCTGAACGACATAAATAAGGGACGGGGAAATGGTCATGCGGGAGCTATTGCGAGAGGATGCTAGGGATGCAGGAAAAGTAGCTCCGGCATGTGCCGTCCATCGCATAGGAATGCCACTGGTCAGGTTTTGATTGGCAGCCAGAAATTCGGGATTTGGTGTATTCAAGTGACTGACAGAGAGACCTGTGTAGAATAATTTATTGTTTAGCACAAAGCCAAATCCTAAGTCTGGGTATATAATAGAATTATTTTCCGGTGCAAATTCTTCGGTAGGAAAAGGGGTGCCACCTGGACTGGTATACCCTAAATAATCATCAATTTGATCACCGAATCGGAGCCGATCCCAATTTAATGTAGACTGAACCACCCCGATTTCTACGCCCATTCTCATATACAAATCATCCTGAACCCGGACGCGATAGGAATAAATACCAGCAGCTTTCGTGGTCTTAAGAATACCATCTCCCGCATCATCTGAAAGCAACCAAAAACCAATACCACTATTTATTTGTTCAAAGAACTGATCATAGGACAGAGCATAGGTTCGGTAGGCATGGTTGAAACCAGGAAATTGATTCCTGTAATTGACAGCCAATCTTGGACCTGCACTTAGGCCAGTGAGTCCTGGGTTAAGTTGTAGAGGGGACAAGTAAAACTGAGAAAAAATAGGATCCTGCGCCTTAACGCCAAGTAGAAACGTCATTAAAATGCCTAAAAACAGCCATTTTAGGCATTGGTGGCATTGAAATGGTATCAAATGCACTAACTTTATTGAATAGTTGTGAGTAATGGGTTCCATTGGCAAGGTGCAATAATACTTCTTTTGATGAATGAAACGAACGAAGAGGCCCATTCCGTCCACAGGAATTTAAAAAGTTGGCAGATTTGTCTGCTATCGGCATAAATTTATATTTGATGTTGGCAATACATGTATATCCCCTCCGTTTAATTATCAGATTTTTTGAAACCGACTTCAGGTCAACGAGTATGTTACGACAATTACCCCTGTTCTTCGCCTTTTATATGTTATGTATAAATTCTATTCAGGCGCAGACTATTATTAAACATGATTTTGAGCTCGAATGGGCCATAGACGGGCAGTTGACCTTTGATCATGCAGACCAGTACTCGGTTAATCCCAATCTTCCGGTTTATACTTATATGCTGCCACTTGACGATGCAGGTAGTTTTTCAATAGAGATAAACCCAATAATAACAGAAAGAATTTCCATCCTTCATGATGCTTTAACCGAGGTTAAAACTGCTGAATTTATGTATGGCGCAAACGTCCATAAAGAACATGGATTTTGGATTGCTGAGATTTGGGTGCTGCCCATTGCAGAAACTTCACCAGGCATCTATGAGCGGATACTGAAAGGAGAACTTATTATCAAAACTAAATCCCTTGGCACTGGAGGTGAGGGACGGTCCGGCCCGGATTTTAAAGAGGAGTCTGTTTTAGCATCAGGTATTATTCATCGAGTTTCAGTTAAAAAGTCAGGTGTTTACAAAATAGATTACAACTTTATAAACGATCAGCTTAAAATAAATCCTTCCCAGATTTCTCCTGATAGAATCGCGATATTTGGGAATGGAGAAGGAAGGCTTCCGCAATGGAGTGCTACTCCGAGAATAGATGACCTTGAACAATCAGCTTCTCTTGGTTCAGGTCTTGAGGATGGGAAGTTTGATCAAGGAGATTATTTGCTTTGGTATGCCGATGGACCTCATCAATGGGTGTATGATGCGGAAGACCGCCTCTACCATATGGAACTGAACAATTATGATGAAGCTAACCATTATTATATCATCATTAATGGACCACCGAGAATTAAAATAGCGGATCAAAGCAATCAATCCGGCGGCGATTATACATCCACCACTTCCCATGTGTATGAACGGCTGGAAGATGAAAAAGTAAATTTGCTAGGACGGTATCGACCACCGGGATCTGGTCAGGCGTGGTATGGAGATGAAATGTCTGTTGTCAAAGAATTGGATTACACCAATCGCTTTAATATTCAAGACCTGGATCCAACGGATACGCTTTATTATGATGTCAGAGTTGCTGTTAGAAACGGTGCACTTTCACGCTTCTTTTTACAGTTTGACGGTTATGAAGCGGGCCGGAATGTTGGCAGTGCAAACCTAGGAAATTTTGAAGCTTCCTATGCAAACGATGGTCTCTTAACTGGCTTTTTTGTGCCCGGTGAGTCCATTAAGAAAATTGCTGTCAGATACCCTAACGCAAATGGGGTAGATGCCAGAGCCTGGGTTGATTATCTCCAACTTAATTTCTATAAAAATAATCTTTATCGCCCTGGCCAACTATTGCATATCCGAGATACAAGAGCCTCTGCATCGCACACCCCAATTTACGCGCTGAACGGTGTGCCTGCCGGTAGTCAAATTTGGGATGTGACCAATCCATTTTCGCCGGCGAAACAACATTATGAATTTGGCGCTACGTCTACCTTTGTTCGCTCCGGCTCCGTTGAATATCCAAATCATTTTATTTGCTTCAATGCAGCTACGGATCTTCAGACACCTGTGTATGAAGGAGTGATTGCGAATCAGAATCTGCACAGCATTGATCGTGCAGACCTGTTGATTGTATATTATGATGATTTTGAAGAAGCAGCCTTAAAACTTGCGAATCATCGTCGCTCATACAGCCATTTGCAAGTGGAGGCGGTTCCAATCAGTAAGATTTTTGAAGAATTTGCCGGTGGTTCGAAAGACCCTACAGCGATTCGTGATTTTGCTCGTATGTTATACAAGCGCGATGCTGAGTTCAAATCTTTATGTTTGATAGGAGATGGCACGTATGATTATTTGAATCACTACAGTGAGCTACCTTATCAAAACTTTATACCGGCCTTCGAAACAGAACAATCACTTGATCCTATTCGATCATTTCCTTCAGATGATTATTATGCCTTGCTGGATGATGATGAGGGGAATAATCTCATTGGTGCCATGGAAATAGGCGTCGGTCGCATTCCGGTCAGTACACCGGATGAAGCACTTAAGGTTATTGATAAGGTCATTTACTATGATCTTGAAAAGAGTACCCTAAATGACTGGAGGAATAGAATAGTCATGGTGGCAGATGATGAAGATGGTAATACACATCTCCGACAGGCGGATGGTCTGGCTATTTTGAAAGAAAATGAAAATCCCGAACTGAATATTCAAAAAATTTATTTTGATGCTTTTCCGCAGGAATCCACCCCGGGTGGAGATCGATACCCGGCGGTGAATGATCAGATAGACCTGCACATGAATAAAGGGGCGCTTACAATTACTTACATGGGACATGGAGGTCCAAATGGATGGTCACAAGAGCGCGTACTTGGCATCAATCAAGCACAATCTTATAGCAACAAAAACAACATGCCACTCTTTATAACGGCTACATGTTCTTTTGCTAGTTATGATGAACCCGGCTTTACAAGTACAGGAGAACATTTATTGCTCAATCCAATCGGCGGAGCTATTGCATTAATGACTACTGTGCGAGCTGTATATTCAGGCTTGAACGAGCGTCTGACACGAGCGGTGATGGAGCGCTTGTATGAGCCTGATCAGGATGGTACATACCCAAGTATTGGCGAAGTGCTGCGACGAGCAAAAAATAATGGTAATGATACCTTGGATGTCAATGCTAGGAAATTTACTTTACTAGGCGATCCATCTCAGAAGCTGGCGATTCCGGAATATCAAATTAACGTGACAGCAATCAATGGACAACCAGTGCTTGCCGGTTTGCCCGACACGATCAGTGCGTTAGAAAAAGCAAGTGTTTCGGGACAAGTCGTAGATATGCATGGAAACTTACTGACAAGTTTTAATGGTCCGATTTATCTAACCCTCTTCGATAAGAAGCAAGTGCGAAAAACGCTAGCCAATGATAGCGGAAGTTCTGTGCGGCCTTTTGAAACACAAAACCGTCAACTTTTCAAGGGGACAGCATCTGTCCAAGGAGGCGAGTGGACCATAGAATTCGTTTTGCCGAAGGACATAGATTTTTCTTTTGGGCATGGGAAAATGAGTATGTATGCTCAAAACGGGACGACAGATGCAACCGGATACTTCACAGACTTTATCATTGGCGGGGTTTCAAAAGATGGACTTGCGGATGATATGCCACCGGAAGTAAAGCTCTTTATGAATGATGATCATTTCGTTTTTGGAGGGATCACAGATGCCAATCCAAGTATTTACATTCAGCTCAGCGATGATAATGGTATAAATGCTTCGGGGACGAGTATAGGACATGATATTGAAGCAATTCTTGATGGGGAAGACAAAAACAGCCTTGTTCTTAATGACTTTTATCAGGCCTCTCTCAATGATTATACCAGAGGAGAGGTGCTATACCCATTGTCAAATATGGCGCCCGGATTGCATACGTTAAAAGTGACGGCCTGGGACTTGGCTAACAATCCGGGAGAAGCTTATTTGGAATTCATGGTAATCGATCGCAATGGACCGATTATTGAAAAACTCATGAATTACCCGAATCCATTCATGTCGGACACTTATTTCCAGTTCGAACACAATCGGCCGGGGTCTCAAATGGACATAGATCTCAATATATTTGATCTCTCAGGACGTTTTGTTAAAAATATAATCATCGAAGACTACGTTTCCAATGGGTATCGCGTAGCTGATTTGGAATGGGATGGGACAAATCAGGAAAACGCAGAAATACCTTCCGGAATGTATATATATAGATTAACCGTAACATTTATTCAAGATGGAGTCAGGGAAGTCGCGCAAACTTGTGCCGAAAAACTTGTCCTCATTCGTTGACCTCAATTAAAGTATCTTTGCACTCAATTTTAAAACAATCCAGATTTACATGAAATACGTTTCACTCTTAGTTGTCATGTTGACTGTGGTAAATATTGCCAATGGTCAGTATTGTGATCCATCAGTACAAAATTGCCCGAATGCCATTATTTCGGCTGTTCCCTTCTTGAGAATAGTTCCGGATGCGCGATCAGCAGCCATGGGCGATGGCGGAATAGGGATCTCCGCAGATGCAAATTCAATGCATTTGAATGCCTCCAAACTTGCCTTTATTGATTCTGATTATGGGCTGGCTGCAAGTTATTCTCCCTGGTTGAGATCTTTGGGTCTTCAGGATGTCTATCTGGCCTACCTGGCTGGATATAAGAAATTAGGTGAAAACCAAACACTTGGAGCCTCCCTTCGCTATTTCTCACTAGGAGAACTTCAATTTACAGACATCAATGGAAATTCACTAGGACAGGGTAGTCCGAATGAATTTGAAGTTGCTGTAGCGTATGCGCGTAAATTGTCCACAAAATTTAGTGCCGCCTTGACCGGTAAGTTTATCTACTCCAACTTGGCTGGTGGTCAGCAAATTGACAATGTGGATATTGTTCCGGCTACTTCAGGAGCAGTGGATATCTCTTTTACTTATCAGACCCCATTGGACATTGGCGCCGGTGCCACCTTAAGAATTGGGTCAGCTTTTACTAATATTGGTTCGAAAGTATCTTATACAAAATCTGAGTTTAAAGATTTTATACCCGGCAACCTTGGATTAGGTGCTGCGTTGGAGATGGACCTGGATGATTACAACCAACTGACTTTCTTGCTGGATTTCAATAAGCTTTTGGTGCCTACACCAATAAGCCCTGAATCTCCTGATTATGATGTAAACGAAAACGATGTAGCGGACTTCCGTGAGAAGCCTTTGTTTGAAGGAATCTTTGGATCGTTTACAGATGCACCGGGAGGTTTTTCTGAAGAGATGAGTGAGATTAATTTCTCTATAGGAGCAGAATATTGGTACAACAAGCAGTTTGCTTTCAGAGCAGGATACTATTATGAAAGCCCAAATAAAGGAAATCGTCAATTCCTAACCGCCGGTCTAGGTTTGCGATACAATGTTTTTGGTTTGAATATTTCTTACCTCGTGCCGACATCAAATCAGCGTAGTCCATTGGACAATACACTTCGATTTACTTTGATGTTCCACTTTGAAGAAAATAAAACCGCTGCTGCTACTACAAACTAAATAAAGCGATAGACATCAGGGTTTAGAACAAGACCTGATCGAATAAATAAAAGAGCCGAAAGGGAATACTTCCTTTTCGGCTCTTTCTTTTTACTTCCTTAAACTCAAAAAATGCATCTGTGATAAATAAGCCGGATTCTGTTATCTCCGGTTACCCGAAGACGTCCATCATTTATCTGGGCCGGACATTGCTGTCGCGGCTCTAGCTGCCTACCCCCTTCAACTATTGCTATTCCAGCGAGCCGCCGGATATCCGCTACCATCGAAATGGTTTTGGAAATTGAAGTGTACATGACATTACAGCCCACAAGGTTTATCCCATGATACAGTCACCTGTATCATCCGTGCGCTCTTACCGCACATTTTCACCCTTACCCTGAAGGACGATGCCTACATGGTTTACCCTGAAGGCTTGTCCTTTAGGGCTTACCCCTAAAGGCTAGTCCTTCAGGGTGGTTTAATTTCTGTGACACTTTCTGTCTCTGCCTAAGCAGAGCCCATCAGTTAGATGGTGTGGTGCCCTACGCTGTCCGGACTTTCCTCTCCCTCTTCAGGGAGCGATAGACTTATCACAGATGCATTTCTTTAACGGTTGAGGAGGGGTGGAAGTTCAGCTATTGGACAATTAATTTTCTAATCAATATGATTCATCATCCCCGGGCTAAAGCCCGGGGCAATTGAGGAGCTTTTCCTTGGGCAAAAGCCGGGGGCAATTGGATATCTATTCTCTAACCCCGGACTTTAGTCCGGGTAGGAAGACCAACCTCCACCAGCAGAGAAAAAAACCTATAGCCCAGAATAACCACTCAATAACCCCGTGCTTCAGCTCGGGGCAGCCCAGAACAACCACTCAATAACCCGGTGCTTCAGCTCGGGGCAGCCCAGAACAACCACTCAATAACCCCGTGCTTCAGCTCGGGGCAGAAGACAATCATCAGTAATAAAATATAAACATATGATAATTAGATAATTATTTATTAAGTATTATCTTTATGTGATCAATGCGACTGAACCTCAACGTATATAGGTATCTCATGCTCTTCGGCGGATGTGTAGTCACATTTCTGGCCCTGATTTGCTTTGATCAATTATTCTACGACAAGTCCCATTTTGCGCAGCAGATAGAGGACAATATCCAAACGCTGGAAGCAGAAGCCATTCACCAATTGCGTGATGGTGACTGGATCACACAGATACGCTCAGCCCAGAAGACAGATCGAATTTTTTCCAATGATCTGATCGATAAGATCGAGAAACTGGGAAATCAACCGTTTACCATATATCTGTACCATAAAGACAGCCTTTTGTTTTGGTCCAAACCAGGGCCCATTGTGGATCCATTGCACAAGGAGTTTGCGACGATACCTTGTGTCAAAAGAGATCATCGCCATGATTATTATGTCAAAAAGGACGAACATGCCGATGGACAAGATCTGCTGCAGGCGTATTTTAAAATTCCAATTCTTCCGCATCAGGGGAAGGTGTATAGTATTGGTGTAACCCCTTATCGGTTTGGACACCCAACACCCGATGACGCCACCTTGATCCGAAGTATTGATGGTTCGCCGATCGCTTATATCCAATTATTGTCGAGAGAGTTCTCTTTTGTCATGCAGGCGATCATCTTATTGCTCTGTATCGTTGGACTTTGGACCTTGAGTATGGGTTGGATTGCATGGGTAGAGTCAAGGTCTGAAAAGAAAGTCTCTTCCATCAACAAAATCCTCTTGCAAATATCCGGGGTGCTGGGATTCCGAATGGCATCTTTAGCCTTTCCATACCACGATTTTTTTGATCAGCTTTCATTACTGAGTCCTATCATCCAAAACATAGAGTTCCCGTATTCAACGGCGGACTTATTATTGGATAGTTCAATTTTCTTGTGGCTCTGTACACTGGTTAGTAAGATATATAGCCGCAATCCTGCAGATGATACACAAGTGATTTCTGCTTCCGTTGTAAAGCAAAGATGGATTGACCGATTGATGACCACCAGTCATTATCTGGTAGTGATTTTAATGTGTGGATTGACGGCTTGGATTTTGAGGCAAGTGGTGGGGCAAAGTAATTTCAGATTAGACCTCGGAGAGATATCTCTATTTGATATACATCACTTTTTGTCGATTTTGGCTTGCGGCCTTATCATCATGGGTGTATTTACCTTCTCATTTCAGATCGTCACACGAGCTATTTATTATACCACCAATTTCTATGAGCGGATGATCGCTTTATTATTGGCAGGTGTATTGAGTTTGCCGCTGATTCTTTTGATCAATATTGATATCCCATTTGTAGGTTTTTATTTGGGTGTTTTTATTCTGATGACGTTGTTGGATTTGTATATCGAACAAGGAAATAAATCTGTGATCTGGGTGATGAGTTGGTTGGTGGCGATATCTTCCATGACCGCTTTTGTGTTGTACAAGTATCAGAAGGATTTTGAGATTGTATCTCGTCAGGAGATCATTGAAAGTGCGCCTTTTGATATTACCAATCGCGAACGAGCAGAGGATCCGATCATCGAATGGTTGCCCCAATTACCTCGAAAGTATAGCTTAGGGGTCTATAGGGGCGGGCAACTTATCTTTGCCCATCAATATGATTATGCGCTTGTACTGCCGGCGTTTGAAGGGTTAAACGATGGGATGGAAGTAGGTGAATTCTATGAGTTCGCCTCAGCCAATGATCGCACAGATATCGCCATGCGAAATGATAAGGATATTGTTATTCTGATTGGAAAAAAAGTAGAAGGCATCAGTCAGGTGATTTCTCTTTTCTCTTTGATTTTTACAGTGTTTAGTTTTCTTCTGTTTCTTGTTGCCGGCCTAAATGCACTCTTTGGATTTCTACCAAAGAATATGGATCTCACGATTTCACCACGTCCCTCGTTGCGGAATAAAATTCAGCTGGCCGTCGTCATCATTATTATCCTGACGTTTATTATTGTTGGCTTACTGACCGTTTATTACATCCGTGCTAATAGTAGTGAAGATGAAATAAGACGCTACGATGAGCGACTTCGAAACATCGCAGGAACGATCCGACAATCCCAGTCACCGGATGTAAAATCGTGGCGAGAAGATATGCGTAAAGCATCGCGAATAGCACTAGCGAATAGCGCTACCAGCAAAGCATATGATGCGGAGGGAAATATGATTCAACAACAAGAACTTCAAAATATTCGAAGCAATCATATCTCTGTAAAAATGGCTTTCCTGCCAAAGCTTATTCTTGATGTAGGTTCGAGGGATTATTATTTATCAGGGGCTCATATGCCGAGTGGAAATGCAAGGCAAAAGAACGATGTGGGATTTGTTACGATTCAAGGAGGCGAGCGGAAGGCCGGCTATATTGAGCTGACAGAACTGTTTCCAAGTGGTGCCGGCGGTGGAGATCCGGGATCAGCATTTTTTATGACGTTGCTCAATGCGTATGTGTTTATTTTT
The DNA here is from genome assembly GCA_037969625.1 of Saprospiraceae bacterium. Lineage (GTDB taxonomy): Bacteria > Bacteroidota > Bacteroidia > Chitinophagales > Saprospiraceae > Opimibacter. The sequence goes on from JBBKXT010000310.1 coordinate 65,904, forward strand.
CTCTTAGCCATAGGCATGGCGGTTTTTATGAGTAAATCCATCATCGGTCCTGTGGCTCAGTTGAGTGAAAAACTTAAACGCATCCGATTAGGAAAGAAGAACGAAACTATACAATGGGCCATCGATGATGAAGTAGGTGAGTTGATTCGTGATTATAATTCAATGGTCACAAAACTCGATGAGAGTGCCATGTTGCTCGCACAAACCGAAAGAGATACTGCGTGGCGTGAGATGGCAAAACAAGTGGCACATGAGATTAAAAATCCATTGACGCCGATGAAGTTAAGTATTCAATATTTGCAAAATTCAGCTTCTCGCGATGATAGCGATATTGATCTTCCTAAAATGATTAAGCGAGTCAGCACAACCCTCATCGAACAAATCGATAATCTCACAAATATAGCAACAGAGTTTTCGAGTTATGCTAAAATGCCGCAAGCTTCCAATGAGGTGTTTGTGATCAATGATGTGCTTGCTTCTGTCCATGATTTGTTTAGGAAGCGCGAGGATATGGATATCCAATTGCAAGTGCCGATCAATGACATGGTGGTGTTTGCAGACAAAAGTCAGATCATTCGCGTTTTTAATAATATTGTTAAGAATGCGATTCAATCAATACCGAAAACAAGGCGCGGACTGATTCATATCAAACTCTATGAGAAGGACGATGTGATCGTTATGTCTTTTGAAGATAATGGGGTAGGGATCGACGAACATATGCGCGAAAAGGTTTTCTATCCGAATTTTACGACGAAGTCTTCGGGGATGGGATTAGGGCTGGCGATATGTTCTGATATCATTCAATCCTTCGATGGCAGGATCTTTTTCGAAACAGAAAAAGGTGTAGGGACAAAATTCATTATCGAATTGCCGAGACATTCTTTAAATGATGTCGGAGAAAGTAATTCCAATCAGGATGATTTAGATGCGTAAGAAAACACAGTTTCACTTTCTCATCTCATCTATCAGACTTATCAACGATATTATTTTTTAACAGAAGAGATAAGACTCTTTGCATTTGACAAGGCTTCCTTAGACGGAGGATCTCCACTTACCATTTTCGCAATTTCAATGATGCGTTGATCCGCACTTAATTGTTGAATGGAAGAGGTGTCTTTTCCTTTTTCGGTTTGCTTGGACACATGATATTGATGCGTGGCGTGTGACGCTATCTGCGGTGAGTGCGTGATCATCAGGATCTGTTGACCTTGTGATAAACCTCTGATGAGTTGCCCCATGCGCCAGGCCACTTCCCCGGATATCCCAGTGTCGATTTCATCAAAAATAATCGTTGGGAGTTGAGCCTGAACTGCATAGATTGATTTCAGTGCAAGACTTAGTCGGGATAATTCACCACCGGAAGCTACCGCTTGCAAAGGCTGCATATCTGTTCCTTTGTTGGCAGAAAACATAAAACTCACATCATCCAAACCATAAACGCCAGGGTTTTCCAATGGATTGAGATCAATGGAAAATTGAGCATTGAGCATCCCTAATTCATGCAGTAGTTTAGTGGCTTCAGGGATAAGTTTTTTAGCACCGGATTTTCTGGAGACACTGAGTGCTTTGGCCTTTTCTTTAATCTGATCAATGAGCTTAAGAATCGTTTCTTCCAGTTGCGTGATTTGTTCATTGGCAGAGCTTAAGGCAGACCATTCTTTTTTCAATTCATCGCGAAATGCCAGTAGACCTTCTTCATCTTTGCAGTTGTATTTTTTGATCAGACTGTAAAGCTGAGTGAGTCTGTTTTGGATTTTGGCCAGTTCTACCGGATTTGATTCTCCAGGTCCATCTAATCTTCCTGCTTCCAATGAAAGATCCTGCACTTCGACGCGAAGTGATTCAAGGCGATCGCCAATTTCTGCAACTGGATCATAAACATTCCTGATCCCTTCAACCTGTTTTATGAGACTGGTGAGTTGGTTGTTTAATGAATGATTACTGTTGCTTAATACAGTCTCCAATTGAGCTAATACATGCTCTATAGCTTCTGCATGTTCGAGCATATTCTGTGCGGCCTCCAGTGAAGCCATCTCGCCTGGTTTTAGTTTGGCGGATTCCAATTCTTCTATCTGGAAAGTTAGAAATTCTTTTTTTCTACTCGATGATTGTTCGGCTTCTTTAGCTTCAGCGAGTTTGTTTTTTGTAGCTGTCAGCGAATTGTATAGGGATGTGTATTCTTTATAAAGAGGTAATGATTTGCTGATGGTATCTAAAACATTGACCTGATATTCCTTGGACTGTAAGGCCAGGTTATCGTGTTGATGATGTAATTCAATCAAATGACTGGTCACTTCCTGCATGACTTTTAGAGAAACAGGTGTGTCGTTGATAAAAGATCGGCTTCGACCACCTGGCGACAACTCACGTCTGCAGATGAGCTCACGATCATAATCAAGTCCTTCTGTTTGAAACAGTTCTTTGAGCGAATCATCTTGTAGACTGAACTGGGCTTCGACGACACATTTGTCTGCATCATCGTTCATGGCTTTACCATCTGCTCGTCTGCCTAGTGCAAGTCCAAGGGCTCCGAGGAGTATGGATTTCCCGGCACCGGTTTCTCCGGTGATAATCGTCAGTCCAGGCCGGATTTCGATATCCAGCGAAGAAATGATCGCATAGTTCTGTATAGTAAGCCGGCTGAGCATAAAGTTTTACTGGTGGTCGGTGTAAAGTTAGGGATATTCTTATTGGTTGAGTTTCGCTTGTACTTCCGGTTCGATTTTTATATTAAATTTCTTTACCGTTTGGAGTATCTGGAGTGCCTGTGCTTTTTGGCCCATGAGCAGATAACTTTTCATTTTCTCATAATAATACAATCCCTGTTTGTTGTTAAGTTGGATAGCTCGATCCAAATCGACCAGCGCTTCATTTCCTTTATTAAGGGCGTTTTTAAGTCGACCTCTTTCATACCATAAGTCAGCATCTTCCGGGTGCATGCTGAGGTACTTGGAAATATCTGCAATAGCATTGTCCCATTGGCCAAATGACTGATAGATGAGTGATCGGTTTTTATACCCATTCGCATGATTCGGTTCGAACACCAGTCCTTTATTAAAATCCTGAAGCGCCAGTTGCATATTATTGGACAAAGCCCAGACAGCTCCGCGATTGATATAGTACTCGCCATTTGTGCTATCTAATGCTATGGCTTTGTTATAGTCCTGCATCGCCTGTTCGTATTTCTGTAAATTGAAATATAATTTAGCTCTGGAGTTGTACAGTGCTCCATCAGGCTTTAACGTTAGTGCTGAATTATAATCGGCAAGAGCTTCTTCAATTCTTCCCTGATCTCGCCTGTAATTCGCTCTGTTTCGGAAGGGTAGTGGTGTCTTGTCGGAATGCGTTAGGACATGTGTCCACAATGTATCGCTATTAGTCCAAACTTTATTTTGATTCCATGTCATGACGCTGTACAACAGCATCAGTCCGCCAAATCCATAAATGGCATAGGTCCCAATTTTGTTATTGTTCAAATATAATTGATGGCCGGCATACACGACCATGAACATCAAACCTATGTAGGGTATGTATGTAAAACGATCAGCAAGATACCCTTGACCGGCACCTACGACCTGAAGTACAAACATGACGTTGAAGAGAAAGAAAAGCACGCCAAAGAGATAGGGTCTCCAGTCTTTTTTATAAGCGTACAATGCAAAGCCCATGAATCCAGTCACGGAAAGGATGGCCAGTATTTTTATCATCCATGGGATCGCAGCAGGGTAAGGATAAAGGGGTGACATCGCATAAGGGAAAATAAATTTTGCCACGTACACACCTAACGAATAACCCCCAATAAATAATCGCTCAATAAAATTATAGGTCGTCGTGTCATTAATCGAGCCTTGGTCTTTCAGAAAGTAGATACCCAGTAAACCGATAGCCAGCGACAAAAGAAAAAATGCCCATTTTTCAATAACCAATTTAATCTTCAACGGTCGACGGAAATAGTAATCCACCAGCAACATCGTCAGTGGCAAACTCACCGCCTGAATTTTAGCAAACAACGCCACAAAAAACAAACCTAAGGCAGCATAGAAATACTTCTTAACATAGCCGGTTTTGACATATTGAATGTAAAACCATAAGGCGGCCAGAAAAAATGCCCCAAACAATACATCCTTACGCTCTGTGACCCACGCCACGGACTCTACTCGCATTGGATGGATACCAAACAATAAAGCACCAAAACCTGCCGCGAGGGCATTAATATCTAACGCTTTGAAAATTCGATAGACGAAAAACACACAGATCAGATGGAGGATCACATTATTGACATGATAAATGGTGGGATCAAGCCCAAAAATGGATCGCTCGATAGCGAAGGTTAAAATCGGCAGTGGATTATAGTTCCCGATGACGGGTTCGCTGAATATTTTGACAATATTGGTCCAGTTCAGCAGGGCGGTATTCGCGTTATTGGAGAGATTGTAGTCATCATCCCAATTCACAAAATCATTGGTCAAGGCTGGAATGAAGGCAATAAACGTGATGACTAATGCCGCTATAATGTACTTCCAGTCCTGACTATCAAGCCTTTGTATAATTGATTTTTTGCCCTTTTGCTTGATCGATGTTGACTTTTTTATCTTTTTCTTGTTGCTCGCCATGGGGTAAAATTATGCAGTGAAGTTGATATATAGGGTTTAGAATATATATAGTTTATTCAAATTTGAATATTTAGGTGAATATATTGCCCTTATTTGGCTTTAGATAGGCTGCGAATGTTAATTTTGCAGGATGATAATCAATGTGGCACAGCTATGCGAGCTGCTTCAAGGGGAATTGGTAGGCGATGGAGGGATAGAAATACATGGTCCTTCTCAAATTGACAAAGGGATACCCGGAACGGTGACCTTCCTTGCCAACCCTAAATATGAAGCATTTGCCTATACCACAGAAGCCAGTGCATTGATTGTTTCGAGAGCGTTTTCGCCTAAAAGTGATTTGAAGGTCAGCTTGATTAAAGTTGATGATGTTTATGCCGCCATGATGTTTTTGGTGGAGAAATTTGGTGAAAATGGTCTTCCGAAGGCGGGAATTTCAAAACAGGCTCAACTGCCGGAAGGATTTATTCCAAAAGAGGATGTTTCCATTGGCGCATATGCGGTGATAGAAAGTGATGTAGTGATTGGTAAAGGAACGATCATCTTTCCGCAAGTGTTTATTGGTAGTGGTGCTCAGATAGGAGAGCATGTGGTGATTTATCCGGGAGCGAAAATTTATCCCGGCACCATTATCGGCGATAGATGTATCATTCATTCAAATGCAGTCATCGGTTGTGATGGATTTGGGTACCGACCGGATGAAAATGGTCATTATATAAAAATCAAGCACGCAGGCAAAGTGATCTTAGAGCAAGACGTTGAAATTGGAGCGAATGCTGTGATTGATAGAGGTACACTGACCTTTACGAAGATCGGTGAAGGATCTAAGATTGACAATCTGGTTCAGATAGCACACAATGTCGTTATTGGGAAGCATACGGTAATTGCTGCGCAAGCTGGAATTGCTGGTAGTTCTTCAGTAGGTGATCATGCACGGATAGGTGGTCAGGTAGGTATTGCCGGGCACATCCACATTGCTGATCGAATTGAGATTCAAGCTCAAAGTGGCGTGCATTCAGGCAAGTATCCGGAGGGTGCCAGGCTTTTTGGATATCCTGCGATCAACTATAATGATTATCTTAAATCTTATGCAGTATTCAGACAGCTGCCCGATTACAAGAAAAAAATTGAAGCACTGGAAAAAGAGATTAGTGCCTTAAAAGAAAATAATAAATGAAACAAAAAACATTAGCCAAGTCATTTCGATTAGAAGGGGTTGGGCTTCATACCGGAAAATCAGTTACGATTGATTTTGAACCGGCAGAAGCGAATCATGGTATTCGTTTTATGCGTGTGGATATGGAAGATCAACCTATTCTAGTGGCAGAAGTAAACCATGTCGTTTCGACCAACCGAGGTACGACCATCCGAAATGGAGAGGCGCAGATCAGCACGGTAGAACATGTGTTGTCAGCGATAGCCGGATCGAGTATTGATAATGTATTGATCAAAGTGAGCGGACCGGAAATACCGATAATGGATGGTAGCGCGATACATTTCATTCAAGGAATTCAGAAAGCAGGGGTGGTTGAGCAGGATGCTGATCGGGAATACTTTGAAATTGAAGAGCCAATTTCTTATCGAGATGAGGTGACCGGCACGGAGTTGCTCGCCCTCCCAAGTGATAATTTTGAGATCACGGCAATGATTGATTTTAACTCCCAGATTCTTGGTCATCAATATGCCAGTTTGGAGAATATTAATGACTATGCCGAACAGATTGCACCTTGCCGGACTTTTGTTTTTGTGCGTGAGTTAGAAAAACTTTTTGATCAGAATCTTATCAAAGGAGGCGATCTTGACAATGCAGTTGTGATCGCTGATAGAATGATGGATCAGGAAGAACTGGATCGGTTGGCAAAGAAACTAGGAAAGCAAAGTATCACCGTTGAAAAAACAGGTATCCTAAATACGACCAAGCTAAAATTTGAGAATGAACCAGCGAGACATAAGTTATTGGATGTTCTTGGGGATTTAACTTTACTTGGAAGACCTATCAAAGGCAAGATCGTGGCTCGAAAGCCAGGGCATACCGCCAATATAGAGTTTACAAAGCTGCTCAAAAGGAAACTGGTAGAACAGCGGAAGCTGAAAGGCAGACCTAAGGTGGATCCGGATCAGCCTTCATTGTATGATATTGAAGCGATCAAAAAGTTGTTACCACACCGTTATCCATTTTTATTAGTGGATAAAATTGTCGAAATGACGGAGACATATATTGTCGGGGTGAAGAATATTACGTTCAATGAGCCTTTTTTCCAAGGACACTTTCCTGAAAATTCAATATTCCCGGGTGTGCTTCAAATTGAGGCATTGGCGCAGGTTGGCGGAGTATTTGTGCTATCAAAAATCGAAGATCCTGAAAACTGGGGTACCTTGTTGTTGAAAATTGACAATACCAAGTTTAAAAACAAGGTGGGACCCGGTGATCAGTTGATCCTTAAAATGGAATTATTGCAGTCGGTCAGAAGGGGTATTTGCCTGATGTACGGTACGGCTTATGTAGGAAGTAAATTAGTTTCAGAAAGTGAAATAACAGCACAAATAGTGCGCAATCCATTGGCAAATGAATAATATACATCGTAACGCAAAGATCGGACAGAATGCGAAGATCGCACCTTTTGTGACCGTTGAAGAAGATGTCGTCATCGGTGACAATTGCGTCATTGGAGCAAATGCATGTATATTGAATGGAACCCGAATGGGAAATAATTGCAATGTTTTCCAAGGCGCAGTCGTTGGTGCTCTACCACAAGACTTGAAATTTGAAGGGGAGAGTTCTTCTCTTGACATTGGAAATAATGTAACGATTAGAGAATACTGTACGATCAATCGCGGGACAAAAGCAAGTTTTAAGACCTCGATCGGAGACCACTCACTTTTAATGGCCTATGTGCATGTTGCGCACGATTGTGTGATAGGACATAATTCCATTCTGGCAAATAATGTAAATCTTGCCGGACACATTCAGGTAGGGCATCATGTGGTTATTGGTGGCCTTGTGGCTGTTCACCAGTTTGTCAAAATCGGCGAACATGTGATGATCGGCGGTGGTTCACTCGTACGGAAAGATGTGCCACCTTATGTGAAGGCGGCAAGAGAACCGTTGTCTTTTGTAGGTGTCAATGTCACCGGCTTAAAAAGAAGAGGCTTTACACAGGATCAAATCCATGCGATTCAGGATATCTATCGCTTGCTGTTTGTCCGGGGCAATAACATCACCCAGGCGGTCTCAATTATAAAAGATACGATTCCGGCCGGTCCTGAAAAAGACCTGATTCTGGATTTTGTAGATCAATCTGAGAGGGGCATTATGCGCGGTTTCAGAGCTCATAATGCTGTCAATGGATCTATCTATACAAAAGCTGACTAAATCCTTTAATCAACGAAGCGTTTTTAGTGACCTGACTTTTGCCATTCCTTCCGGCAGTCGTTTTGCCATTACGGGTCCCAATGGATCCGGAAAATCAACATTGATTAAGATTATTTCCGGTGGATTACTGCCTTCTCATGGCGAAGTGATTTATACTTTGTCCGGCACACCTATTTCTGAAGAGGCTATTTATAAATATGTACATTTTGTAGCGCCGTATAACACGGTCATTGAAGAATTGAATTTGGTTGAACTATTTGATCTTCATCAACGACTGGGGCTTTTACGGACATTCGATTCTTATCGTCAGTGGAGTGATAGGCTGGATTATAAATTTGATCCCGAGCGACAGATCAAAGCATTTTCTTCAGGAATGAAACAGCGGGTAAAGCTTGGACTTGCCTTACTTGATGACAGGCCCCTGATACTTCTTGATGAACCGGGTGCCAACTTAGATAGTGCGGGAAAGGCTTGGTTGTTTGAATTGATTCATCAAGTGGAAAAAAATCAAACGGTTGTGATCGCTACCAATGAGCCGGCTGAAATAAATATTTGTTCCAGCTCAATGGCGGTAGGTGACCATCAAGCTTAGGAGGAGAGTTTATCATCTAGCTTTTTGAGATGGGCATGTATTTCCCGGAGGCGTGCGATGAGATCAACTTGCTCTGTCAATGTGCCTTTTTCTTTTCTTAATTCTTGCTTAGCACCTTCAAGTGTAAACCCACGTTCTTTCACCAGATTGTAAATAATCTGAATCTGTTGAATATTTTCTTTTGTAAAAAGACGATCACCTTTGCGATTCTTTCTCGGGGTTAAAAAAGAAAATTCGTTTTCCCAGTATCGGAGCAGAGATCTGGAGACATCAAATAGCTCTGCTACCTCTCCAATGGAATAGTAAAGCTTTTCAAGTTTTTGGGTATCAATTGTTTTCATTCTCAGTTGATGACTTGCATTTAAGACGAAGATTGAAATGCTTATAATTTGGCAATAATTCTTTGCGCCTCGCATTTTAATGCTTTCTCATGGCTGATTCAACATGAAATATAATAATAAATCGGCATAAGAAACTCATTAGTAGCTCAAAATAAGTGTTTTCGGGCATTTTAGCTACAATATAAGGTGAGGTCTTTGGGCCGATCAGTGAGGCAGAAACGCGGATCAGAGGAGTTAAATATTGGGTCGCGACTGGAGACGTCATTGACACCCATTACGATCCATCCACCTTTAAATTGAACTTAATCAAATGACTGGTTCTCGAGGCTTGCTCGTTCGACCAGATATTGATATTCCTGAGGAGTCAGATCATCCAGGCAGTAAGTGATAGGATCTACCGGTGTATTCTTCAATCGCACTTCATAATGCAAGTGAGGGGCTGTTGAGGTGCCTGTCGAGCCAACTTTACCGATGGTTTGGCCTTTTTTTATTTCCTCGCCAACCTTTACATCAATGGATTGCATATGACCGTATAAAGTGGTGTAGCCAAATCCATGATCAATGATCACATGATTACCATAGCCTACGCGGCCAAGTGTGGCTTCAATTACTTTCCCATTACCCGTTGCTTGTATAGGTGTACCTTTGGGGGCTGTAAAATCAATACCTGTATGGAGACGATCCACTTTGTGCACAGGGTGCAATCGGATGCCATATCCTGATAAGGCATTTAAATTTCTCTTTAAAAGATCTACCCTAACCGGTTTGATACTAGGAATATTGGCGATCATATCAGCCCGAAGCTTTGCTTTGGTCAGGATAGTATCGAGTGAATTCTTTTGAATTTTTAATTGAAGCATGAGTTTATCCGCTTTCTTCTGAGCAGAGGTCAGCATTTCACCTGAATTCTGATACTTAAAGATAGAGGCATATTTATCATTACCACCAATACCACCTTCCCATACAGCCTCGTCAATGGGCTCCATCCCGAGCATAAATCGGTGGATACCTGCATCGCGTTCCTGAACGATGGCCAGCTCGGAGGACATCATGTCCAACTGATCGTTCAGCCCCTCATAGTGGTAATTGATTTGCTCCATCTCCCGCATAAGAGATAATTCTTTTTGACTTGGAAAATAGGCGCTGTGGATACTGAATAATACGAAAGAGGTCACCACTGTAGCACAGAGGTATCCAAAAATAGTGAACAACCGAAACTTGCCCGGAGTTTTATATTCCTCAAAAGATAATGAGGTTTCGTTATAAACGTATTTCTTTCCAGCCATTAAATATCCTTATTTGACTAATTTTGAGCTTAATATTCAAATGCATTTCTCAAAACAGGTCTGGTGGGGTGATTTGCGAAGATAACCTATGATCATGTGCTGACAAAACATTTAACGTTTTATTATATATCAATTTTAATTTCAATATATACTATAATTCAGACAATTAAACATATTAAACAATAGTATAATTCATAATAACAACAACTAAAATAACTTATGGCAAAATCAGCCAAGGAAATACGAAAAACTTTTTTGACCTTTTTTGAAGAGAAAGAACACACCATTGTGCCGTCAGCCCCCATGGTGAATAAAGACGACCCATCACTTATGTTCATCAATGCCGGAATGAATCCTTTTAAGGACTATTTCCTTGGACATAAACCACCTGTGCACAAACGAATAGCCGATACCCAAAAATGTCTTCGCGTCAGTGGAAAGCATAATGATCTTGAGGAAGTAGGACGCGATGGGTACCATCATACGATGTTTGAAATGCTCGGTAACTGGTCTTTTGGTGATTATTTTAAAAAAGAAGCGATTGCCTGGGCATGGGAACTCCTCATAGATCGACTCGAGCTGCCTAAAGACCGCATCTACGCCAGTGTGTTCGGTGGAGATCCAAAAGATGGATTGACAGAAGATGCCGAAGCACGAAATTATTGGGCAGAATTTCTACCGCAGGAGAGAATACTTTCTTTTGGAAAAAAGGACAATTTCTGGGAGATGGGTGACACAGGACCATGTGGACCATGTTCAGAGATCCATTTTGATCTGCGGAGTGATGTAGAGAGAGCAAAAGTCCCTGGCGCCAAACTCGTCAATGCAGACCATCCCGATGTCATTGAGATTTGGAATTTAGTCTTCATGCAGTTTAATCGCAAAGCAGATAGTTCCCTCGAATCGCTGCCTGCAAAACACGTTGATACAGGAATGGGATTCGAACGATTGGTGCGCATCGTGCAAGGCAAGTCCTCAAATTATGATTCAGATATTTTTAGTCCACTGATTAATTTTGTCGAACAAGCCACTGGCGTCACTTATCAAAATGACTATTCCGGAAAAGTCATGACAGACATCGCCATGCGCGTGATTGCCGATCACGTACGTGCCGTTAGTTTTGGTATTGCGGATGGTGAGATACCCTCCAATACGGGTGCAGGTTATGTACTGAGACGAATACTTCGCAGAGCCGTGCGCTACTATTATACCTTTCTAAATACAAAGGAACCTTTTATGCATCGGATGGTGCCGCTGTTGGTTGACTTCTTCGAAGATATTTTTCCAAGTTTTAAAGAGCAAGCTGATTTTATCAAACGCGTCATTGAGCAAGA
>JBBKXT010000311.1:0-57342 GCA_037969625.1 Saprospiraceae bacterium
AGCTCGTGATGAGTTTCAGTCTTCGTACGATGACTAAAACTTGGGTAACGGATCTAGGAGAGATAAAAGGACTGATCGCCAAAATCGGGAATTCGACCAGCCGAGAAAGCTTTATTAATCAGGGACCTATGTTTAGCAAAAACGGTGACCTTATCGTCGGTATCAATGAAATGGCCTATTGTATAAATGCAAAAAATGGTGAGATCAAATGGAAATATGAAGCCGACAAGAAGCTACAAGCGCTTGTCTATTCTCCTCGGAGTAATAGTGTATACATGGGCGTAAAAAAGAGTAATAAACTAATCGTTCTGGATCCTGATAATGGAAATGATATAACGCCAGGCAAACTAAAACTGAAAGGAAGTCTCTTAGATATTACGGCTGACAGCAAGGATAATATTGTCCTTGTTGAAACAGAAGGTTTCAATCTCATCGATCCAAAAACAAGTGAGTTTCTTTGGAAAAACAGCTACAAGGTTGATTACCTAGATGTCGTCATTCCATTTGAAAAAGGCTTCATCGCCGTGGCAAAAGATGAGAAGGATGGATCGATATCCTATGTTGACAGTGATGGAAAAAAAATCTGGGATACGAAGGTAAAAGGCTACATCTATTACGCGACTACGACTGAAAACGGTGTTCTTTATATTTCGACAGAACGTTCGAATATTATTGGTTACAAGGAAGGGAAAGATGTCTGGGACAAGGATGTCAAGTTCAAGAGTATCCCTGCTGTGACTTATGATGAAGCAGAAGAAAAAGTAATTCTATTTGAAAATGAAATAGGCTACAAATTCGACCTTGGTTCGGGAGCTATGACCGTGTTCGCAGAGGATATCGAGCTAGAGAATGTAGACAAAAAGACTCCACTCAGAGCTGAATATCGTTCAGTAGGATACGTGTTGTATACAGATCAACAAATTTCGTTGCTTGACAAAAAGGGGAAACTGATTTACACAAAGGACTACCCGCAACTTAGCTCCACTAATTTTGCCGGCCTAGCTCAATTTGGGGCTAATATGGCAGGCGTTAATATCGATATAGCAGGTTCGATAGAAAATATGAAGGAACTTGATAGGTTATCGAAAGGCGCGTACCGAAATTCTAATACTGCAAATGAGGGAACGTCTAAGGCCCAGGTAATCGCTGGTGCCTACCTTAATGAATCTCCCCTTTTTGAAGTAACAAAAACGCGATACTCTAATTCCAGAAATGCTCGTGACCATAAATTCATACTGACTAAGGATGGTGAATCCAAGCGAGCGATTTTCATGGTTAATAAAGATACCGGAAAAGTGGATAAGAAAATTGATGTTGTCGATATGACTCCACAGTATACTGTTGACGAAGTTGATACAAGAGTTTTTATTTGTGAGCATAATAAGACCATAAGTTGTTATGACATGAAATAAAAAGTTGCAACAAATTAAAAATCATGTAAGTAGAACTCCGTTTATGAGAATTGCTTTTGAATAAATAGAACGTTACACACACAGTAGATCTAAACAAAGTAACAAGCAAAGTCCTTAAACAAGGATAAAACGGTACATCTGCCAACATTGGTTCCGTTTAGCAATAGTGAATTATAAAACTGCATTCTAAATGTGAAGGATATTAATAAGCCCAACAAAGTATTGTCGAAGTTCAGAACCGGTAAATGAAAAGCCGCATGATGTTTACTAGGATAATACTACGAATCGTCCCTACTAATTCAGCCTAAATTAAAAACAGTTATTAACTAAATGTCAAAGGTCATTAAAGAGCAAAAAGAAATTCCCGAGGATACGCTCACTCGATCATTTCTCGACAAATTTGGAATAACTGCGCTAAATCCAATGCAGGAGGAGGCCGGTGAAGTCATTCGCACGAAGGCAGATTTGGTTTTACTATCCCCTACCGGTACCGGCAAAACCTTGGCCTTTCTATTGCCTTTAATAGAATCATTGGATAACAATTGCACCGAGATTCAGATTCTCATACTTGTTCCCTCGCGAGAATTGGCGCAACAAATAGAACAGGTGATTAGAAAACTGGGCTCAGGTTTTAAAGTAAATGCTGTTTATGGTGGGCGTGCGGGTGCTCTGGATAGGATTGATTTAAAACATCGCCCGGCAATTCTTATTGCTACCCCCGGGCGAATGGCCGATAGAATAAGAAGGGATGTTTTTTCTTTGGATTACATCCATACCCTTGTTCTCGATGAATATGACAAATCATTGGAAACAGGCTTTGAAGATGAAATGGCGGATATCATTAATTCACTCCCCAATATTCAGCAAAGAATCTTAACGTCTGCTACCAGTGATGTCAAAATACCGGCGTTTGTCGGATTATATGGGCCAGTTTTTCTCAACTATCTTCAAGAAGGCACCTCGCAACTAAGGACCAAAATTGTGCATTCGCAGGAAAAGGACAAATTGAAAACATTGGAAAAAGCCCTTGCTTTTTTTGGCGATCAACCCGGCATTGTTTTTTGCAATTTTAAAGATTCGCTTGCACGGGTAAGTGATTTTTTAACTGATCAACGTATTCCTCATGAGTGTTTTCATGGCGGTATGGAACAAATGGATCGGGACAGGGCCCTTATTAAATTTAGAAATGGCACCTCGCAACTTCTTCTGGCAACTGATTTGGCAGCACGTGGCATTGATATTCCTGAAATTAAATTTATTCTTCATTACCACCTTCCGCTACGGATTAAGGAATACACTCACCGGAACGGACGAACGGCACGAATGAACAGCGAAGGCACGGCCTATATTTTACACTGGCAGGAAGAAGAACTTCCTGATTTTATCCAGGAAATGGATCCTGAGATTATATCGATTGATGACCAACCAAAAGCTACGTTTCCTGCGTCCGTCAAATGGAAGACATTACATATCACAGGTGGGCGACGTGATAAAATTTCAAAGGGAGATGTCGTCGGTTTATTTCTTAAACAAGGCCAGGTTCAAAGCGACCAGCTAGGCGTCATTGAGCTCCAACAAAATTGTGCGTATGTAGGCGTCCATGCGGAAATAGCTAAAATGGTCATAGAAAAAACGAATAACACCAAACTCAAAAAAAAGAAGGTGCGCATAAGTCTCATTTGAAAGCGAATCAAACTAAACATCGAAATAAAAGATGCACACGTTCATCCATTACTTTTTGCACTTAGGATTTCCTTTGTTTATAGCCCTTGGATTCTTCAGAAAAGATTGGAAAAAGGTATATTTAATTCTCTTAGCCACGATGCTTGTTGACATAGATCATCTCTTCGCTAATCAAATTTTCGATGCAAACAGGTGTAGTATCAATTTCCACGTGCTGCATTCTTACTACGCAATTACAGTATATGTTGCCCTACTCTTCTTTAGAAAACCATTCAATATAATTGGCATAGGTTTGCTTTTCCATATGTTGACTGATCTGATCAACTGCCTCATGATGTACGCAGATTGTAAAGCATGTTTTGACCATTCACCGGCGATTGAGTTATTAAAAGAAATTTCAATATTATTAGGCTTCTAGTTGTTAAGACAAGATTAAAATGAATGGTATAGGAGATTAAGTCCAAACAGAATAAATGAATTATTCAGAAATACCGCCTTCCGATAAATTCAGCGATTTTATACAAAACCATTGGACGTTTGATGTCTCAGAAACAGATGCAGACGGGCAACCATTTTTGCACACGTTAATGCCCGAAAATAATGCCTTTGGCGTTATATTTTACGATTCAAAAAACAAAACATTATCCTAGGAAGCATACAAGGATGGAGAATCTACCCAATCAGAAATCAAAATCATTGAGGACCAAGTGATTCAGTGGAGCATGGCAATACCGAACGGAAGTAAAATAAGATTTACAGTAGATTTTAATACTGAGGATATATGGAAAGAAACTGGTGAATTTTGCATGGATGGCATAACATGGACTAGTTTTTTAGGAATGGAGCTAACCAGAAAGGAAGAATTGCCCGTTTCTAATAAATTACTAAATAGGTTTTGACTATCTCTCCCTGTTCTCTTTTCATGTAAATGGTACTTGATTTGGCCATTGATCCGTAGGGAAATAATTCTATCATCGGTGGATTTTCTTCGGCTGATTTTCCAACAACCAAGTGCGCGTATTATACGAGTTATAATGATTTTGGTAGTGCCACTTTAGGTCTTACAGCATGTAGTATGTTGGGAAACAAGAAAGTACAATCATCTTACAACCACTAGAACACCCAATTGGCTATTCCCTTTCCATATAGCTAAAACAATACCATACACACCTCTAAAGTACTTACCTTATATAAAGCTTACTCCCAACCAAATCAAAAAGTTAAAAATCCTTTTGTAAATTCAATTCGGAAATCTTTAAATTATTTATCCTACTCTTGATCATGCCTCTGTGAATTTTCAATCGAACTGGGTTTCGCTCCAATTATTGGCGGTCTCATCCTTAAAGTGTTCCTCACGTTCATCACATCTGAGCTCAGCGCCCTAACGGAGAAACCTTATGCCAAACGCTACTTTCACCGTAACCACATTATGCAACATTTTAGCCAATCCGCTATATAAATGTTGAAAGCTGCAAATGCAATTTTTTGTCTAACCATCCCCTAGCAAGACAGCAGAAAATTTACACAATATAATTCTACACAGCCAATCTGCGAAATACAATAATTACAAGCTTGTAAATCAGAAGGCTTACCGGTTAATATTATTAATTCCAATCTGATGAATAAGCCATATATTAGGTAAAACATTTAACTTGATGGAACTGGATATTGCTATTGTATTGATCATCATTGCATTGGGCATCTTTCTTTTTGTCACCGAGTGGATATCTGTTGATTCCACATCTATCCTGCTCATGGCACTGCTCATGGTGACAGGTATATTGACAGCGGAAGAGGGTCTGTCTGGTTTTTCGAACCCGGCAACCGGGACGGTAGCAGCCATGTTTGTGCTGAGTGCCGGATTATTCAGTACAGGAGCGCTCAACCCCATTGCCGATCTCCTGACCCGTGCGGGAAAGAAAAGTTATTTACTTGGCCTGTTGTCGGTCATGCTCATTTCAGGATGTCTTTCAGCCTTTATCAATGATACGGCAGTCGTAGCTTTATTTATTCCGGTCGTCATGAGTATGGCTAAGTCTACCAATATTAACCCTTCCAAGCTATTAATGCCTCTTTCGTTTGGTGCATTGTTTGGCGGTTGCTGCACCCTCATCGGTACTTCCACCAATATCCTAGTGAGCTCAATCGCCACTAAAATGGGTGAACCGGAACTCACCATGTTTGAATTTGCTCCCTTCGGACTCATTGTGCTCTTGGTAGGAACCATCTATATGGTATTGACGAGATCAAAACTTATTCCTGACCGGAAAATCAAGTACAACCTAGAAGAAAAGTATGGCATGGGTGCATATCTGACAGATATCATTTTGCTTCCGGACTCACAATCCATAGGCGTAAAATTACAAGATGCACAGCTTGTTAAAGACATGGATCTCGATGTCATAAGTATATTCCGAGACGGCAACAGACTATCGCCTCATCCTTCTCGAGTACTCCTGGAGGGAGACATTCTGAATGTCAGATGCAATGTCGAGGTATTAAGAAAACTTAGAATTAAACAAGGTATCAAGCTCAAACCGGAAAAGAAATTTCAAGTTGCAGAACCAAAGAACACACAATTGTTGGAAGCGGTAATAACGCCCAGCTCAAATTTTGAGGGAAGGACCTTGAAAGATATTGATCTCCGATCTAAGTATCAGGCAAATGTGTTGGCAATCAGACATCGTGATGAGTTCCTTCACGAAGGTCTTGGCTCCGTAAAACTTCTGGCTGGTGATGTATTGCTGATCACCATACGAAAGGACAATCTAGAAAACCTGCGTAAAACTCCAAACTTGCTTGTCGTTTTCGATCATGAAGGAGTAGAATTCAATACCGGGAAAATATTATATGCCGTTGCTATTCTGGCAGGTGTTGTGATTGCAGCGGCTACAGGTATAGTGCCCATCATGACCAGTGCCATCATTGGCTGTTTAGTGATGGTATTCACTGGCTGCCTAAAACCGCAGGAAGCCTACAAGTCTATTAACTGGAAGGTTATTTTTTTATTGGCCGGTGTACTGTCATTGGGTACCGCCTTAGAAAAAACCGGTGCTGCGGATTTACTTGCTGAATTTCTTATTAACACCATTGGCAGTTATGGTCCTCATGCCTTGTTGGCTACCTTTTTTATTCTCACGTTGATACTAACCAATTTCATGTCGAATAATGCGACAGCAGCACTCATCGCTCCTATCGCCATCATAACAGCTCACTCTATTGGAATCAGCGCCAAGCCCTTGATCATGGGTGTAACCTATGCAGCTTCCTTAAGCCTTATGACTCCTGTTGGTTATCAGACGAATGCTATGATCTACGGGCCGGGCAACTATCGTTTCTCAGATTACTTTAAGGTAGGTGCACCTTTAAATCTTATTTTCGTGATACTCGGGATTCTATTAATTCCACTGATATTCCCTTTTTAAATTTTTCGAATTACCAACAAACAATCATTAATGGAACAAATTCTTGGTTTTTTATCTCCGGGCATCGTGTACCTGTACATTTTTATTCTAAATCGTATCGTTCCGGGTCGATGGGTTGTTGGGTATGTGACGAAAACAGGCACTGATGAAAAATTAAAATATCGATTAAATGGCTTGCT
Source organism: Saprospiraceae bacterium (assembly GCA_037969625.1). Classification (GTDB taxonomy): domain Bacteria; phylum Bacteroidota; class Bacteroidia; order Chitinophagales; family Saprospiraceae; genus Opimibacter. Next base: position 6,700 of record JBBKXT010000311.1, read on the forward strand.
GGTGCTGGTCATTACCATCGCTACCTGGGCTGGGTTATGCTATGCAAATGTATTGCCTTGGGATTGGTTCTACCTGGTTCGCTGGCCCGCCTTATTCGGAGCGATTGTTTTTGGTTTGATATTTTCTTTTGCCCTTGTGCTTCCCTTTCCGAAAGTAAAAAACAATTTTCTAGCAGATTTTTTTCTTGGTCGGTTGGAAAATCCGCAGTTATGGGGCGGCCGGATCGATGCCAAAATGTGGTTGTACTTAATCGGTGCGATCATGTTAGAAATCAATATTCTGAGTTTTGCAATACATCATTATAATTTGTTTGGCGATGACTCTAACTTTGGTTTCTTTGTGGCTACCGGTTTGCTCACCTACTTCGTGATTGACTATTTGACTTTTGAAGAAGTCCACCTGTATACCTATGATTTCTTTGCAGAGCGTGTTGGGTTTAAGCTGGGTTGGGGCTGCATTGCGTTCTATCCATTCTTCTACAGTATTCCATTTTGGTCAACGGCTGATTTGCTCGGCCCTGAACAATCTCCGGTTTTAATTGGCTTGGGAGTATTAGTTTTCTTTGCCGGCTGGAGTCTGGCACGAGGTGCCAATATGCAGAAATATACTTTCAAAAAAGATCCTACCAAAAGCTTTTTGGGCATCACGCCCGAAGTCATAACAGATGGTAACAAGACTTTATTGGTCAATGGATTTTGGGGTTTGAGTCGGCACATCAATTATCTCGGTGAAATTGGAATGGCTACAGGAATCGTTTTGGCGATTGGACATCTGACGAGCCCATGGCCATGGCTTTATCCTCTGTACTATGTGTTGCTTTTATTTCCCCGACAAATAGCGGATGACAAACGTTGTGCAGAAAAGTATGGTTCACTGTGGCAGGAGTACCTCCAAAAAGTACCCTATAGAATCATTCCAAAAATTTATTAATCCTCGTGATGATGAATCACAGACGATACATTTTTCTGGTCGTATCGCCCATTATTTTAATCGCCCACTTTCGAGGTAAAACACGATGCATAAAAAAGCTAATCATACGATTGGTTCTACCTGAGATTATACGAGGTCGTTTACCCAAATTTTCGAAACATTCTTGCACAACTTCTTCCGGGGTTTGTACTTTTGGTTCAATCAAACCAGCCTTTCCGGGTTTGGTATTAATGAAATTAGGGCTCGACGTTGCACCGGCTATACAGGAGATGACATCTACTCCTTTATCTTTCCACTCATACCACAGACTCTCCCCTAAAATTATATTAAATGCTTTACTAGCTGCATAAGCTGTCAAATAACCTGCGCCTTGCATTCCTGCTAATGACCCCATCAGCACCACGGCTCCTCTTTTGCGATCGACCATTTTTTTACCAAAATACTGCACCAGATTTAAAGGGGTAACAATATTTGTAAATGCAATTTGTTGGTGATGGGCTACGCTATTTTCTTCAAACGCCCCTATGTACGAAAGACCGGCATTATAAACCAAAAAGTCAATCTGTGTATTTGCCAATTCATCCATCAAATATTGAGCTGCTTGCCCTGTTGACAAATCACAAGAAATCGTTTGCACCTGCACTTTATACTTTTCAATTAGCTTTTTTGCAAAAGACTCCAAAGGCACTGGTCGTCTGGCAATCAATATTAGGTTAATCCCATTAACCGCCAGATAAGTTGCGAATGCCGCTCCTATACCTTCGGACGCACCGGCAACGAGCGCTGTTTTGCCGTATCTCAACTGTAAATCCATGAAGCAAATATATCGAAAGAATAGGGCGATAAGCATATCGATACAAATCGTTGGGCCAGATGTAAGTTTGGGCTTGTTGTCATCAAACATGAAGGCCCCTTACAAGAACACCACACCTAAGAATCAATCTCATAATTCAGAAAAATGCATACATTGCAAAATAGCATTGTTTATTACACTCATACCATACGAAAATGCAATTAAAAAAAGTCTCCTTTCTTGTTTTGATTGTTCTATTGTTGTATTTCATCCCTGTCTTCAATGCCCAAGGGCAACACACAGGTCAGGAACTCATTGATTCGCTCATCGCAGAACTTCCCAAGGCGGCTATTGATACAAACCAAGTCAATTTACTTAATCGGATCAGCTTAGCTTATGCACGGATCGATCCCGAAAAAGGGGTGATCTATGGCGAACAAAGTGCTGCTCTCGCTAGCCAGGTCAAATGGAAGCAAGGAAAAGCAATTTCACTGAAGAATATTGGCCTCAACTACTATTACATGAATGCTTTCGAAGAAGCTAATACGAAGCTTCTCCAATCACTTGAAATAGCTGAGCAAATTAACCTCACTTCCCTTATTGCCATTGATGCGATAATTCTTGGCTTGAGCTACGAAAAACTGAGGCAATATGCGTCGTCATTGCATTACTATCTTAAATCCATCCCGGCTTACAAAAAAACAAACGCAACTTCAAGTGCTGCAACAGCACTTTATAACGCCTCCAATATGTACGATCTTATGGGGCGTTACCCGGAGGCCATTGCCTTAGCCACTGAACTCTATGATTTTAGCGTTGAGAATGGCTTAGCATCCTCACAAGCCAAGGCATGTCTTGTCAGAGGATCCGCTTACAACAATTTATCAAATTACCCGCTTGCACAACAGAACAACTTTGAGGCCTTAAAAATTAACGAGCAGCTTAACAATAAGAAAGAGATACTTGATGCGCATCTATCTATTGCGGTGATCTTTCAAACACAAGGAGACACTGACAAAGCGCTTGAGCACTACAACAAAGCATTGCTCTATGCTGAAGAATTGGGGGCATTGGGATCAAAAGCATTAACCCTTTCTAATATTGGGTCTGTGTATGATGGACTTAAGGATCACGAACAAGCAAGGTATTACTACGGGCAAGCATTGGAAATTTACGTTAAATATGAGGATACGAAACAAGAGGCCATGACTGTATACAATATTGGCGGGATCTACATGGCGGAAAACAACTATGCCGAAGCACTTGCGTCGTTTAACCAGGCACTAGCTGCTTCTCAGGCCTATGGCGATCAATTCCAGGAGGCGGCTATTATAGGACTCATCGGAGCTACGTATCACCAAATGGGCCTTCAGGAAGACTCTGCCATGCTTTCGCAATATTTTAATAACGACAAAATCACCGCGATGGAGTCCGGACTGATGTACACGGACAGTGCTATTGCCATCCTCGTTGATCTGGGCGAATTGAAAAACCGCGCTTTCTACCTCAACCAAAAAAGCATCATTGAGTCCACACTTGGTCATTTTGACATTGCACTGGAAAGTTATAAAAAGTATGCAGAAATCAATGATTCACTTTTTAATATTGAGCGCGACAAAAAACTCATTCAGGCGGAAATGGGATATACATTTGGCAAACGTGAAGACTCGCTCAGCCTGGAAAACACGAAACAACAATTGGCGCTTCAAAACAAAATAGATCTACAGAAATTATCTTTCGAGTATGATAAAAAGGAGGCTGAAGCTAAATCTGATCGGGAGAAAGAACAACTGGCCTATGAAGAGGCTATCAAACGTCAGGAGATCGAGAGTGAGTATGCTAGAAAACAGGCAGAAGCGGAGGCACTTCTATATGCTGGCGCATTGGAACGAAAACAAGCCGAAGCACTCAATCAGGCAGAACTCAGGCGCCAACGAAGTTTTCGTAATTTTGCTTTACTTGGAACGGCCGGACTCCTTATTTTTTCGATAATTGTATTTCGGCAACACAATAAAGTCAAAAAAGAAAAAGCGCGCAGCGAAGAGCTACTCCTTAATATTCTGCCAGCAGAAGTTGCAGCGGAATTAAAAGAAAAAGGGCGAACAGATGCTAAGGATTTTGAGATGGTATCTATCCTGTTTTCCGATTTTAAAAGCTTCACGGAGAAAAGTGCGAAGCTCAGTGCGCAGGAATTAGTATCCGAAATCCATATCTGCTTTGAAGCCTTTGACGGTATCATGGAAAAATATGGTATTGAGAAAATAAAAACCATTGGTGATTCCTATATGGCCGCTGGTGGGCTGCCTATTGCCTCCAATGATTCAGTAAAAAACACTGTTTTGGCAACTTTGGAAATGCAATCGTTTATTTCAAAACGCAAACTCGCCATGAGTGTTAAGGGACTACCTTCTTTTGAAATGCGGGTGGGCATTCATACCGGTCCGGTGGTTGCGGGAATTGTAGGAATAAAGAAATTCCAGTATGATCTCTGGGGAGATACCGTTAATACGGCTAGTCGAATGGAGAGTCATGGAGAAGAAGGAAGAGTCAATGTGAGTCAATCCACCTATGAATTATTAAAAGTAGACCCTGATTTCAAGTTTGAAGTTCGCGGCAAAATTGGGGCTAAAGGGAAAGGAGAAATGGAGATGTACTTTGTGGAGAGAAAATAAAGAGAGGATAAAACAGGGATGCGCCAGAGGCTGTTTTCTAATGCTTTTCCTTACCGGTGAATAGTATTTTTCACCACCAATCGCCTATCTTGGTGTCAATTGAATGGATTTCAACCTTCATATCGGCAGCGTATAACGAACTATCAGGTCAATGTATGGGTCATGACTTGCTGCCCTTTCTACCCTACATACTACACAATACTATGGCCAGGACTTCACACAAATGGATCTAAAACCAAGCCAAAAATGCCTAAAAAGGCGTATTTAGACCTGCAAACAGGGTAACACCGGTATAATATTATTCTTAGTGAGCATTTTTGGAAAAAGCAACAATTATTACAATTACGGCTCAGAAAGAGAGAAATGTCGTAGATTTGCCTTTTAGGATAATGTCCTGTCAATCAAGGGTACGACGAAAGTCATGAGACTTAATTCACAGAACTGGCAAAATCCTAGCATTTGTATTTTAACTTAATTTTTTAATCATGAGTAACGGAACAGTAAAATTTTTCAACAATTCTAAAGGATTCGGATTTATCACCCCAGATGAAGGAGGTAAAGATGTATTTGTTCACCAGAGTGCATTATCTGAAGATATTGCTGAAGGAGACAAAGTAAGCTTTGACGTAGAGAACGGTGATAAAGGACTAAACGCAGTAAATGTTACAGTAATTTAATCGACTACTTTCAACTTATTTGAATTGAAAAAGCCTGTCATTATTGACGGGCTTTTTTTATACCATGTTATAGTATTTTCACTTTATCATTTGCTATTCATCAAGTCTTTTATCTCTTCAATTTTATTAGTGGATTCCAGAAAAAGATGATTTTCCATTTCAGTCGAACTGCGCATACTTGTTTTATTTCCATTTTGATTTACTTTCATTAGCTCCAGGTTATTACAGGAAGTAAAGGACTTCTATGGTTGAATACCAGAACGTTTAAAATTCAGAATTGCCTTATACCCGATTCTACACCTTTTAAAGTCCTTCGAAACGCTGCAAGATTTGAGATTAACAACCTGGAGTTGCTTCTCTACACCAATGAAAATGAAATTACGCATTTTACTAAACCCACCAGAGAATACCTTATCGTAAGTTGTCCAGATAATCAATGGTGTGTTTTTGATTATCCTATAGCGTCTACCGGTCAATATTGGTTCAATAAATTTCAACTCAGTCCGGATGAGTTTCTGTTCATGCCCAGGCACGATAGCATTGTATATTACAATCATCGCACAAGATTAAAAACTATATCTCCTGTTCCCTTCAATCTTCTGGAAGCGTTTTCATGGGAAAGCAAGTTGTTGAAGCTTAATGATAGCACAGCCTTATTGTCCTCAGGGATTGACGGATTTTTCATACTTTCTCTCGATAAGGCTTCAGGAAGTATTAGGATGGGTACGCAAAAGTATCTGTCAGGATATAAAATCAGGAGTCTATTTAAAGACAAAGATAACCGGCTGTGGATAGGCACCTCTATGGGATTATTGAAACAAATATAGCCCCCTCCTCTTATCGAAAAATTTAATTGGCTTCTAACAGGCGATGCAGCTCGCTATCATATTCGATCAAGAACATTTACTTTTTTTTCAACCACTACAACACCCGCTCTTCCTTTTAATACACCTAAAAGTGTTGTCTATGACGCGCAAGGAGATGTATGGATCGGCGGTCATTCACTGGCAAGCTGGAATAATCAGATAGAAACATTTTTGCACAATATGTATCACCGCAGCGCAGAACATAAAATGAAATTGTGTATTCCGTCCATGAAAGGTTTTCAGGTCGTCAATCTGAATGATATCATCTATTGTGAAGCCAGTCGCAACTATACCAATTTTCACTTAACAAATCGAAACCTTATTTGTGCCTCCAAACCTATTCACGAATTTAAAACGCTGCTATCGGACTCCGGATTCGATCGAATTCATAAATCTTATGTGGTTAATTTGGATCACATTTACGAGTACCTTCGTAGTGAAGGTGGAAGCGTGCTGTTAAGTGGTGGTATTGAAGTAAAAGTGTCCCGTAGAAAAAAAGAATTACTAATGCTGCGATTGAAAAAAACATTTTAAATTTTAGTTTGTCCTCCTCTGCATCAATCGCATCCTTTTCGATACGCCCAATCTTTCATTTTCAATTTTTAAAGGATCAAATTCAATGACGCTTGAATCAAATGGATGATCATCACTTAACTTCATGATTCATCGCAGGAACTTGGGCGGAAAGGCTTGTTTTTAAGTGACTCGGAATAGCCTAGTAAGCCCCTCTACCCTTGTATTCATTTACTACACTAAAAATAAAAGATCAAATGATTCAGGGAATTCCGTTCTTGCAGAAAATCCTCAGTGAATTGACTCATCTGGGAATAAGCTAAAGACTATGAACATCGTTGATGTGGAGATTCTGGAAAAGCAGCAATTTGAGCAATTGATTCAAGGCCTTATTGATGATCAATATGGCTGCTGTAATGACTTCCTTACAGTTGATATTATAAATGAGCTTAGAAACATCATGACAAATCTGATCAGCGAAGGCACTATGAAGGCAGCAGGGATTGGCCACAATCTGGATTTTCGTGAAGACAAACTAACAAGAAGCGACAAAGTCAATTGGATTGAAGACCATAGCATAAATTCACTTGAAAGGTTATATTTAGATAAAATATGGAGGTTTATAAACCATTTGAATAGCACTTGTTTCACATCCATCAAAACCTTTGAAAGTCATTATGCTTCCTATGAAATAGGGAACTTTTACAAGAGGCATCTAGATCAGTTTAAAAACGAAAAGGGGCGTAAGTTCTCCATTGTTTTGTACTTAAACCAAGATTGGAAAGAAGAAGATGGTGGCAGACTATCGATGTATCCAATAAATAGTGATCCCGTCAATATATTACCGATAGGAGGACGAATGGTCTTCTTCAGAAGTGATCAAATGGAACATGAGGTCCATCCTTCCACCACACGAGAAAGAAGGAGTATCGCCGGGTGGTTAAAAAACTAATCGTAATAAATAGCGTAATTTTAGGTTTCGATAAGCCCATATTAAATACCTGGTTTAAAAAATACGTGACCAATAATCAAAAGCATGGATACACAGAAAAATGAGGACTTGTTGCGCGTCTATCACAACTTCAAACAATTGTTTTTTTACAACTTCTCTATTGATCAGTCTGCCAAGTACATGAATGAATCAATCATGGCCTACGGTACGCATGTAGATGAAAGGGTAAATAACATTGAAGATTTTAACCATGTACTCAGGCTCCAACGCGAGCAATCTGATGGTCTTGAATTACAGATCACAGAGATACCTGTTTTAAGTAAAACACTAAGCGGTGAAGAGGCTCATCTATTTGTCGAAGAATTACAGCTCCAAATGAAAGTGGATGGCGAGTATATTACGCTTCCACTTCGGTTGACAACCGTATTAGAGTATAAAGACAAACGATGGACAATTACACATTTCCATGGATCTAATCCACAAGGCAATGAAGGGGATGAGGACACCTGGCACGCCAACAAACTAAAGGAGGAAAATGAAAGACTTGAAAAAGTTGTCATGGAGCGAACTAATGAATTAAATGTCTCTCTAGAAAACTTGAAATCAACTCAAACGCAACTGATCCATGCCGAGAAAATGGCCTCTCTTGGGGAGTTGACCGCAGGTATAGCGCATGAGATACAGAATCCATTGAATTTTGTTAATAATTTCTCGGATGTGAGTGCTGAACTCATTGATGAAATGAATGAAGAAATTGACAAACAAGATTTTGAGGAAGTGAAGGCGATAAACGCTGATTTGAAAGATAATCTCATCAAAATAAATCATCATGGCAAACGTGCGGACGCTATCGTCAAAGGCATGCTGGAACATAGTAGGACCAATTCAGGAGAGCGAGTATCCACTGACCTCAATGCGCAAGCAGAAGAATTTCTCAGACTCTCTTACCATGGCATTCGAGCCAAAGACAAGCATTTTAATTCAAATTTCAAACTTGATCTTGACCCTACCCTACCCAACGCAAATGTGATTCCTCAGGATTTTGGTCGTGTGTTGCTCAACCTGATCAACAATGCCTTCTATGCTGTCAGTGAACGCTGTAAAACAGATAAAGAAAACTATCAACCGGTGGTTATTGTCAGCACAAAATATCTTTCCGCTCAAGACAACAAAACTATTGTTATATCCATCAAAGACAATGGAAATGGCATACCGGAAAACATCAAAGAAAAAATATTCCAACCATTTTTTACAACAAAGCCAACTGGCTCCGGCACCGGACTAGGATTATCCCTCGCCTATGATATTGTCAAGGCGCATGGTGGCGAGCTGAAGGTTGAGAGTCAGGAAGGAAACGGGACTGAATTTTCAATCTCAATACCTTTTGGCCATAAGCTATAAGCACGTTTTTCTTTGCTAAACATACCTAACACCACCTCCTCTAAGCAAATGCTACCTTTGGTCTTCTTTCGCAATGACATCCTGAGTATTCTCGATGGATTCCAGTGTTTACAGAAGGGAAAATTTACTTTAGACAATCAAGAAATCATTAGTTTTTAATGAAAGAAAAAATAAAAGTGGAGGCTGTCTAGCTAAAAGTGGCGGTTGCCAAACGAAAGGCCAGATTTAAGCCCTTTAGTACTTACACGAAACTTGAGGCCCGAAACAATTACATTGCTGCAGAAATTTTATTTCTTTATCTCGAGAGACGAATCATCTTGTTGACATGAGATTGTTGCAGCAAGGAATCTACTTTGACCGGTTCGAACGACATAGTACTATTTTTGGACTTCCATAAACCATGTAGATCAATGGGAATCCAAATATGACCGGAAGGATCTTCATATATCCAATCGCCTGGTTTATAGGTGGCATGGCCGGGCATTACATTGACAGGTGCTGCAAGCTTCTCACCGGGTGCTTTAACAAAAATACCAATTTCCGTTTGTGTCCATAAATAGTCATGGCGATCCCGGTGCATACGTTTGAGATGATTGGCGAGTTTGGCTTCGCCGCTTTTATTTTGAATGAATGAAAACCCCGATCAATCTGCGGTAATTTTGGATATCCCAGTAGCGGTGCTCAACCAAATATTGCCAAATTGATCCTCCAAAATACTTCGTATAGAATTATTTGGAATCGAGTTAATATCTTCTTCGTCATGTTTAAAATGCTGAAAAGAGCCATCTGTACGCAGACACCCCAATCCTTCCTTATCGAAAGCCAACCAGAGGTCTCCACGACTTGTTTTTGTAATCGCATTGATATGAAAAGAAGACACCTCTCGAGGCAACATACCGGTTGATAGGTTTAGCGCTTTCGGATTAAAATGGACTAGACCTTGATCTGTTGATAACCAAAGTGCCCCACTATCAGCAGATATTACTTTATAGACATCAATGAATTCATCCGTGCCACCCAACGTGGGAACAACATAAATAAACGTGGAATCTCCGGGAGCGATTCTGAGCAGCCCGCCTTTTGCGCCGAACCAGACCACTCCATCCTCAGCTTCTGTGATAGATGTGATCACATGCATGACATCCTGATGACCTGTCTGACTTCCTGAAGGGAGTGAGTGGATTCATTATATATAGTCACATGCTGATTTCCTACAGCCCGCAAGCGGTCAGTCTGATCTGCGAGCACAGAATGAATAAAGTTTCCACCCTTTGTACTTTGTTTCTCAGCATCAGGAACGAATCTTTCAAATGTCCCCGTTCGACGATCCAACAGATTCACACCATAAATGGTGGAGACCCAGATTCGTCCTTGCTGATCTTCTGTGATAACCTATACGCGCCAACTAGACAAGGAGGTAGAATCATGCACATCATGACCATAAGCTTTCAGCTCATGTCCATCCTATCGATACAATGCTACTTCAGAACCGAACCAAATGAACCCGAGGTGATCTTCCAACGCAAAGGTGATCTCCTTGTGTAGCAGACCATGCTTTGAACTTATGTTTTCAAACCGTACGATATCAGTTTGCGCCTTGCCAATTGATAAAAGGCAAGCTGTTAATAATAAAGCTATATATAGGTATAGATTTCAAGCATTACAAAGATGGATGATTTTGTTGGGAAGTGAGAGGCGGGAAGCATAGGGCAAAAGGCGTAGAGCAGAGGGGGCAGAGGGCCTCGTGGTCGCTAACCTCCTCAGCCTCTAATCTCCTAAACCCCAAAAACATTCAATAAAAAGGCCTTATCCTTAGGTGAGGATGCAAATCAACAATTTAGTAGAAATGAAGTAAAATGCAGGAATTCAATAGATTATACTTAAGTAGTCAAACAATACTTCGACTAGAATTTACTCAGTAAGTTGACTTATGTTTGTATTTGATTTGATAATCCTATTCCAAAAATAGTATTTTGCCCCCATTATGGAGACTGTTTACCTAATCATTGTCATCATCCTGTTTCTTCTAGCCATCTCAGATTTGATCGTAGGGGTAAGTAATGATGCGGTCAATTTCCTAAATTCCGCTGTAGGCTCAAAGGCAGGATCATTCAAATTGATATTAACGATTGCAGCGGCAGGAATACTCATAGGGTGTACTTTTTCCAGTGGTATGATGGAAGTGGCGAGGAAAGGAATTTTCAATCCTGAACACTTCTACTTTTCTGAGATCATATTTTTGTTTCTGGCGGTCATGGTAGCCGACATTATTTTGTTGGACACCTTTAACACCTTTGGATTACCCACATCAACGACCGTCTCAATAGTTTTTGAATTACTTGGTGCTGCGGTGGCCTACTCAGTGATAAAGATTTATTATCAAACGACTTCATTGGGAATTACCGATTACATCAATGCTGAAAGCGCTATTGGAATTATTTCAGGTATTTTCTTATCAATATTTGTGGCTTTCACGATTGGATTAGTCATGCAGTATTTGACCCGAATGTTATTTTCTTTCGATTATCAGTCTAAATTGAAATATTATGGCAGTCTTTGGGGTGGGCTAGCGATTACCGCTATTACTTATTTTATTATGATTAAAGGTGCCCAGGGAATATCGTTTATGACAGACGATCTTAAATCGGCCATCAGTGAAAATGCAGTATTCATTCTTAGCATCAGCTTTGTTAGCTGGGTTGTCATTTTACAGGTCGTATCCATGGTGTACAAAAACTTTAACATCATGAAACTTACGGTCTACATTGGGACCTTTTCATTAGCGATGGCTTTTGCAGGAAATGACCTCGTGAATTTCATTGGTGTACCTCTGGCTGGTTATAATTCATGGGAAATATACAATTCAAGTGGACTAGCACCAGATGCTTTATTGATGGTAGGACTTGCCGGCAAAGTACCAACGCCTACTATATTACTCGTTTTGGCCGGTGTCGTTATGGCCATCACGTTATGGACATCGAAGAAAGCACGATCTGTCTTGAAGACTTCGTTGGACCTAGGGAGGCAATACGAAGGTGTAGAAAGGTTTGCTTCTTATAAAATTTCCAGAACAATCGTTCGTGTATTTGCAAATTCTGCTAAAGCAGTAAACAAAGTTTTACCAATAGGTATAAGAAATAATCTAAGTCAACAGTTTGATCAACGACCTTTTATTTCCAAGCAACTGCATCATGGAAGCGAAGCACCTCAGTTTGATTTGGTCAGGGCGGCCACTACCTTGGTGGTAGCCAGTGCATTAATTGCATTGGGCACTTCATTTAAACTTCCACTTTCCACTACCTACGTAACGTTCATGGTCTTCATGGGAACTTCTCTTGCAGATGGTGCTTGGGGTAGAGAAAGTGCGGTCTACCGTGTATCTGGGGTGCTTTCGGTAATCGGCGGCTGGTTCTTTACCGCATTCTCTGCTTTTGTTTTGGCATTTCTAATAGCCACCGCTTTCTTTTTTGGCGGCGCAGTTGCAGTAGCACTGATCCTAGTATTGGCTGGATATGTCATCTACCGTACTAATACAAAACACCAATCCAGCGTCGATGATAAACAAGATTTTGAAAGAATTATTGAAGAAGGATATTTAAACAGAACGAAGGTATTGAGCATAAGTTCAAAATCATTGAGTTACTACCTGGGTAGTTTTAGCGTTGCCATTAATGGTGCCATCGACGGACTGGAAACTGAGGATTTAAAGACACTTGAGCATGTCCGCAAAACGTTCAAGCCTATTCTTAAGAAATCAAAGCGATTGAGAGGAATTGCAAATAGTGCATTGGATAAGATAGATGAAGAAGAACTTGATATAGGACACCTATACATACTCGTTCTGGAATACACGCAGGAGATGGCTGTGAATACGGATCATTTTATTGATCCAATCCTAAACTATGTAGATAACAACCACAAGCCATTCCTTGATGTTCAGATCACTGAACTGAAGGAAATCGCTCAAGCTCTAAATGAAAAACTCGTTACGACTATTAATGTTTATCAAAACGATGATAGTGAGGCCGCATTACAGTTGCTATCAGATATGGACACCTATGCGAAACTGCTCCGTGCGACAAGAAAGAAGCAGATAAAAAGGATTAAGACCCAGGACATCGGAACAAGAAATATTATCTTATACCTAAGTCTATTGGTAGAGTTAAGGAATTTAGGCTTTCAGGCAAGTAGATTAGTTAAGGCCTATCTTGATCTGAGCGAAGGGCAGGATGAACACAAAGAATCTACCCGCGAATAGTACTTTAGTGAAAAAGTAGTATTCAGGCTAAATGTGAGGATCATAGCTCTTAGTTCCTAGCACTTTAGTCGCGCTTAAAAGAGGAATCTCCCCCTCTGCGAATTCTTCTATTAATGAACTATATTTACCCTTTAAGGCACACAATAGACAGTCCTAATAAGGGCCTACATGACTACTTGAAAAGAAATACATTTCTTAAATCTAATTACCAATGTAAAATGGAGTGCATTGAAAACATTCACTGCGCATCACTTAGCTATTTTAGGTAAAACAACGACTGCCATTAAACTAAGAGAAAAAATTGAAAGCAAAATCAATCAAAGGAAATTCAACAAAAGAAATCAGTATTGCCTTAATTGAAAGCATGGCTGATGGATTCAAGCCTACTTTAGCGGTTGTATTTATGTCTGTCAAGCAGGACATAGAAGCAATTAGCAAGTTACTTGATAAAGAAGGCATCCAAATATTTGGGGCAACTACTGCCGGTGAATTTATTGATGGCGAAATTGAAAAAGGCGGCATTGTGATGATGCTACTCGACATGAATCCGGCATATTTTAGAATAGAATTTACTGAAACAAGTATTCAGACAGCTTTTGAAAACGCAAGCCAACTAGGTGTTATCGGCAAAGAAACATTTGACAATCCTGCTTTTATTGTAGCAACAGGTGGCATATCTTTAGACGGCGAACCAATTGTTGACGGTATCCTACAAGGTTTTGGAAAACATGTCTCGGATCCGAAAAGAGAAGTAACCATATTTGGGGGAAAAGCAGGAGATGATTTGGCGCTTGAATCAACTTATGTTTTTACAAATGGACAAAGTAAAGACTATGCGCTTGTCGCACTCATCATTGATGAAGATAAAATAGATGTCAGAGGTATTGCTACATGTGGCTGGACAGCTATTGGCACCACAAAGACAGTTACTAAAAGCGAAGGTCATATTGTATATACCATTGACGACAAACCTGCATTGGACATATTGACGAATTACCTTGGTGTTGAAGTCAAGTTGGATGACAACCAGGAAATCGTCACTTTTCTAAGCTCTTGGTATTATCCATTACAGCTGGAGCGTGAAAATGCAGATCCTGTCATACGGACAGCCATGTTTGTCAATCGTGAAGAACGATCACTTATTTGTTCCGGGAATGTACCTCAAGGCTCAAAAATCAAATTTGCGCTACCACCTGATTTTGATTCCATCGAAACGGTCGTTGAAGAATGCAAAAGCATTAAGGACAATACAGAACAGCAAGCCGATGCATTGATTATGTTTTCATGCGTGAGCAGATATCTATCTTTTGGGTTGCTAATGAAGGAAGAGATAGAGCAAGTGCAAAATATATGGGATGCGCCCATGGCAGGCTTTTTCTCCTATGGAGAATTCGGGAAATCAAAAACAGGCAACAATGAATATCATAATAATACCTGCTGTATAGTGGCTTTAAAGGAAAAATAATCTTTGACCAAAACAAATAACCCTATAACATAAAAAATAATCATCCAATTAATTTCATCAAAGTTCCAAAGAATGATTACAGGGAATAAATCAAATAAACCTCAAATAGTTTTCGGCCTGAGTATACTTACTGCAATTTACTGGTGCTTAGGTCAACTTATTGATGTTTACGACCTTGCGGTTGTTGGCGCAATTTTTGAAATTCTCTGGCTTCCGATGTTAGCGATGTTAGTTATACTGCCAATCATCTGCGTGATCAATTTGGTAAAAGAAAAGTTCAAAGTAAATTCACTCTATCTGTACTCCTTCCTTATAATTTTATCAACATTTATATATTTGACTTTAAAAAGTTGATTACCCTATAAAACTCATTCATCATACGCTACTCTTTTGTAAGTTGAGCCAGTCAAATTCAAAATCACCCTTCAAGGTTTTTAATGCCAAGTACTAAATTAGAATACGCTTTAATGCATTCTAACAAAGCAGGAATGATTTCTTTTCTAAAAGAGAATTCCCAGTATTTTGAAGAAGCGGTAGCCCTGAGTGTCTCAGACAAACAACCCTATGCCTGGCGGGCGGCATTGATTGTAAAAAATTGTATCGATCGAAATGATTCAAGAATAACCAATCATATTGACCCAATACTAGATTGTATTCCAAAGAAAAAGGAGGGACATCAGCGAGAATTGATTAAAATTCTTCTAAAAATAAATCTCAGCGAAAAGCAAGAAGGCATATTGTTTGATATCTGTGTCAGCCTTTGGGAGCAAATTGACAAACAACCTTCTGTTCGGCATACCGCATTCTTCTTCATTTCCAAATTGGCTTCAAAGTATCCAGATTTAGAAAATGAATTATCAGCGCTTACACAACCCCACTATTTGGAAGGTTTGTCACCCGGAATAAAACGATCCATTTTGAAATGGATTAAATCCTAATACACACTATAAATAAACGGTTACCAATATTTAATTCTTACCATCAACCCTCAGTCGAAAATGTACAACCTTCCCTACCATAAAGAATCTAACAAAGAGGTGATCAATGCATTTATTGGTCAATATCCTTTTGCCTTTTTAACCGGTTGTGATGCTGAAAATAAACCCATTGCCACACAAGTACCGCTATTTATTGAAGAGACAGATGGCAGAAAATTGTTGCGTGGCCATATCATGAAAAATACGGACCATCATAAAGCGTTCTTGCACAACGAAAATGTCCTGGCTGTTTTTACCGGCAGACATACTTACGTTAGTGGTACCTGGTACAGCAATCCATATACTGCTTCCACTTGGAACTATATGAGTGTGCATGTGAAAGGAATCATCCGGTTTTTGGACGATCAAGCCTTAGAAGATGTACTCCGAATGACCACGCTCCACTTTGAAGGGCATAACGAAGCTTCTACAACTGTTTTCGACAATCTTCCGATGGAATTCAAACAAAGGGTGCTGCATGCCATTGTTGCATTCGAGGTTGAGATCACAGAAATCGACACTGTTTTCAAACTCAGTCAGGACAGAGATGCCGAAAGTTATCAAAACATCATCGAGCGACTTAAAGTCCAAGATGAAGATGGTCGTGTCATTGCTGCTGAAATGGAAAAAAGAAAAGAACATCTTTTTTCTGAAAAGCAGGAATGACAACCAATCTGTGAGAAAGTGTTCCTCATAATGGGCTTGGCGATGTCTTGGGCAGAAGACAATGAATTGCAAGCCTCTAAAGTACTGACCAGTGCTGCCATTTGGTTGGTCGGTGGTTTAAGTCTATGGATATCTCATAAAAATAGTGCGGGGTAAGGAGGCCAGCTGATATTACTATATATTTCATCCAACTACTTTGGTCAAACAACTCCTTTCATACGTTAATCCTTAGATTTACCAATTCAATCATTGAATCTATTTTCAATATCACTAATTTAATGCCACAGAAGTATTTAGTAACCGGAGGATCCGGATTCTTAGGATCTGCGATTGTCGAAGAACTTCTAATGGATCACGAAGGCAATAGTGATTTTCATATCTGTATTTTGGATATCAAGTCTCCCGTCTATGAGGAAACACATCCTAACATTTCTTTTGTTAAAGGAGATGTCCGGGATTTAGAGGTTGTCAAGAAAGTATGCCGGAACATAGATGTCGTCATTCATTCTGCAGCGATCGTTGACTGGGGAACCAAAAACCCGAAAGAAGTACTTGCAGTCAATTTGGGAGGAACCGAGAATATAATCGAGGCTTGCCGACAAAATCGTGTACCCTACCTTGTTTATACCAGTTCGCTGGATGCAATCTTTACAGGAAAATCAATGGTCAATATCGATGAATCCATCGACTACCCTAGCAAACCGATTAATGCCTACTGCGAAAGCAAACAACGGGCAGAGCTGCTTGTAAAAGAAGCAAACGGCAATACGTTAAAGACTTGCATTTTGCGGCCTTCGGATGTATATGGTGAAGGAGATCCCTACCATATCGATTCACTGATTGATATGGCTAAGCAAGGATTCTATGTAAGATTAGGTAACGGCAAATCATTATGTCAGCATGTCTATGTTCGGAATATGGCTTATGCTCATCTACTGGCTGCGAAAGCTTTGACAAAATCTGATGGCGTCGTTGATGGAAATGCATACTTCATAACGGATGGACCAGGCGCTAATTTTTTCAAATTTTTTGATCAGATTGTTGAAGGGGCAGGTTATAAAATATGGCCGAAGAATTTATGGTTACCGAAATGGCTTGCCTATGCCATAGGAAGTTTGACGGAGTTTCTCGCGTTTCTGATCTCCCCTATTATAAAAACCAATCCAAAGTTTAGCCGGTTTGCTGTTATCTATACATGTTCGGATTTTACTTTCACAGCGGAAAAAGCAAAGATGGATTTTAATTATACCCCGAAATACAAGAAAAAAGAAGCGTTGGCAAGAACCATTGCCTATTACAAAAGCAAGCGGGAGTGATTTTAACTACCCCAACAAACATATTGATGAACCAGTTTACCTTGGTATCAAGGCCAACTCAACTGGAGTTATTTTTTAGCTGCAGTAGGTATATATGAGTATTGTGGCAAATACCAACCTTCGATGGTTTCAACTTTCCTTACCAAATCCATCTTTCCCATCCACAAAATAATTCCATCATCATCCAATTGATTAATATTATCCTGCAAGTTGATCTGATAATCTAAAGGGCTTTTCGCCCAAGTTGTGAAAATGATCACCGGTTGTTCTTGGTTCAGCCCCCATTAATCGAGATATGGAGCAAATTGTTGAAATGATTCTTCTTTGGTATCTCGATCTATCTAAAACAAGAAATAGGCACCGTTAGACTCCATAAACAAGAATAATCAGCCTAACCATCATATCCTTCATAACCAATTAACCCTTTAAACACAAACTGTAAAGAACCTTCTAATCTTCTCATGACTTTTTATTCATCTAGAGTGATCCAATATACATGTGCCCTTCGTATATAGTCAAGAGAGCAACCAAGCTGACTATTCAAAATCAACCAAGGACATGCTAAAACCAGCAGTAAAAGCCCACTAAAACTTTCCATCTATGCTTAAAAGGCTATTTATCCTCTATTTTTTAGTACAGAATCTTAATGGATTTGCGCAAACGCTTGCAGGGAATATCACGGACGAATATGCATCACCTATCTATGGCGCCCTTGTCGTCAACCTAACCAATCAAGACCATGCCCACAGCGATGATGATGGAGCGTTTCTGCTTGATAATATAAAAATTGGAGATTCACTATATGTGTCACACTTTAGCTACGAAGTAAAATTACTGGTGATCGAGGCCTTAGATATGCCCATTCATGTTGGTCTAAAAGTAAAATCGATCTCCTTGAATGAAATCGTGATTTCACCCGATATCGATGCCCTCAATTTGTTTACAGACATAGACCTTCAGACCAATCCGGTTAATTCTTCACAGGATATACTCAGATCAGTTCCGGGCCTTTTTATTGGTCAACATGCCGGCGGTGGAAAAGCTGAACAGATATTTCTCAGAGGTTTTGATATCGATCATGGAACTGACATCGCCATAGCGGTGGATGGCATACCTGTCAATATGGTGTCTCATGCGCATGGACAAGGATATGCTGATCTACATTTTGTGATACCAGAAACCGTAGATAAAATTGGCTTTGGAAAAGGACCCTACTATGCCAATAAGGGCAATTTCAATACCGCAGGGTATGTTGATTTTCAGACAAAGAAAAGCCTGGATTATAGTTCACTGAAATTGGAGTCTGGGATGTTCAACACAAACCGTCTGCTTGGGATGTTTAATCTCCTAAATACAGAAAAGCAAAGCAGTTATGTTGCCATGGAATACCTTGCGACGGATGGTCCATTTGAAAGTCCACAAAATTTTAATAGGATAAATCTGTTAGCCAAATACGACGGCAATATATCCGGTACAGCAAAGGCAGGCATTCTGGTCTCCTACTTTACCAGTGAATGGGATGCTTCCGGACAGATACCTCAAAGGGCAGTTGACAGCGGGATGATATCACGCTTTGGGGCTATTGATGATACAGAAGGTGGAAATACCAGCAGAACAAATATTCTATTTCATTATGACAAAACAATCGATAAAAACTCAATACTAAAAAATAGTTTCTTCTACTCCAAATATGATTTCGAATTGTATTCAAATTTCACTTATTTTCTTGATGACCCCATCAATGGTGATCAAATAAAACAGAAGGAAAATAGAAATATTTTTGGGCTAAACAGCGACTTTTACAGATCATTTTCATCAGGTGCTATAGACGGAAATTGGCAAGCTGGAATCAGTATACGTTTTGATGAGAGCATTGACAATGAGTTATCCCACACCGTCAACAGAAATCAAACACTCGATCAAATACAACTGGGGGATATTGCTGAAACAAATTATGGCGGTTATCTAAGCGGGAGTTTTAATATAAACAAATGGACCTTTAATCCTGAAATCCGAATTGATCTTTTTGACTTTCAATATAATGATGCATTACAGACGAATTATGAGACCCAAGCCAACACAAAAACGATTGTAAGTCCAAAATTTAATATTCTTTATCATTCATCACCTTATCTACAACTGTACTTAAAATCAGGGAAAGGATTTCACTCCAATGACACCCGTGATGTTATTGCTCAAGACGGAAGTAATATTCTACCCGCGGCCTATGGATTTGATATTGGGGTGATTCACAAGCCACTTCCTCGCCTTTTAATTAATGCAGCTTACTGGTATTTATTCCTAGAACAAGAATTTGTTTACGTTGGGGATGCGGGCATCATTGAACCAAGCGGCAAAACCCAACGACAAGGGATAGATTTGAGTATTCGATACCAAACATTCAATTGGATCTTTTTGAGCCTGGATGCAAACTATACACTTGCGAGAGCCACGGAAGAAGCAGTCGGCGAAGATTACATTCCCTTGGCACCTGATTTCACATTAGTAGGCGGACTAAATATCACTCATCCATCCGGTGCTTTTGGTGGTATCAACCTCCGATACATCAAAGATCGCCCTGCCAATGAAGACAACTCGGTTATTGCGAAGGGATATGCTGTCATTGATGCCAATATAGGATACAAATGGAAGAAATTAAGCTTTGGCATTCAAGTGCAAAATTTACTCAATACCGAATGGAATGAAACTCAATTTGCCACAGAATCAAGACTACAAAACGAGGATGCTTCGATAACGGAAATTCATTTTACACCCGGCACACCCTTTTTCATCAAGGGAGTTGTTGAGTATAAATTCTAGTTGAAATAAATCACAGTATCTCGCTCTAAAAATCATTACTACATCTCATTGGTTCATATTTTTGTTCTTTAATGTGAACCTTACCTTGCCCATTCAGTCAAGTCCTGATAGGACTCCAAATAGCGTTGGGGTTTACCCCTTAGCAAGAGAAAAACCCCTACTTCCGATCCAATTTCACCCTGTTTCATTGCCGCACAACAACCATTCGATTGAATTGTTAGAGATAATCCACCATCAATGAACGAGGTTGGTTAAATTTGCAATTTCAATTTAGAGAGCCTCTTTGCCCCTCATTAACCAGGCAAAGGACTATAAGTACAAAAAATGAAAGTAGAAGAGATCAAATCTAAATTACTAGAATACAAAAATGATGGAAAGAAAATTTTCGCTACTTCTTCTTTTCAAACACACAGTATTCCTTTGTTACATATACTGAGCACTTCGGGAGTGGATATCGACATCCTGTTTATCAATACAGGGTTTCATTTTTCTGAGACACTTTCTTTTCGAGATGAGGTAACTGAATTATTAGGTCTGCATGTCATCGATGTCAAATCTGTAATCCCAAAAATTCAACAAAAAAGCAGTGATGGCCAGTTTTATTTTTTAACGGATCCTGATTATTGTTGTTATCTCAATAAAACTCAACCACTGGAACCCTATCTGATGACCTATGATATTTGGATCAGTGGTGTTCGTGCGGATCAGAGTTCGGTAAGAAAGAATATGCAAACCGAACAACCTTCACTTTTTGATACGACGCGTTTCCATCCCATGCTCGATTGGAGTATACAGCAGGTATATGCCTACAAAAAAGAATACAATCTGCCTGAGCATCCATTGGACGCTAAGGGATACCAAAGTATAGGTTGTGCTCCTTGTACTCGAAAACTTGATTTGACCGACGAACGATCCGCAAGGTGGTTTGGCATGAGCAAAACGGAATGCGGATTACATACTGAATTAATCTCAAAATAATCCTATGAACATCCTTGTGGTTGGTGGTGCCGGATATATTGGAACCGAACTTATATACACCCTTGAAGCAGATAAATCAGTTGATCAGATAGTGATCTATGACAACCTGATTCGCAACAATTACAATCTGTTTTTAGGACGATCAAAATTGCCCTTCGAAAAGGTGCGATTTGTCAAAGGAGATATTCTGGATTCTCGCAAACTAAAAAAAGAAGTGGATGCCGCTGATATTGTCTATCATCTCGCGGCTAAAGTATCCACGCCATTTGCAGATCACAATCCACATGAATTTGATCAGGTCAATAACTGGGGAACTGCGGAGCTGACCTATCTTATAGAAAACAGCAAGGTTAAGAAGTACATCTATGCTAGTAGTATCTCCGTATACGGTGCTTCCAAAAAAGTAAAAAATGTAAGTGCGCCGATTAATCCCAAAACCTTTTATGGCATCTCCAAAATGAATGGTGAGAAGCATGTTAATCGTTTACGCGATTCTGATATTAAAGTATATGTATTGCGACTCGGAAATGTCTATGGGTACAGTAAAAGCATGCGTTTCGATTCCGTCATCAATAAGTTTATGTTTGAAGCCAACTTTAATAATCGACTACTCATCTTTGGTGATGGCAACCAGATGCGCTCCTTTATTCACATCGATCGCATGTGCACCTTATTGAAAGAGATTGGGCTTTCGGACTTAAAACCGGATACCTATAACCTTGTAGAAAACAGTTATTCGATCAATCATATTGTAGATGAGCTAAAAGGTCTTTACCCTGACCTCGAAATGATCTTTGCCAATCAAAATATGAAGATGAGGAGTCTCAAGATCGATCCTGACGAACGGTTTGAAGCACTGACGTCTATTGATAAGAATATCCTGGCATCGGATCTGAAGGAATTTAAGGAGAAGTTTTCTTTTTGAACTATCATAAATAAGTAAATTAAGAATCTGTGAATTACGAATAACGAATAATACTGAATAGGAAAAAATTAGAACTGCGTCTCCGCGCCTCTGCGTGCAACTTTTTTTAGTGTAGGGGGAAGTGGAAGGCTTTTAACCTCTTGTAACATATAACTTATATAAAAATAAACCGTTCACCTTTAACCGTTCACCCTTTTCAAAAAAAGAGACCCGAGATACGAAAAGGGATGCATTGGCTCACTCCTCACCACTAACGCAATCACTAAATAACCAAATTAACCCATGAACCAAGATTCCGAAAGCGTAAACAAGTACATCAGTAGCAAAGGGCTTTGTTCGCGGAGGGTGGCGGATACGTGGATAGAACAAGGCCGTGTTTCGATTAATGGGACTATTGCCGTAAAGGGAAATCGAGTTTTTCAAGGAGACAAAGTGGCCATTGACGGAAAACTGCTGGACATAGAAACAGAATCAGTCTACCTGCTGCTCAATAAACCTGTTGGCGTGACGAGTACTACAGACCGGAAGGATAAAACCAACATGATCGATTTTATCAACTTTCCACAAAGGATATTTCCAATTGGAAGATTGGACAAAGATTCTACCGGTTTGATCATGCTTACTAATAATGGCGATATCGTCAATCGGATATTGCGAGAAGAAAACTATCATGAAAAAGAATATGTGGTCACTGTCGATCACCCAATTACCAATCGCTTCCTCCAACAAATGTCAGGGCCCATTCCTATGTTGGGTAAAATGACTTTGCCGTGTACGATTACTCAAGTCAGCAAACATGTCTTTAGCATCATATTGACACAAGGTATGAATCGACAGATACGCCGGATGTGTAATCATTGTGGTTACAATGTAACGGCATTGCATCGAATCCGTATCATGCACATTCATATAGGCGATCTAAAAGAAGGTGAGTGGCGATTTTTAACAGAAGGAGAACTTGGTGCCCTTCAAAAACAAATCGCCAGTCAATAAACAATGTGGCCATATTTCGTTTCCTTAAATTTCTATTTCACCAACTTTCATAAATTATTCTTTTCTATTGGTGATGACCTTTTGATGCTTTTGCGATAAAGTGGTAAACAAGCATTACTCACTTTCAAAAAAAACAATCATGAGTTTTATCGATAGCAACATTATTAATAAATCACTCCGGACATTAGCAGATAACGAACGATTCCAACAAGCCGTTAACAATATAAAAGCCGGAAAATTCAAACGAGACGAAGGCAATATTAACTACCAGGATCGGTTGATCTATACTCGCGAGCTACGCAATTATGTATACAATCCTGCCATCCTGAATTTCATATTCTCAGATGCGGAAACCAAGTTCCTTTTCTTTCGAACATTTGGGTACAAGGGATCGATCGATTTCACCATCTACCCCAAATGTTGGTTGCGCGATCTCCCTTTATTGAACATTGGGAAAGGCACTTACCTGGCGGATGGGATTCTGTTTGGGACCAACCAGGTGACACCGGACCAACAGTGGATCTGCACCGGAACAATTGACATTGGTGAAAACTGCATTTTTGATCAGGGTTGTTCGGTTGGATATAACAGTAAAATCGGATCACAAAGTGTTATTGGATTCGAGGTAGCCATTGGTTTAAAAAACCGCCTTGGTAGAAATGTTCGAATTGGTGGACGATCAAACATCGCCCATGGTTGCCAGATCGCTGATCATGTCGTCTTGAATGATTGTTGCCGCGTGGGCAGCTTCACCATCATCGAAGAAGGTGTTGAGTTGGCTGAATACACCGATGTTCCTGCCTTTAGTTTGGTAACCAAAGAGGGCATCTATCCTAGAAGAAGTTTGGCCGCATAGCAGTCAATTACCCTATATCAACAGATCATGGCTTAAACTATATGTCTATAAAAAGCTTTAACCTAGTGATGAATTGAAGCCGGAGTTACTTCCGAGGATGTGGGATCAAAATTGATCACCAGCGCATACATCCAACGTCAGAATTATAATACCTTGCATGACCGTTGAACTGATGCGCTGACCATCTCTCGAAAGTTGAAAAGCTAACCATCGTTGCATAAATAATATCCTTTGCTATTTTGTCTTCATCTGGAGATCAATTGCAATAAATGTTTTTCTTAACCTGTGATTTTTAGAAAGATATAGTTTGATGCAAAAGGCTATTGCTATACCAGACATAAATATAATTTTATATGAATGAGCTAAAAAAACAAGATATTCATCCGGAAGTCTTTGCACTTTATGATGACTATGCACATAACCGTTTAGACCGGAGACACTTTATTGAAAAGTTATCCCTGTATGCGGTAGGTGGAATCACCTTGCCTTCTTTGCTCAATTTCATCATGCCTAATTATTTGAGTTCTAAGTTAATTCAAAATGATGATCCCAGGCTTGATGTTGAATATGTGCTTTATGATTCACCTCAAGGAGGTGGTGAGATACGCGGACTTCTTTCGAAACGCAAGGATACAAAAGGAAAACTGCCCGGTATCATTGTAGTCCATGAAAACCGTGGCCTTAATCCTTACATTGAAGATGTTGGCAAACGGGCCGCTTTAGAATCATTTATTTCTATCGCACCTGATGCTTTATGGCCTTTAGGAGGTTATCCGGGAAATGATGATGACGGCAGAGCCTTACAACAGCAACGCGATAAAAATGAAATGTTGGAAGATTTTATTGCCGCATATAACTACCTCTTGTCGCACCCTGATAGCAATGGGAAAATAGGTGTCGTAGGTTTTTGTTTTGGCGGATGGATTTCTAATATGATGGCCACTAAAGTACCTGGCTTGTCTGCGGCAGTTCCATTCTATGGCAGCCAACCAACAGCGGAAGAAACAGCACTTATCAATGCTCCGCTTTTGATTCACTATGCAGCAACAGATGAACGAGTCAATGCCGGTTGGCCGGCTTATGAAATCGCTTTAAAAGAAAACAATAAAGCCTACACGACATTCTTTTATCCGGGGACAAATCATGGGTTTCACAACAACTCAACACCGCGATATGATGAGGAAGCGGCTGATCTGGCCTGGCAGCGTACAATGGATTTTTTTAAAGAAAATCTCAAATAGAAAGCGAAAAAAGGATATCAAAATTATGATTCGTTTCCTAAACGTCCTTATCCTATTTCAACTGTATTCCACTGAAATATGCAATAATTAATATGAAACGAAACTAGAATTATTCTTTACTTGATTAGTGCTCCAAGGGTGTTTATTGTTCGAGATTCGAGATATATAAATCTCCCTAATACTTCCTCAATTTCCACTCAGAATTCCCTACCATGCTAATCTTTATTCGAATTCTACCAAAATTAATTTATCTTCCGCTACCCAAAATAAAGCGTAGAACCAATGAAGAAGGTAATAATAGCCGGCGGCGGAGTTGCCGGCATGAGTGCAGCCCATGAACTGATTGAACGCGGCTTTGAAGTGCATATATTCGAACAACAGCCTATTTATGTTGGTGGCAAAGCACGTAGCACAGATGTCCCCCATACCGCTACTGGTGACCGAAAGCCCCTTCCCGGCGAACATGGTTTTCGATTTTTCCCTGGATTTTATCGGCATGTTACGAACACGATGAAGCGCATTCCTTTCAAAGGAAACAAGAATGGTGTTTATGATAATCTTGTGGCTACCCATCGAGTCGTCATGGGTCGAGAAGGAATGAATGATATTATCAGTCTTGTCAATTTCCCAAAAAGTCTCGCCGACCTGAAAGTGATTGCCAAAGCTATGAAAGTCAGCCATTCGGGTTTGACTGAAAACGATATTTCCGACTTTATGGATAAGCTGTGGCAACTCATGACAAGTTGTTACGAACGAAGATTACAAGATTATGAACGTGTTGCCTGGTGGGAGTATACAGAAGCAGACAACCATAGTGAAGCCTACAACGAATTTTTTGTCGGGGGGATTACACGTACTTTGGTGGCCGCAAAGCCAAAATTGGTGAGTACGCGAACGGGTGGAGATATTTTGTTACAGTTGATTTTCCAAATGGCCAATCCTTTTACCCACACGGATCGTGTTCTGAATGGCCCGACGAATGAAGCATGGCTGTACCCATGGCGCGATTTCTTGTTACAAAAAGGAGTTCACTATCACCATCAACACAACGTGATGAAGGTGAATTGCCAACCCGGCAGTTCAAAACAACAATCTGCGATCACCGGTATAACTGTTGAGGACGCCTCCGGTCAGGTTCAGGAAGTGACCGGTGATTATTATATCATGGCCGTACCGGTAGAAGTCATGGCGCCTTTGCTGAATGATGATATTCTAACGGCAGATCAACAACTTCTTGGGATAAAGAAACTTGCAAAAGATGTGCAATGGATGACCGGCATGCAGTATTATCTAAAAGAAGACATCCGTATCGCCCGTGGGCATATGATGGTCATTGACTCCCCTTGGGCCGTGACCGCTATAAGCCAGCCACAATTTTGGGATAAAATAAAAATGGAATCTTATGGTAACGGCCTGGTAAAAGGCATTATCTCCGTTGATATCAGTGACTGGGATCAAACAGGATATAATGGAAAAGCAGCAAAAGATTGCACCAAACAGGAAATCATGGAGGAAGTCTGGTGTCAACTCAGTCTAGGATTGCGCGACAACGACAAACCTTTACTGCATGCGGATTTAGTGGTCGCCTGCAATCTCGATCGCGATATTAATTATTCACCGACCACACCCGAGGATGAGAAAATGGATGTCAGTAAGTTAAAAAACTGCCTTCCTGAAATTGTCAGCGGATTCAAATCACTATTAGTTCCCGGTCTTAAAAAAGAAGATTTCAAAACGGTGGACAAGGAGCCTTTGCTGGTCAATAATACGCGCACCTGGGATTTACGCCCGGAGTCTTATTGCAACATACAGAACCTATTTTTTGCCAGTGATTACGTGCGTACCCATACGGATCTCGCTACCATGGAAGGGGCTAATGAAGCTGCCCGTAGAGCTGTAAATGTCATCTTAGAAAGAAGTGGCTCATCTGCTCCTAAATGTAAAATATGGACTCTTCACGAACCCTGGCTTCTATGGCCATTTCGTTATTACGATTACAGGCGCTTTAACAAGGGTTTACCCTGGAATGAAAACTTCCCATGGTTAATCAAGCTTGTTCATTGGGTATTTAATCTCATGGGACGAATCATGAAAATCTTTAAAAGAAAGTGAAATTTAGAATGACTACAAGACCACCAGCTAAAACTTTATAGCGTCTTTGTCCTATTGATTGAATAATTTTAAATCTAAAATCACAACCCTATGACCATCTTGGAATACATTCAGGAACCACACCCATGGTTTGATACGGCCAATTATACACCTTTACAAATTGTCCTTTTTACGACTGGAGCCCTCCTTTGGATTCTAGCCTATGTCGTGATCATCCGAATCGCCTTAAAAAATAAAACAGTCATCATCCCGGCGGTGGCGGTTGTATGTAATTATGGCAATGAAATAGGTGGTGCCATATTCTGGGTGCCTGATATGGGCAAAGCACTCGTCATAGCCTATTGGGGTTGGCTTATCCTCGACACATTCATACTTTACAAGTTGCTTAAATATGGTTACAAGCAATTTACAACGCCATTCTTTAAAAAGAATATAAACTGGCTTATTTTTGGCGGATTGATTGGGAGCATGTTATTAAGTCCACTCTTTATGGTTCAATATGATTTACCCATGGGTGTCTTAGATGCTTACATTGTCAATATTGTGATGAGCGTTGCCTTTATAAGCTTGTTATATGTCCCAGATTTTCCCGAACATAGTGAGTTATTGGCTTGGAGTAAATTTTTAGGCACCGGGCTTATCAGTGTCATGTTTAGTATGAAATATCCGGACAATTATTTCCTCTGGGTGATCTATTTTGTGGTCGCTGCCTTCGATATTGCTTTTATTCTTTTAATGTATAAAAAACGCAAACAGTTGCAAATGGCATGAGCAACCTACTAAGCAAAATTCATAACAATTTTATTCCAACGTTGCCCGGAGACGATGTAGATTTGTTACGCAAGCATAAACTTTTTATCAACACATGTTTGGTAACATCTGTCTTTGGTGCCGGTTATGGAATACTAAGTTATGCCATAGAATTTTCTACCGGCATATGGACTATGATTTTAAGTGTGGTGTTTTTCGGGACGTGCATTCTTCTTCTTCGTTATATCAACATTAAAATTTTAGGTTTTATCGTGAGTCTTTATACCGTTGGGCTCAATACCATTCTTGTCTATTATTCCGGGGGCTTATTTACTTCACCGGTTTCCCCATGGATTACACTTACTGCACCAATCGTACTCTTACTGACCAATCGCAAGATTGCCTATGTTGTACTTTCGATCTGTCTTGCTTATGTCATCCTCTATTTTATCGTTATTCAAGATGGATATCAGTTTCCATTTACTTATGATTACGAAAAATATCAATTACCTTTTCTTGCACTAGCCATGGCCGGATTAGTGGCTATATTTTTTCTTATTGCCAACACCTTCGAATCGTTAAAACAACAGGCGCTGGATAGTTTGGTCGTCAAACAAAAAGAGTTAGAAATAGAGCAAGCACGCTCTCAGAACCTATTATTGAATATGTTTCCGGAAGATATCGCTGAGGAATTGAAAAATACGGGAAAAGCACAAGCGCGTCTTCATGATGATGTGACTGTTCTTTTTGCAGATGTGAAAAACTTTACGATTGTATCCGAAGGGCTTTTACCGGACCAGTTAGTGGCACTATTAAATACTTATTTCCGACGGATAGATGTTATTATCCAAAAGCATGGGTTGGAGAAAATAAAAACAATAGGGGATGCCTATCTGGCCGCTGCGGGTGTACCTACCGCCAATAAAGCCAATGCAAAAAATGTTGTGGACGCCGCGTTGGAAATTCAACGAACGAACGAGGCTTACAAAATTTTAAGGCAGTCAGAAAACCTACCCTATTTCGATTTCCGAATTGGCATAAATACAGGAACTGTTGTGGCTGGTGTCGTGGGCGACAAAAAATACGTGTATGACATTTGGGGAGATGCCGTCAATACGGCTGCCCGTTTAGAAGAAACCAGTGAACCCGGTCGTGTAAACATTTCAAGTCATACGTTTAGTCACGTTAAAGATCATTTCACTTTTGAACCGCGTGGACATATTAGTGCCAAGAATAAAGGTGAAATTGAAATGTATTGGGTGCTGGAAATGAAACCCGCAAAATAAAAGAAATCAAAAATTATCTTTTTTATTCAACAATAATTGTGGAATACTATATCACCAGCTTATACCCCACCCCTCGAATATTATCGATTTTAATGCTCGAATCAAATTCGAGTTTCTTTCTGAGTTTTGAAATAAAGACATCCAGGGTTCTGCCAACATAATCACCTTCGTCTCCCCATACCTGATTAAGGATTACATCCCTTTCGACGGTATTATTGACATCCTTGTAAAGCATCAAAAGAAGATCCGTTTCCTTTCCGGACAATTTGGTCTTTTGATCCCCAAACAAGAGCTCCATATTCCGTTGATCGAATCTATAAGCACCAATTGAAATCAAATTAGAATCAACGATCTTTTTCTTGTTGATATCCCATAGAAAATAAGCAGCAAAGCCAAGAAGAATTAACGAAAAACCTACAATATATTTAAGTGGGTCTGATTTCACATTTGCCTCTTTTGGAAGAATGATCGCCAAGTCAGACTCCGCCTGATTTTCATCAGCGAGCGTGACGAGCAACGTGTAGCAGGATTTTGGCACCGCTCTGGATCGACAGGGGACAATACTTGAATCTATGACCTCATGCATTTCATAACTATACACCACCTCACCTGACAAACAGGTGATCACCTCGACGATAAAACTTTTGGCAATATTTGTTTCTACCATCACCTGATTAATCGTAGCCGCCAGCGTTTCCGGTTCAAATTCAAATTCCGTCTCAAATTGAATCCGATACTTCCCTTCATTTTCTATAATCGGCAAAACACGTGATGTACTATCACCGGCATTCAGCAATATCTGATGGCCAATCATTCGGAGAGCCACCTCAACATGTTTTTCATTTTGAAGTTCCTGACGCTGACTATACGCTGAGAAGCATAACAGACTGGCAAAGGAAACGAAGAATATCTTGATCATACGGATGGACATATCAACAAAGCTATTTGAAACTTATACAATTAGGGTTGTTTTACACAACTTTAACATCAATTTACATAAATTAAGCACAGTTAACATGCTGTCCCCTATACATTTGGAGACATTATTTCACTTAAATCTTATAAACATGAAAAAGAGCATTTTAATTGTTTGCGCAGTCCTTACCACCTTTAGCCTGATGGCTTTTGGATTTCTCAATTGGAACAAACCAATGGATCATCCACGAGAAGGCGTCTGCAACAAGGAAACCTCTCCTACTATTTTCCTCATGAGTCATTCGGTTACAAGACCAGACTTTCTCTATGATATTGATTTTAGATTTCAAACCAGGATCACAAAAGAAGACCTTCAAAAAGCTACATCTATCATAGATATTCTACCTAAGAAAGCAACGCATGAGCTCATATCCTATAATGAGGTCAAAGTAGCCCTGCTGCGAGGTGATTCAGAAATACTGGCAACAGGAGATACTGAGCTGCTAAATGCAGCTCAACTTGAACTGCTTAAAACCGCTGATTACTCCACAAACTTCTATATCAAGGCCGATTGTGCTAAAAAACACAGAGAACCCGGATATTTGGAAAGCTATGACCTTGTTTACTATATGACCGTCACACCTGAAAAGGAAGCTGAATACAAAGATGGTTATCAAGCGATGCTTGACTATCTAAAGGACAACAGTAGCAAAGAAATAACTATTGCCGAAGAGGGAGGGCTCAAGTCAGGCAAACTCTTTTTTACTATCACTCAAAATGGGAAAATTTCCAATGTCAACCTGGAATCAACCTCAGGCTATAAATCAATCGATCAAAAGATGTTAAACCTGATCGAAACATTGCCCGGTGATTGGCAACCGGCGACCAATTCAAAAGGTGAAAAGGTAGATCAAACACTTGTATTTTCTTTCGGTATTATGGGCTGTTAATCACCTAACAAAGTTACATTGAAGGGCCTCTTCACGAATGTGAAAAGGCCCTTTTTTCTTGTATAGAATTTTGATTACTTAATATAAAATCCTAAAAATAAATTTCCGTAGATTTTAAGTAGGTTTATCATGCAAAACACGCCTTAAAATGAATATAATTAAAAAAAATATAACCCATGAAAAGAACATTCAAACTGACCCAGCCAGTAACCGTTTTTCTGTTCCTTTCATTTTTTACCTTGAATACATCATTTGCCCAGGAGGAAACTAAATCTCGCTGGTATTATTTATCTGAACTATATCTTCTTGTCCCTAGTATGACGGGTGAAATTGGGGTCGGAAAACGGTCCGGAAGTAAGGCTGGGATTCAATTTCTAAAACCTTTAATTCCCTCTTAATCCTATCCTCCGTCGAAGAGTTAAGGGAAGATCCTTTTGACCAAATGACAGGAATAAAACAATCGAATATCAAAGACTATACCTATAACGCTTCCATACTATTCACCTACGCCATTTAAAAAACACGCAATCAAATGAAATATATCTTCCTTGCCATTACATTGACGTTTGTATCCTGCATTCCTGTAAAAAATGAACTCTGGATACATCAAGACAACAGTGGACGGTTTGTTCAAACATATGATTTAGGTGAAATTGCGAATCAAATAAGGGGCATGATGCCAGAGGATGATCAATCGATGGAAGATGAAATCGTCATTAACTTCTTGAAAGAAGTATTGCCACCGGACCTCATCAGGGACACGATGAATCTTGGCACACTCTATCAAGCGAGAAATGAATATGCAAATGGTGCAGATCTTGAATTTCTTGAAAGGTTCCAGATAATAGAGATTTATAATCCGAGTGAAATGGGGATGTTGATGGAAGTAAGTTTAGCGGTTCAACAAATGACGGAGTTGAACAGCATAGGTAAAAAACTGAATGAAATCGCTACCAAACTGGATCCAGATTTCATGGAGGGTTTAGTGCTGGATATCTTTCCCGATTTTAATTGCAACACGGACTCAAGGACAATTGAAATGGGATTGCCGAGTCCTGAGGGAATGATCCTCGAAGTCATGAATATTTATAAAAAACAGATCCTTTACGCTCCAGACTCTTTAAAGGAGGGTGATCATCGATTTGATACAATGTATGATTTATACAATAGGGAAATTCATTTTGCCTTTCACACACCAAACCGCGTCAAGAAAGTCAGTCCAAAGTCACTTCTAAATGATCAGAAGGAATTGGATTTTATTTTTAAGCCATTTAACAATGATTTGCAGGATACAATCGTCCGATTTCGATATTAATCCTATTTTACCCTTTATAACATCTCTATCACCACGGCAACACCTTAATATATGTATACAGGGAAAATTTATAATGTTAAAGACATGGCTGCCTGGACTCGATTCGAGACCATGGTCTTTATTCTGATCATTACCTTTTGGGTCGCTTTATACTATTTTTTTGATCTGCAATGGCTAACGATTCCCTGGACACCAATGGCATTAATTGGTACGGCTGTAGCTTTTGTGATTGGTTTTCAAAACAACGCCGTCTATGGTCGGATATGGGAAGCCAGAAAGATATGGGGCGGTATCGTCAATACATCGCGCACCTTTGGGGTGTTTGTGCAAGATATGATCTCCAATGAGCATGCCCCTGACAAAGTTTCTGAAGACACTTTAAAAAATGAGATTAAAACGATCACCTATCGACACATCGCATGGATGACGGCCTTGCGTTATGCCATGCGAAATCGAAAAACCTGGGAGACCACAGGGCAGCACAAAACGAATCGCGAATGGGGCATTGATCCACCGGAATGGAAATCATCTTTGGAAGATAGTTTAAAACCCTACCTCTCTGATTTCGATTTGAAAAATGTCCTAAATAAAGACAATCATCAAACCGCTCTACTCTATCAACAATCGCATCACCTCAAAGCGCTTAAAGACAAAGGAATCATTTGGGAATTTTCCTTCTTAGAACTTGAAGGCTTAGTGCAGGAACTATTCACCTTACAAGGACAAACGGAACGAATTAAAAATTTCCCGTACCCCAGACAGTATGCTACATTGAATCATTACTTTATGTGGTTGCTGTTGCTTTTATTGCCTTTGGCACTTGTCCCACAATTTCTTGAAATTGGACTGACTTTTACGGAGCAATACCCTTTGCAAGGTGATCTTTTCGTATGGCTGGCCATACCGATTTATACGGCTGTTGCCTGGATGTTTCACACCATGGAGCGCATCGGTCGCACCGGAGAGAATCCATTTGAAGGCACACCGAATGATGTTCCGATTTCTACTATCGCACGAGGGATTGAAATTGATTTAAGACAAAATCTTGGTGAAGATAAAAATGATATTCCTACGCAGTTTCCGGCGGAGTATGGAGTGCAGTTTTGAGAAGTGAGAGTCGGAGCGCAGCGCAGACCCTGTATACGGTCGAAGGAAGCTATACCGGGGTTATTCACCTTTGCGTGCTAATTTTTACTTGAAATTGATGCGCATTTCTCACGTGGACCCCCTTTGCCCCTGCTTGCCCAAAATCCTCAGTGCTTTGGAAAGGGGGGACCTATATTCTATGGTTTTTCTTTTTTTCTTTGCGTCTTTGCGACTTTGCGTGGGTTTTTTTTTACTCCTCTAGTGCGTTTTTTTTTAATTTGCGTCTTAGCGACTTTGCGTGCGCTTTTTTTCTTTTACTCCTCTAGCGCGTTTTTTTCCTTTGGTCTCTGCGAGAAAATAAGCTTCCCGCTGATTCTCGCAGATCTTTTTCGAAAAAAGTCTCCAGCTCTCGATCGATAATGGTCGCAGAATCAATTTTCTAAACTTCCTCAACTACAAGCACCAACAGGGCTATGTACTAAACTAAACGCAAATTCCAAAAGGTCAGACCTTCACCTCTCGCTCCTCACCTCTCACCTCTAACTTTAATGGAATCATTTCCTGCCATATGAGCCATTTTATCTACTTTTAGGCGTCGAATTTGAAGAACCGGCTACAAACAACCCAGCTTTCAATTTTTGGTATTGAATATTGTAAATTACTCAAAACCAACTCATTGAAAGGCCGATTCGACATGATTTTGTGTGCGCAATGAAACACAGGAAATCACTAATAACAACAAATTGATCCTTTTATGAAGATCATTATCGCAGGTGCCGGAGCCGTTGGATTCCATTTAGCAGATTTGCTGGCTATGGAAAACCAAAATATCACCGTTATCGATACCGATGAACGCGCGATCAACAAAGTAAACCAACACCTGGATGTTGCCACTATTATTGGAGATGCCAGTCTACCGACCATTATGGAAAGTGCGGGAGTCAGATCAGCTGATCTGATGATTGCTGTGACAACCTCCGAAAAGGCGAATATCCTCATCTCTATTCTGGCGAAAAAATTCGGAGCAAAGACAACTATTGCCCGGATCTCAAATATTGAATTGCTCGAACAACCATTTGCTGAGCAGTTCAGAGAACTTGGCGTCGACACCTTAATATCCCCTCAACAATTAGCTGCTCAGGAAATCTCCAGGTTACTATCAAATGCCAGTTTTACGGATCTAATTGATTTTGAGAATGGATCGATTACAATCTCCGGAATTGCCGTTGGAGAAAAAAGTCCTTTTGTAGGAATCTCTGTTGCTGAACTACAGAATCGCTATGGGGAGGATAAATGTAAAGTGATTGCCTTGCTTCGGTCCAGAAAGACAGTGATTCCGGATAAAGACCTCGTATTCAGAGAGGATGATCACTTTTACTTGTCAGCCAATCGAGCTACTTTGGAGAAAATCACCGCGCTGGCGGACCAACATGGTCGAAAGATGCGCAAGCTTATGATCATTGGGGATACCGAGTTGGCACTCATCACTTGCAAACTTCTTGAAGATACCTACGATATCACTGCGGTGATGTCTGATGAAAATAAAGGCAAGCAATTCCTTGCCGAATTAAACAATACATTGGTCGTCATTGGCGACCCGGGAGATATCGATGAATTGAAAGAAGAGGGATTAAATCGCATGGATGCGCTTATTTCTCTTACCTCCAATTCGGAAACGAATATTGTCTCAAGTCTTATGGCTAAAGAGGAAGGTGTTTATAAGGCTATTGCGTTAGTTGATAATGTGGATTATACCCACATCTCTCAAAACATCGGTGTTGATACCATCATCAACAAAAAGTTGATTGCTGCGAATACAATCTTCCGATTTGTGAGACGAGGAAAGATTGAAGCGATTGCTAGTCTGCATGGAGTTGATGCTGAGGTCATTGAATTTGAAGTCCCAAAGAAAAAACGACTGGTTGCGAAAACCATCGGAGAACTTCATTTTCCGGCAGGAGCTTGTGTGGCAGGTATCGTGCGAAATGGTGAAGGATATGTACCCGGGCCGAACAACAAGTTTAGGCCTGGAGATAAGGCTATCATCCTGATTTTGCCCCATGCCATTGGAAAAGTTGAAAAGATCTTTGCAGAATGATCAAGTGGCGTCCGGTTGTTCATGTCCTGGGAGTTCTCCTTGTGATGTTAGGGGGCATTTTCACGCTATGCTCTTTAGTATCCTTGTATTATAAAGAAAAGGAATTCATCCCCTTCATCGGCACTTCAATCATCGTCATAGTGGTTGGTCTGACCATCTGGCGATTTGTGCATAAAGAAGATGAAAGGATTGGTCGTCGGGAGGGTTTTTTGATCGTAGCACTGGCATGGATCACGATGACCATTTTTGGCGCGATACCTTATCTGACCTGTGGCGTATTTAGTCAACCCATCGATGCGCTTTTCGAAAGTGCTTCGGGATTATCAACGACCGGTGCATCCGTCATGGTTGATATTGAGATCATCCCTAAAAGCATACTTCTATGGCGAAGTGTGAGTCAGTGGATTGGAGGCATGGGAATCATTGTCCTGACCGTAGCTATCTTACCCATTCTTGGAGTCGGTGGGATTGAGCTATTTGTCGCTGAATCACCAGGTCCCTCTGCCGAAAAAATTCATCCACGGATTAAAGAAACAGCCAAGCGACTCTGGATGATGTATGCCGGATTAACCGTCATGCTCGCTGCCATTTTAGTCTTTTTAGGTATGACCAACTTCGATGCCATCAATCATGCGTTGACGACGATGGCTACCGGAGGTTTCTCAACAAAGAATGCGAGTATCGCTGCTTTTAATTCGCCGTCTATTGAATACGTTATCTCTTTTTTTATGTTCCTCGCCGGCACGAACTATGTCGTCATCTATTTCAGTCTAAAAGGCAGCCCATTAACTGCCATGAAGAGTGAGGAGTTCCGGACTTACTTCTACTCACTCGTCGCTATCATATTACTCGTCGGTACGGTTGTGTTTTTCAAACATGCGGTCCCGGTAGAACAAGCGTTCAGAGAGGCTTTATTTCAGGTCATGTCAATTGTTACAACAACAGGATTCGTCACGGCTGATTATACCGCATGGCATCCGGCGCTCACTTTGCTCTTCTTCTTTTTGCTTTTCATGGGAGGCTCTGCAGGATCGACCAGTGGAGGTATCAAAGTGATACGACATTTGACATTTGCCAAAAATTCTCTCATTGAGCTAAAAAGGCTACTTCACCCAAATGCTATCATTAGAATAAAAATCGATGGCAGGCTGGTGGCACCACGTATTATCACACATATCCAAGTATTTCTCCTGTGGTATCTGATTATATTTGTTGTCAGCTCAGTGCTTTTGTCCCTGATCATGTCCGATTTCAATCAGCCTTTGTTGGATAGTGCAGGTGCGGTGGCAACCGCCTTGTCTAATGTGGGTCCGGCGATTGGGGATCTTGGGCCTATGAACAATTTTGCCGGGGTTCCGGCGCTTGGCAAGCTACTTCTTGTCTTTCTCATGATCATGGGTCGCTTGGAACTCTTTACAATACTCTTGCTATTTACAAGGTATTTTTGGAATCGAAATTAATAAACGCCTATTTCTAGCAAAAACTCAGGGAAAACTTAATGTCCCTTAATTGTCAAAAAAAACTATTCAGGCGTCAACTAAAATTCAATTCATTGGTTTACAATCTCTGAGAGTTTCTAAAGACCTTGTATTTGGAATAATATAAACGAACGACTAAATAAAAAGACTGAATGGACATTAAGCAGATTTTCAAAAACAATCAAACCTGGATTAAAGACAAACTAAATGTAGATGCCCACTATTTTGAGAATCTATCGAAAGGTCAAAATCCAGATATTCTGTATATCGGTTGTTCTGATAGCCGTGTCAGTGCTGAGGAGTTGATGGGAATCTCTCCGGGTGATGCCTTTATCCACCGGAACATAGCCAATATGGTGCCCAATACTGACTTGAATTCCATGTCTGTGATTAATTATGCTGTACAACATTTAAAGGTCAATCACGTGGTCGTATGTGGACATTACTACTGCGGCGGTGTGAAAGCGGCCATGCAGTCTCAGGATTTGGGTATTCTCAATCCGTGGTTGAGAAATATCAGGGATGTATACAGAATGCATAAAGAAGAACTCAATGCCATTTCGGATGAGGAAAGTCGTTACAAGCGACTTGTCGAATTAAATGTTCAGGAGCAATGTGTCAATGTGATCAAGACTGCTGTGGTTCAGCGAGCTTATAGGGATCGGAATCTTACGGTGCATGGCTGGGTGTTTGATATACACTCGGGCAAATTGATTGATTTGCAAATTGATTTTCCTAAGATTCTGGAAAATGTGATGGAGATTTATCATTTAGATTAGGAGACGCGAGAGGCGATAGGCGAGACGCGATTTGCAAGATTTGAGCCGAGAAGAGCATTGTACAATAATCTTAAAGAGTCCGCCTGAGGCGGACGACATGTCTTGGCGAGGGGTGCATCCCCTCGAATAGTAGGCCATCGAATTGTTAAGCTCTGAAGGAACAACATACTTCGCGTTCTAATGTACAATCTGTAGAAATGGAAGTGCTCTGACATGTGACACGGGAGACTCAGCATGCGACATTCGAAACTCAAAGCTCTGAAGGAGCGACATATCTTAGCGTGGGGTGCAGCCCCTCGAAGAATAGCCCCTCGAATAGTCAAGCTCTGAAAGAGCGACATACTTCGCGTTCTAATGAACAATCTGTAGAAACAGAATTAATCTTAAATCCGAGCCACCGCCACCGAGACTATAAACTCTTGCGGCATCGCTTTGCGACACACCTTCTAGAGAAAAGAGTGGACATCAAGTAACTTCTTGGTCATTTTGATATCAAAACCACTGAAAGATACTTACCTATCGGTAAGGAAAAGTTAGTTCAAATCAAGAGCCCACTGGACTACCTTGATACGAACATATAAAAACCGCAATTTGGGCTTGCCGCAATGAACATATCCAAAATCGCGATACCAACACCTTTATAATGTTACTAAATTCTTTATATTTGGTGGCGACAATATAAATGTTGGCAGTAATGCAACACAGCCGTAGAAACAAACTTAGTGATTAATAACGGGGAAGCTGAAAACAGAATAGTGTATGCGAAATAAATTAAAAGGAATGAAACAAATTAAATTTTTGGTGGGCTCAATATTTTTCGCTTCGATACTATTTATCGGGTGCAAAAATTCGAGTGACTCAAAAGAAACTTCATCCGAAAAATCAGCATTGACTGATGCCGAAGATGAATGGGTTACCATTTGGAACGGTAAAGACCTAACTGGCTGGAACACCTATTTCAATAGTCCTTTTTCTGGTTTTGACAAAACCCAGAAGGGCTATTTGGGCTTGAATAATCCTAAACAGGACGTAATTAAAGTAGTCCAATTTGAGGATGGTAACATAATACGCATCTCTGGGACAGCTTTTGGAATGATGTCTACCGAGCAGGTCTATGGTAACTATCATCTGAAACTTAAAGTTAAATGGGGCAATGACAAACACGTACCGAAAAAAAATAGCCCCATGGATAGTGGTTTGCTATATCATGGATTTGGTGAGCCTGGATCTTCATATGCCTGGATGAATTCGCAGGAAATGCAAATTATGGAAGGATACATGGGAGATTACATTGCAATAGGTGATATAGAAATGGATGTACCGAGCAAACCTATGAATGGTATGTTCTATCAATATGATGAAAATTCAGCGCTTCGAAACTACTATGGCACTAAATTATTTAAGGATGATCGACTAGTGGAATACGTAGAAGCTATTAATGATAGTTTGGCAAAAATGAATGTTATGAAGTATCCTGACACAGAAAACAAGCATGGAGAGTGGAATGATATTGACTTAATCTGCTTTGGAGATTCAAGTGTACACATGGTTAATGGCACTGTTGTCATGAGATTATTTAACTCAAAAAAAACGAGCGATAAAAACCCTGTTACACACGGAAAGATAGGACTTCAATCGGAAGGGGCTGAAGTATTTTATAAAGACATCAGGCTTAAACGGATTGATAAGATGCCAGAGATATAAATGACTAAAATTCGATTAAAAAGATCCTACCAATTGCTAAAATTCCATAGGCTAACTGAGCTGTTTGCAAACAGCTTCTGAAATACCAGCAAAACCTGAAACTGCAGAGTAAAAAGTTCGAATATAAAAAGCATTACTGCCAACCTTACCCAATCTCTTAATGCCTCTTATCCGATTCCTATTCGTCGGAACCGATCATTGCAGTTTCGCTTACTTCATCATATGTCTCAGGACAAGCTGACTTGCGACTTTCTAATACTTCCTGATGTTACTCTGGCGTATAGGCGGCTTTCACTCTTTTAGCTAATTAATTCCTCTTAGAATTATTTCACCCTCACCTGTTCAGCTACTTTAGTGAGGCGTTTGCCATTTGAGGCACACACAAGCGGTATAAAAAATTACTGGGATAGTAGGTTGTTTAAGCGTTGTAGCCTGCTTCACTTTTATGAAACTTAACAGGAAATCGCCTGCAACCGACAACTTTTCATACCTCCTACTATTGTGTGAAATGTTTAAAACTGAATCCCGAATAGAAAAGACATAAAGCTATCAAAATAAAAAAAATATTTCTTTTACTTCTTATTGCCCTCATTTTCTCTAATAAAGAGAATTACAAAACAGATGAAAGTGTGAAAACGATACTGGTAAAT
The DNA here is from genome assembly GCA_037969625.1 of Saprospiraceae bacterium. Classification (GTDB taxonomy): domain Bacteria; phylum Bacteroidota; class Bacteroidia; order Chitinophagales; family Saprospiraceae; genus Opimibacter. The sequence goes on from JBBKXT010000311.1 coordinate 47,123, forward strand.
AAAGAATATTTTACCGCGGAAAATATTATTGGACAGATTACAGAAGAAAAAATTGACTTAAACGGAGTTGAAACCTTATGCTACATAATCAAAACACATTCCCAAGCCACAGAACACCAAAGGGGACCTTGGTGTCCATGGCCTATAGAAGAAGGAATGGAAAAAGCAGGTATACCATTGACGGATGTGGCATTTATACTTTACTTGATAAAAACAAAAAGAAACCAACTAACTTGGACGAATGTGGTGGGCATTCAGATGACATAAGAGGGTATCATTATCACGCAGGGGAATCTGGAGGAAATTAAATTATAAAATGTTTACGTGGAATTCTTGGTTATGCCACAGTGGAAGAATAAACACTACACATAAAACGGGTTTTGCGTAAGTGGGCGGACTGTACGGATAGAAACATTTGAGCAATTTATAACCTTGGCGAATGCAACGTCGAGCCGAGCCGAAGCAACTTCTTTCAGCTTCAGTTTGGGCTCGACGGAATTCTACTCAATAACATAATATATTCTTTACTTTAGTAACTTCATTGGGCGGCGGTTCCGGGCTGGACATTCTTTGAATACCTTACCGAACGGAAAGCCCTTAACGTTAACTAAAATAGCAAATAATCAAAAAAATCAAATTCTCATTCAAATTGAATCTAAACACGGGTCATCTAAAAACTGAATACAAACTGTATATTTTAATCCTAGAAAAATGAAAAAACTATTGACATCCCTTTACCTATTTGCTGCAATCCTAACAATACCAAACGATCCGCTGTTAGCTCAAACGCAAAATGACACGCTTCAAATAAAAGAAAATGTCCTGAACTATCTTGAAGGCTTGGATACCAACAATCCTGATAGACTTGCCAAAGCTTTGGATCCAGATTTAGCTAAACGAATTGTCGAGAAAAATGAAGAAGGAAAAGATTTTCCATCGAATATGACCGCCGCCAGCTTGATAGGCTATACCAAAGATTTTGACTTTACCTTGTTTTATAAAGCGGGTGTTGACAACGAAGCCTCTTTAAAAGTAGACATAACTATTTATGACATTGCGGATGGTATTGCTACCGTAAAAGCTGAAACAAACAAGTTTGAATTTGTCGATTATATCCATCTTGGAAAATTAGATGGTGAGTGGAAAATTATAAACATCCTTTGGGCTTGGACAGGAAATACCAATAAATGGATGAATAGACCGTCAAGATAATAAACACTACTTTTGGTTACTTCCTTATGGCTTCATAACCGACAAGCTAATTTACACACTTAAACCATGTCTTCATGTGGAGAAGGTTGCACAATATTCAAAAATGACACAAAATTTACTGATTTTATTCCTTGCCGGATTACTTTTCTATTCATGCCAGGAACAGAAAAATAATGCCTCCCCTACTGAAAATATTGAAGCCCCTAAATGGAACATCGAAAGATTAAGCAATAAAGCTACTCAGCACCTTGATAGTACCCAATGGGACTTAACGCTGTTTCAGCAAGACATTGATACGTATTACAAGTACACAGAAATATTTCAGAGCTATCCTTTAAACAAATCACCTTTTCCGGTCGCGGTATATGATTATGCTGTTTCGAATACAACCTTTACCATTGAAAATAATGAAGTGATTTTTAAAGGTGTTTGCATAGGCGAATATGAAAATCTGGACAGCGATATAATAATCGACAAATTATGTTTGCTGGTTTTAACCAATGACGCTGAGGCTGAAGAAACGACATTAGTTGATTCTCGAAATTACCCCTATTTGACAGCCCAGGGAATGTTTAAAGTACAGGGCCATGAATTTGATTGGGTATTTTCTTCCAGTCCGGATGGTTGTTCTATATTGCTTCTTAATATGAAGCTTTTTGATTTAAGGTTTGGGGAAACTATCATCATCTACCCCCAGATAGACAAATCGTTTCTTTATGAGCAAATTGAAGACTCACCAAATGATTATGAAAATTTTGACGATTATAAAGCATCGATTATAAATCATCCAAAAGTGAAACACCAAATGAATTCTGAAAGAAATATTAAATAAAACGAATTATTCTCAGTGTAGCCTTACCATGAATACAACTTTTCCGATCCAGAGAAAAGGCTATCTCTACTTCATCTTCCCTCGAATAGATTTGAATTGAGTCCCGATTAGAATTGCCTACCCCAATCCAACCCTTTTATCCTTGTGTCCTAATATCACCTATATGGGTGAGAATAGAGCTAATCCAACTAATTATTTTTGGGTTATTATAATCTCCTTTAAGACCCACGGATATGGATACAACAAGACTTTCTATTGCTAGTATTGAAGGCATTGGCGCTAATCGAAAAGCCGGCTTAGAAGACGCTGGCGTACACTTTGTATGTGATTTGTTGTTGGCGTCACCTACTGCTTTGAGTGCTGCTACAAATCTTTCTATGATTAGAATAGAAAGTTGGCGTACTGCTGCCCTCTTTTTAGAACTCGACTGTATGAATGCACAATGGGCGGAGGCTCTTGTATATAAAAAGGTGTTCGATCTTGAGCAACTTGGAGAAATGTCGCTCGAAAAGCTCAATTCACTTTTCTCACAAGCGGCAGAAGAAAATATAATCCATGAAGTGCCCGACACGGAAACCTTGTCTACGATGAAGGTTGAAGCCACGAGGCATCATTTTAGTGCTCAATTGCAAGGCATCGTCGTTGATGACGCCGGAGATCCAATAGCAGATGTACTCATTTCATGTGGGTTTCGGGAAGTCACAAGTAATGCTAAAGGGTTCTGGAAAATGACCGGACTCTCGTTTACTGGGAGTCCATCGATCTTTGCCAGCAAGGAGGGTTATATAACACACTATACCGAACGCGCTCTAATGGATGTCGATGTGTGGAGTACCGATCTACTCACTCTTCAAATGGCTCCAGGGAATAGTACACCCCTCACCTGGGATGAGTATCTAGGTGACAAGCTGCCCTCTCTTGTGACCTTTAAAGCAAAGCAAATCATCTTAAGGTTTGACGAACTCAGGAGTAGAGATATCATAAAAGTGACTGAGACCTATAAGAATGGTGATATCAAACTCATCTCCATATTCCGATCGATGACGAATCATCAGTTGAACATTCATTGCTACCGAATGCTTCCAAATCTTTTCGGTGAAGACCCCGTGATTGGTTCTTATTGGTGCAAGCGGAGTACCGGACTACAACCCTTGGGTTTAGGTGATGAAAGTGTGTTGATGCTTAAAAGATTGCATAACAAACCTCCGCCTGTGATAGACCCTTCCGCTCCATGGACTCAAATTTTCGAATCAAATAACTTATACCTATGAGCGACTCACCACCTAAATACAAATGGGTACTCAGTTCTACAGCCTGTAGTTCTTGTCAAAGTATGGCCACAGAAGAATATATCGAAAAGCCCGCACGTCCTCATGGCAACTGCCAATGTACTATTGTGCCTATCACCGGCAATTCCAATAGAGGATCTAATGATCAAATCCCAACGATTCTTTCTGCAGAAAATGCAGGAGGAGGTCATACGGATTATGCTCAGGGCAGTCATTTACCCTATAAAGAACTAAAGGAATATGGTCGGGAAAACTTCAGCGCAAAGGGAACGTTTAATTTTGATGTGACCGTTCGTTGTCCAAAGAATAATGAAATCATTCTCCGCGTTGTCGTTGAAGTTGAAGATGGTGAACTCTTCGATGTCTTGATGAATTGGGGTTCGCTCGGCCGCCAAAATAATGACGAAATATGGCCACCTCCTAAAGATGCCTTCGAACAAGAGATTCAAGATGCTATAGATGATTATTCCGGCGGATTAGAATTCAAAGCCATGGAAATAGCTCGAACTATATTGGCGTCAGAAGGCCGGGAACTATGCAGGCAATAATCAAATAATAACCTGAATTCACAAATAATGCTATAAAATCCTTTTGAGTATTTGGGACGCAATTTTTATCGCAATTCCTCCAATCCGAATATATCTATTGTACGATAGGCCATCCATATGCGCAAGCTATGCTATTGGAGAGGCCTCTAAGAAAAAAACGACATAATAATTTCGCTTCAAGTAAATATAGATCTGGATTTTAGACAAATTTCAGGAAAGTCAATACTTTTGTTCTTTTAATATTTAGTACAATCCTCCACCCGTCAATAAGAATCACCAATTGTTTTTAAACCTAACCATTCACCTATATATTAAATAAATGAAAGCAACTATAACTTCTATAGCACTAAAAGGCCCCTTTAAGTTCTTTGCATTGTCCAGCAAAGCCTTGAGCATTATTAAACAACTCAAGTCATCAAACTGCAAAGACTTTAAGAAAAAGGGCGTTTGGACTAAGCACTATACGATGACCCTTTGGAATAATGAAAATGAACTAAATGCGTTTGCCAAGAGTGGCGCTCACTTGGAGGCGATGAAAAGTAGCAGCCAAATAGCTAAAGAAATCAGAACCATCACGATCGACACCGATACCCTTCCAGACTGGGATACGGCGATCAATCTTTTGGAAAAAGCCAAAGTGTACAAATATTAAAATCATACTAATGCTAATATGCGGCCTTGTTCATTGAACTTAAGTGGTTGCTACAAATCAAACACATGATAAAATCCTCAAACTATCTATTTCTTGGAGCACTTTTTCTGGTTGCCTATCTGGTGGTAAAATACACGGATATTTGGGGCGATCCAGCCTGGTTCAAAGCATTTCTCCTCATAATTTCAGCTACTTTTTTGATCACCGGAATTGCCATGAAAAGCAAGGAACGGAAGAATAGATAGGGCAAGGATCTGCTTCGGGAAATCCTGATGTTTCTGTACTTGAAAGAATATGAATGACATGATTAAACTCCGCCCAGCCAATGCAGACGATCTTTCCTTGCTTCAGTACTGGGACACAAAAAAGCATGTCATCGATTGTGATCCGGATGATGATTGGTATTGGGCGATAGAACTAAATCGCCATCCGGAATGGAGAGAACAATTTGTTGCCGAACGAAATGGAGAACCCATTGGTTTCCTACAAATAATTGATCCTTCTACGGAAGAAACGCACTACTGGGGCGATGTGGAACAAAATAAAAAAGCTATTGATATTTGGATCGGTGAAGAAGACAATCTGAACCTTGGATACGGAACCCAAATTATGTAACTTGCCATTGAAAGGTGTTTTAGTCATCCAAACATAAATGGCATTCTTATAGATCCGCTTAAGACAAATACAAAGGCTCATAAGTTTTATGAGCGAATTGGCTTTGAATTTATTGAAGAAAGAGAATTTAATGGTACGGCTTGCTATATTTATGAGCTGAAAAGAAAAGCGGCACCTCAGATACTCCCATAGTTTATAACCTTGAAAAGATCAAACGAAAAATCCCCAAACCAATGGAAAATTTCAACTGGACCACTTTTACTCAAAAGATTGCGATTCATGCTAGCATTTCTGACCTATACGATGCCTGGACAATCCCAAAAGAAATTGAGCAATGGTTTTTAAGTAAAGCCCTTTTTGAAAATGCAAATGGGCATACGCTAAAAGAAACGGAGAGCATAAAACAGGGTGATGTGTATCAATGGTCCTGGTTCCTGTTTGATGTCATTGAAAAGGGAAAAATAATCGAAGCAAATGGAACGGATCTATTGAAATTTACATTTGCAGGCGACTGTATCGTTGAAGTTAAGCTGACTGAACTGGAAGACTCGGTTCTTGTCGAATTAACACAAAGTAATATCCCCACCGATGACCAATCCAAGAAAAACATTAGACTAGGTTGTGCCTCCGGTTGGTCCTTTTTTCTGGTCAATCTAAAATCTGTCTATGAAGGTGGAATTGATCTACGGAATAAAAACGAAGATTTTAAAGGCATGCTAAACAACTAATACAGGCCACTCCCCTAGTCAGTGATGCCAAATTCATAGCCCGGATGCTGGGTGGTTAGCCTCCATATAAATTGACCGTGGCAGGTTGAAAAGTACAATACCGCTTCGGCAGACTTGTTCGTAAAGGCAATGGTAAAAGCCGCCTAAAATGGAATCAGCTGGGTAAAACAGGGCTTACCTGACAGGCCTCCTCAATAAACATTGAATATTTGAAATCATTCATGTAAATTGATTGGGAATTGATTTATTTTCACTTGCGCAAAGAATCATCGGGGTAGTCAAGTTGGAAACAACTGGTAGGTGATGATTGATGCAACAACAAAGTGGAAAACCGAGGGGTTCTGTTCCACTATTCTCAAACTAATCTTAAGCATACCTATGAAATATTGTGTCTGGCTCCTATCCGTTGTGAATATTTACTTTGGCTTTTATAACTTACTCAATGTTTTAAATATCCTGGATTCAAGTAAATATTCAAAAAGTGCAACATTCTTTTTTGCGCTTATTTTTTTAACCATGGGTCTTGGTGCTTTTTATTTGTCGATCATTAAGCATAACCAAAAAACGGCTCTCTTGCTGACCATCGGACCATGGATTCTTGCATTGCTGTTTCTGTTTATTGTGATGCTCACCAGTGATTACAAATAATCACCAATTTAATGACCGAATTGGCATCAGGAACTTAATTGTCTTGCCCTACATGAATACCCAAGGATGCAAAACAAACCGATTCATCATAGAGTAATAAATAACTTGGTGGAAGGCTACCTTTAGTCAAAAAGGTGAATTAAAAATGCATCCATAAATCCAGTCTGGATATACCTGATAGTGAAATTCATAAGTGCAACATTACAGCATTAATATTTGTTTCCATACGTCCGACAACAGGATAATAATTCTGAATTATGCCTTGAAATGGATGTCGGTCATTTGATAATAATAGAACGTGTTAAAATGCTGCTATTTATTTTTCTGGTCATATACTTCTTACTTGTTTTTGTCATTCGATCCTTTGTCTTATGGGCAAAAACAGGAATAAATCCATTGACTTTTAGTAAAACAGATGATGCCCACGGATATAATGGCAAGGTATTTACAGCGATATCTATTATAGAATTACTAATCGTTGGCATTTATGCTTTTAAAAGTGATTGGTATACGTACTTACTTCCATTTTGGTATTTAGATCATTCAGTCCTCGTCAAAACAGGTTGGGGACTTTTACTTCTATCCCTGGTTGTTGCCTGGATCGCCCAAACCCAAATGGCCAATTCATGGAGAATAGGCATAGACAAAAAGAATAAAACCAAACTGGTCACCAATGGGATGTTTTCCATCTCCCGAAATCCAATTTTTCTGAGTATTATGGTAGCCAATATTGGCCTATTCCTAGTCATCCCAAACGCGTTTACCCTCATGGTCATAACACTCTCAACCATTAGCATGAATACACAGATTAGATTAGAGGAAGAATTTTTGGCTGAAGAATTTGGCACAGATTATGAAACATATTTAAGCACAGTAAGACGCTGGATTTAGGAAATTAATAAACATGAAATCAATACGACTCGGCGGTGTACCGGAACATTTCAATCTGCCTATCCATCAGGCGATAGAAAATGGTCTCTTTACATCCAATGGTGTAAAAGTAGAATGGAAAGAATATAGTGGCGGAACGGGCCAAATGACTGCTGCATTGAGAAATGAAGAAGTTGATGCATGCATCCTACTGACAGAGGGCATCATCAAAGACATCATCGACGGAAACAAGAGTAAGATCATATCCGGATATGTAACCACCCCATTGATCTGGGGTATTCATACGGGAATACACAATCCCTTATTGCATCACGCTGATGTGTACGACAAACAATATGCGATCAGCCGATTTGGCTCCGGTTCTCATTTAATGGCCGTAGTTGATGCAGCCGTACAGGATAAAAAGTTAGCCAATGATCAATTTACAATTGTTAAAAATATTGATGGTGCACTTCAATCATTGAAGGACTTATCCACGGATGTTTTTTACTGGGAAAAATATACCACTAAACCATTTGTGGATAATGGGCTACTAAGGCGTATTGGTGAATTTGTTACACCGTGGCCATGTTTTGTCATAGCTGCTACCGACCACCTGATAGATCAGGCCCCGGAGGCAATCATCCACATGTTAAAGGGTATTCATGCCAGCTGTCATGCTTTCATGCAATCAAATGAAAGTATTTCCTTGGTTGCGAACCGCTATGGCCAAAAATCAAGTGATGTAGAGCGTTGGTATCATGCCACCGAATGGGCGACACACGGATGGGTCAGTAACAAAATGCTTCAAAGTGTAGTGCATAGTCTCCAAGTCGCTGAACTCATTGAACCTAACCTACCCATTCCTGATCTCGTTTGGCGAAGGCCATAAACTACCTGCACCAACATTATCCTGTAGAATTGAAGTTTGCTCCATAGATTTAGCCCCAACGATACAAAAATCTGAAAAACATCTCCTTTTGTACTATTCTCTTCCCATATCAATAAACCATTCAGAATTTAGACTGTTCAGCATAAAACTCGATTGAACTTCATAGATGGGGATATTGGGTAAATAAAAATTGTATTATTTTACAAGCCGGTGTTCCTCAGCAGATTAATTCATAGAGAACAATTCATGTTTCCATCCATACCCTATCTTTTCGCCTTCCTGTTGATTCTCACCTGCAGTGTATTTGCCACGGCCCAGAATATCCCAAAGACCATTCAGGGATCGGTCGTTGATGCCACAGATAATCAGCCTATCCCATATGCCCTGGCTGTGATAAAATCAACCTCATCACTCAATCCTATCGGAGGCACAACGACTGATATAGATGGACGATTCTCATTATCTACCGATTCAGTTGACATCGCCATTGAAATTAGCTTTCTGGGTTATGAATTGAAGACGATCAGAAATCTAAATGCCAAAGGAGACGTGATCGACCTTGGCACCATTATACTACTACCCAGTGCACAAGCCCTTGACGAAATTTCAATTATTGCGGAAAAATCAAGTGTGGAATTTAAACTCGACAAGCGTGTCTTCAATGTTGGCAAAGATATCAGCAGTACAGGAATGGGTGCCTTGGAAGTCCTCAACAGAGTTCCATCTGTGAATGTGGATATTGAAGGACAAGTGACGCTCCGAGGAAATGCGGGCGTGCAAATACTCATCAATGGCAAACCTTCCATCATGTCGGATGAGCGAAGCAATGCATTGGGCACGATCACCGCCGACATGATTGAAAGCATCGAAGTCATCACGAATCCATCAGCAAAATATGAAGCAGAAGGGACATCGGGTATTATCAATATCATCCTTAAGAAAGAGGATAAGAAAGGATTGAATGGATCCGCTTCCATCAATACAGGTATTCCTAATAATCATAGTGTAGGGACTAGTATTAATTACCGAACGGAAAAGTTTAATTTCTTTACACAGTTTGGGGCAGGCTATCGATCAAGACCAGATCAAAGTAAAAGCGAAAACAGAGATTTAATTCAAAATACCAGTGTCTACAGTGACGGCTCCGGTGGGCGGAATGAAAATTTTTACAATATAACCTTAGGCACAGATTATTATATCAATGATTTCAATATCATCACCCTCTCCGGTAACTATGCTTACGAAATCGAAAAAAATCCGTCCACCACAGCTTTTCAATTATACGATGGTCAGGAGGCACTCTATGCGCAATATGAACGTACCGAAACAACAAATGCCACCAATCCTAAATGGCAGTATGATCTTCAATACGAGAAGCAATTCAAGAATAATGAAGATCACGTCCTCCTGTTTAGCGGACTAGGCAAATTTTTCGGCAAAGACAATACATCAGAATTCGTCAACGAATACATCTACGGTCCGGCAACGGATCCAAATCAACGTACCACCACAGATTACTATCAGGCTGACTTTACTTTCAAAATAGATTATACCAATCCTATATCTAAGAAAATATCCGTTGAGACCGGAGCACAATATGATATCAATGATGTGGGCAATGATTACGCTGTATTTAATCAGGAGGGAAATGACTGGATTCCAAATGAACTACTGACGAACAACTTTGAGTATAACCAGAAAGTGCTTGGCGCCTATGGAACCGGTGCTTATGAAGGTAACAAATGGGGTATCAAAGCAGGGTTCCGTGTAGAAAATACAGATTTGAAAACCTACTTAACAAACACCAACCAAGAAAACCTGCAGAATTACACTGGTTTCTTTCCTTCGCTTCATACTTCTTATAAATTTAATAATCGCGTATCGGTTCAGGCGGGATATACCAAACGAATCTCTCGTCCACGACTATGGGATCT
>JBBKXT010000312.1:0-5033 GCA_037969625.1 Saprospiraceae bacterium
GACCCAGGGATGGAAGCGAATCCCCAGATAAACAGAGCCCGGAAAAACTTCTCTTTTCATTCGGCGGAGCAGTGGATTCAAACAAGTGATCGTAGAATAATGGGGATGGGATATAAAAACGATCGACCGTGTATTCTCCGGCATTACTTCGAACAGGAATGGTTTACCATCATTGTGATCTGTTGAAATTTCAAACTTCCAGTAGTTGTATACCAGTTCGCTGAAATTTTCTGAGGGGATGGTTTCGGTGTATTTCATTAAATGGCCTCTTCAGTCGACTGGTACTAATTTAGTAATTGCCAGGTAATTCGCCTGTGCCTAAATATATGCAATCAGTCACTGTTCACACCGAAGATGGCTGTAGTTCCTTATTCTTCCGTAAAGCCTAATGCTTTAATGGCATCCAGATCTTCGTTATCGACCAAACCGCAAATTGATCGGCCGCTCGTGCATACACAGGCTAAACAATCTTCGGCCGGTGACATTGTGCCTAAATGAATTTCATCCAGGTCTATATTTAAGGAATCAAGGTAGATATCAATTCGCTGTATCAATTCGGCATCATTTGAAAAGCCATATCCCCATGGATCAGCGCATTGCGTTTCCGGATAGAAAACGCAGGTAGTTGAATCTGTAGAGACACAAACGCTTGTTTGTGGTACGGTATCTTCTTTCTTGCAACTGGTAAACATCATCCCCAAAGCAAAAATAAAAATCAGGATATTTGTAGTAAGTGATTCTTTCATGTTAATTGTTCTATACGATCAAAAATTCAAAAGTTGAGTTACTGCAGAATAAATCCGCAGTAACTCCGCAGTAACTCGTTATCGATTATATAGACGAGGATTATGATTGATTGGTTTGGTTGCAAACAAACTTAATTAGTCTCACTCAGCGTCTTTACTTCCTTAACCCAATTATTCCAGGACACGCTTTGCACCATAAAATCATCCGGATAAGGGCCGGAAACAAAATGCAGTTCAGATTTTTCTTCTTTTATGTTTTCTATGACCAGTATTTTTTCGGAAAAATGAAAGCCATTATAATCGTAATCGATCTGCATATAAAGATTACCATAGACGATTGTAACGATCCCTGCGGCTGTTACACTGTCTGTTGCCAGATGCAGATGCGCGGTGGATTCATTCGACCACTCCGATGCAAAGAATGATTTTTTATTGAACCGTTCGCCGAGGCTTCTGGCGAATGCTGTTTGTGTGATTCCCTTCCAGATTTCTTCTGTATTGGCATCAATTTCTGTTTTCAGATAAACGTAGGGTGTGGGACCGATATCAGCCACTTCCCGATCCGAAAGGAATGTGACTTCGCTCAACCATGCAGATCCATTTCCACCATCCGGATATCGGTAGCCTACTACTGTATCCTGACCGATCACCACAGCCTGGATGACGATAATCAATTCGTCGATGTCACTATGGTTGGAATACTTCCTTGCTACGCGGGGTAGTTTTATATCGAGTGGTTTGGCATCCGGGTATTCCGCGGGATCGATATACATCAGCGAAGTACCGTTTCTTGTTTCTTCTCTTGTTGGCAGCCGATCAGTGACCACTGTCACTTTATCCAAATCCTGGATATTGACAGGAGGGAAACCGAAATTATCCGGGCAGTACCATCCGCCATAGGAATGTTGTGTTTTTTGTTTTGTTTCTATCGCGACAGTTGTTGGTTCCGCCGGATTATCAGCGATTCTATTCTGCGTACAGGACGTGGTGATAACACAACAAACCATTACACACGACAATATAAATTCTTGCTTACCCATGGATTATAATTTTTAGGTGATAGTTAAAAAATGATAGCTAATTGCTTACAGCCATAAATATGCGGCAAGCCGGCCTATCACCGTGTTTATTAGTGTAAAAGAGTGTAAATGGTGTGAAAATGTGTGTAATTTGTTGGTATCACTGAATGTATTTCCCGTTTTTTGAAAGCCGCGGACAGCATGGTATACAAGCATAAAGACTTAGGGCCGGTAAATTTCCGGCCCCAAGTCTTATTACTTGTTGTGTTGTCTGATCACCTTCTTTGAAAAAAATGCTTAGGGTATAAATGTAACTGTCACCGGACGTGCAGGAACATCTTCAATCAGCCCAATTCCCGGATCATGAGCCGGTGGACCACCTGAAGGCGGCTCTGTAATCGTCCCTGTCTGATCAGCTACATTAAAGTTCATTGTCCCCAAAGTAGAACCCAGACCTGCAAACAAATGGTTGTGCGGTATTGGATCAGTGGTATGCGCAACCTGCCCGAATACGACAAACTCATAGTGTGTGCCCAGGTCAAGAATATAACCTTCACCACAGCAGAAGGAATTAAGATCCACACTAACGACGGATTCAAAACGCTGGCTACGAATTTTGACAAGCGCGGATCCTGAGACAAGGGTAGCAGGTCCTAATCCTGAATATTCACCCTCAATCTCAACACTAAATCTCTGTCCGGCATATTCTCCGGCAGGAATAAATCCTTTGCATTTTGCCAGTGCATGATACCCCGAGCCATGGGTCCGAACGGTCACCTCTGCGTCTTTGAAGACACCATTGGATGAAATGGCATTGATCAGCGACCCATTGATTTCGGCAACCTGAATTTTGTCTGCAGTTGTGGGTGTTAATAGTTCCTGATTGTCCTGCTGGCAGGAAAAAAACATAAGGCTCATCGTAAAGACGATTATTACATTTCTGAGCAAATGGCGAAAACCAGATGTTCTGTCACGGCGGTTGGAAGGTGTAATCATAGCTTTTGAATTTAGATGAAGAAATAGGGGTCAAATACAAAAGGGGTGAGGACGACTAAATTAAACAATATATTTCATCTCAGCAAGCGCTGTTGGTCCGACCGTTTTAATCTAGGGCAATGCGTTTAGCAAGTTTAAGTAAGATAGAGACTAACCTTATTATTGCGTGTTAGTAATTGTGATCCGTTTAGAAACCAATCCACTATCTGTCGTTATGTTGAGCATATAGATTCCCGGACTTAGTCCTGAAACATCGATTTGATCTGAGAAATAATTCTGTTTAAGTACTTGCTGTCCTGACATATTGGAAATCGACCAATTCAAAATTGTTTGTTCTGCACGAACTGTAATTTTTTCTGATGCGGGATTCGGGTACACGTTTAAATGGACTATAGTTTCTTCTGAAGTGGAGGTGGAAACATCAAACACCAGCTTTGCAATTGAATTGCCGATTGTTCCGACGGCAATCACGGTATCTTGGTATTCTACAAATCCAAATACCTGGCTGGGAATGGCTGAGTTGCCATCAGCTGGGAAAAAATATTCTTCTCCCTCGTGGATTATAGTAATTCCGTCGCCATTTAAAGTGGAGCGTCTTGCGAGCCATAGATCGCCTCTTGAATCTTTGAGTACCTGGAGGTAGTTATCAAATTGACTTTGGATGATCACATTGTAGTTTGTACCATCATATAGTACAAGCCCACCGTACATGGAGATCCAGATTTCAGTGTCAGAAACAAACTCGATGTCTGTTGTGTTTCCACCTGAAATGTGCACTCTCATGTCTTCATTGGTCCACTCCATATCGGGTGATATCCGTGTCAGAAATTCTCTGTTTCTGAACCATACATGATCCGCTGCATCGATATAGGGATCCAAATTGTGATCTGTTTTCAGATCCGTATATTCTGCAGTGGTATAGTGGGTGGTCTCATCTGTATTGAAATCATGTCGTATCAATCCCAAGCCGTCGGTAGAAATCCAGACGACTTTATTTTGTATGGCAATTTTCCTCAGATTATCTACAGGTAAGAATGAATTGCCGGCGTTGTAGTTTGTCCACTCGCCATCCTTATCATAAGTCCAAAGACCGTATTCTGTAGTTGTAATCCAAATGGTCCCTTCTTCATCGATAGCTACGCCACGAGGCTCGGTATCTGAGTTGTCTGGATTAACAGTAATATTTTCCCAAACGCCATTCGACTTAATGTTTAGTTTGCCATTTTCGTCGACTGCGATTAGGTCTGTCTGATCCGTAGCAATATCCCAATTCCAGGGCCAGGTGATATTGCTTGTGTATTCCAATTCTGCATTGAGAGATTGAGCTGATGCCTGAAGACCGAGTAAGGTTACTATAAATAAGGTGAGCGTTGTTTTCATATACGTTTAATGAGTAAGTGTATTAATTATTAGGTATAGAGGATCTATTGTCTTTTATAATAACAAGGTGTAATACCGTAAGGCTAAAACTACGACAAAAATTAAATTAAGGTGGTTTGATGCGTCGCGTCATACATGGTTTGTGTTGAATATTATTTTTGAATTGGTGATGAGTGATTATGGAAGGGTGTAAAATACGGAAAGGCAGAAAGGAATAGTGTGATTAGAAAATAGATCCCGAAGGGATGATATATAATAATAGGATCCTCCTGAGGCGGACACGGTAGGGCTTTAGGCCTATGTAACGGAGAGCCCTGATGTCGAGCCCTACAGGGGCGGTATATTTCCATGTTCCGGTCATTATTCTGAGGCAGGACGGTACATCATGATCTCCCTTTTACGGTGTCCCGCTCAGCGGGAAAATCCAACCGCAATTAATAGTGATCCAATAGGCCATGACTTCTGAAAGGCAAGTAGAAACAGACAAGTCATTCTTCTTCGCTAACGCATCATCTAACGACTGGGCGCAAGTGGTTAACGAGCAAACGAGCTTAGGGGCAAAGGGAATAGGGCATAGGGCATAGTACGAAAGGCATGTAGTTCCTGAGTTAGATATTCTCGACTTGGATAATCATGTCGCCCTTCCCGCTGTAGCGGGAGTTTGGCCAACTAAATGTCTTCCTTTTTTCGCTCGCCCTGTAGCTGTTAATGCTATTGGGTCCATAAGAAGGAAAAGGAGAAAAAGCAAAGAACGGACCGGCCCTTGGCAAACCTAGTCTTAAAAAAATGCTCTAAAGCCAAATGGAGTTTTTAGGGCGACGAGGTTTTTGGTTCTTTTTTCCGGAAAAAAAGAACGATTGAAGAAAAACTGTTGCTAAAAACTAAAACAGAA
>JBBKXT010000313.1:0-3462 GCA_037969625.1 Saprospiraceae bacterium
TTTTAAAATCTCTAACAAAATGGGCTTGATCGGCATATTTGAAGTTATTGACAATGTCGCGACTGGATATGGCAGTTGTCGAATGCAAGAGTTGATAGATCTTGCGAAAGCGAATAATCCGGATATAGGACTTTGGACCTATTCCCAGGTTTTCTTTGAAGACACGTTGCAGTTGTCTTTCACTTATGCAGACTGATTTACTGAGTTCATGAACGGACCATATTTGATTAGTATTTCGAATGGAATCCAAGGCCATTGAAAAGCAGCTTCCGTTGTCTTGCAAGGGAAGTAAATGTTTTGGCAAGTATGATTCCATTAATGAAATTCTCGTCTGATGATCTGGCGCCTGCTGCATATGCTGTATAAAGGAGTTAATGTCTTTATTTATAAAGCAACTTGCTTCAAGAAAAGTATTCGCCAAGGTTTTTATAGAAATACCGAACAGATTTTTAAAACTTTCCGGTTTAAAACGAATGCCAAAAAGGGATGTTTGTCCTGGCATACGCCATATGACCGGACCTTTCATAATACCCACCAAAGAGGACTCGGGAAACGGCATCCAATGGCCATTAAGAAATCCTTCTACACGATTTGCGTTAAGATGAATAATCAACTCGACCATGCCATGCGGAACGAAATTGTGCATTTCACGGAACTGGTCCTGACGGCCTTCGTTGGAGTAGTGCCAAGTGGTATCTACTATATTTACTAATGACGCAGACGGTTGATATTCTTGATAATTTGGGTTCATCTCATCACAAGGGTTTTTACTAATTTATAAAGGTACTTGTGGATATCTTATAATTACTGCATTATGATTTCCAGGATATTGCCAAAAGACTATCCGGAACGATTTTAAGGCAACGATCGCCGTAGAGGCAAGTCGCCTATGAATCTATTCCTAAAATTAAAATTTAATCCACCATCGAATTTAAGGGATAATCAACTGCGATTATATATCAGTGGACTCACCAACAGACAGCATTCATCCGGTAATGTACTTCCACATTTGACAACCCACCAAAGTCGTATAGCTTGATCCTGTTCAAGGGCAAAAAGTATTCTTTAAAAGGCAATAATTTGTTGCCACTTCTTGAGGTAATTATGGGGCAAAGGTATTAAGTTGTCAGCTTTTGTCTATTGAAAAAAAGCGACATTTTCCTTTGGACGCGGGAAAAAAATTAGCGGTATTCCTGCCGAACCCCCGATGGCCCGACCTTTAAAATAACCTTTGACTCGTTTTCACATGTATACCATTTAGCGGTTCGTCTTATTCCCATACTCGAAGGCTGGAGATAGGAGGCGTGGAAAAATGTAAAAATGAGATTAGAGTGATGGATCAATTGAGCCGAAGAAAGAGATTATTTTGACCACTGGATCCTTTTCCTTTGAAGAAAATCTCTTTCAAATTGATTCGTACATAAGCTGATCGCCAATTCAATTTCTTCTATCGCCTTCGTAAATAGCTCTATTTTTTCAAAGTACTCAGCCTTGCAACCATGATAGAGGTACTTACGCTGATGCAATGATTCAGGATGTATCCTATTTAGTGCATGCTCAGCTTGTTCAAGTTGGCCGAGCTGGAGATGAATGGTGGCTTTGGACAGTAAGATGTGATCAGATGGCATCATAGCATACATTTCTTGGTAGTATCCAAGAATATGTTCCCAATTCGTATTTTCGAATTTAATCGCATGGACATGTTCTGAAGCAATCGCGGCTTCGTAATGATAAATGGATCGATCTTCAAACTGGAGTGATTTATGTAAAGCATCATTGCCCAAGTCAATCAGTGGTGCATACCATTTGGATCGATCCTGATGCTTCAGACCAATGATTTCCTGTTCACCCATTTTTGATTCTAATCGAGCAGCGTGAAAACATAAAAGCGAAAAGAGTGCATAGAGACTCCCCGTTCTGAAGGGCTCTTTGATGAGCAGTAACTTGCATAATCGAATCGCCTCACCACACAGATCTTTGCTGATAAGTTCATTTTCTTTTGTCGAATGAAAACCTTCGTTGAAGATCAGATAGATGACCTGTAAAACACCCGAGATTCGGGTATGCACCTGATCTGGATTTGGAAAGGAAAGTTTAATGTCTAATGCTTTAATTTTCTTCCGCGCCCTGACCAAACGTTTTTTGATCGTTTCTTCTTTTTGTAGCAGTGCAGCAGCAATTTCCTTCATCGAGAAACCGGCAATGGCCTTTAGGGCAAAAGCAATTTGTTCTTCTTTTGAAAAGGCAGGATGACAGGCCACAAAGATCATTCTCAGCTGACTATCTTGTATTTCTGTTTCCAAAAAATGTTCGTTGATTTCTATAGCAAAGGCACCATGTGGAATGAGGTCGTGCCTTTTATTCTGTGCGCTTATTTTGCGCAACAAATCGATGGTACGATTTTTAGCAGCTTGCATCAGCCAGGCTTCCGGATTTTCCGGTAGTTCATTACGCCAGGAAAGTGCAGCTTTTAGAAAGGTATCCTGAACGGCGTCTTCAATCAACTCTAGATGATGAAGACCAAATATGTTAGATAAAATCGCGACCATCTTTCCATATTGATGCCTGAAAAGATGATCGACTATTTTATCATTTTTCTGATTAGTCAAACTTCATGACTTCTCTGATCTCTACAGCGCCTCCCAAATCATAATCAGGGTAATCCTCAGCTATTTTAACAACAGCGGAAGCACTTTCTGCGGAAACTATATAATACCCACCAATCAATTCCTTCATTTCTACAAAAGGACCATCGGATTCAATTCGATCCGGACCCGTGACGCGTTTTCCGGTCGCATGTAGTGCCTCACCACCTTTGAGAATTCCTTGAGCTGCCATTTTATCTCCCCAGGCCATCCATTTGCCCATACGCCCTTGAAGTTGGTCAGGAGAAAGTCCGAGCTCGCCGTAGTCTGCCCCAATAAAAATCATCATAAAATCTTTCATAGTTTTGGTTTTATAAATTTAGAAATATAAGTAATGAACGTTTTGAAAAATCAATTTGCTTTTGGTGAAGGTTAAAATTTTATTTTTTGGGTTGAGGGCTAAAAGGGTAAGGGCTTTCGTTGGTTAAACGAATATGTCTTTCTAGGAGTATTCCCAAGCGCAGTAAACTTTTTGTTTTTCGTAATCCGTAATTCACAAATTCGTAATTTAATTTCGCTCTTAAGACGAAGCTGAAGAATAATATGGGGACATTCCTGCTGAATTATTCTAAATAAAATGTGAAGCCTCATGGCTATCTCATTGAAAACAAAGAACTTATTTCTATTTTGTGAGTTCTATTTTATTTCGAAAAGGCAAGAAAAAGGATCATTAGATTAAGCCCATGGCACTAAGCACGCACAAATCCATCCTTGGTGGAATCATTGCCTTTATACTGGCTACAAGTTGCTGTTGGCTTCCGGCGGTAGTCATTACACTAGGGGGTGCAAGTAGTTTAATGGCCTTCAGTGACGGTTT
>JBBKXT010000314.1:0-8650 GCA_037969625.1 Saprospiraceae bacterium
AACTTTTCTCAATACCCTTGTAAAAGGGGTATTCTTTTGTGTGATTATATATGGTTTTTGCAATTATGTTTTAAAGTGGAAAATATAAAGCGGGCTCATGGTACCGCAATATTTTTCGATTTTTCAATAAATATTTATAAAGGTATTATCAAATAGTCTTCATTTAGAAAAGATATTTATACCTGCTATTTTCAGACTTCAATTATTGGATAGCTTACTAGCGTAAGATTCTATTAAAATAAATTGACCAAGCAAATGATAAACAAGGGGACTTATTTATATAAAATAGAGAAGGCAATACTCAGGTGGTTTGGACATCGTAAATTTATAAGATTTGGCATAAGGGATCGAATAATCAGATATTTTCATAACCCGGACATAAAGGATGATACAGAATTTGTTGTTCCCTTTTTTGGTGCAACGTACAGAGGTAAATTCAATACGTTTATTGATTGGAGCGTATTTTATTATGGAGGATATGGGGAAGGGGAATTAATGGTCATCAAAGATTTTCTTGGCGGAGTGAATGATCCTGTCTTTTTGGATGTTGGCGCAAATGTAGGACATCATACACTCTTTGCCGCTGGTTTTTGCAAAGAGGTTATTGCCGTTGAGCCCTTCGAGCCGGTTTATCTTAAGCTAAAGGAAAAGATAAACGACAATGCCCTGACAAATGTCCGCGTATTAAATTCTGCTTTAGGGGAGCACTCAGGGTTAAGTGTCTATTTTCCACCCGCCACTTCAAACACCGGAACAGGAACTTTTGTGAAAAGAGGAACCCAAGCTGAAAGTATCATGTTGCCTATGACTAGCGGTGATGAATTGCTTGAATTGGGAGAATTACCCTTTTTGGATTTAATTAAAATTGATACAGAGGGATATGAATACGCCGTGTTAAAAGGAATGAAAAAGGTGTTGAATAGCCAAAGGCCAATCGTCTTGTTTGAATGGGATAGAGGATATATTGCAAAAGATATAAACTTTGAGCGATCGAATGTTTTTCCTGCAGCGTATTTGTTTTTTCAACTCTATAATCATTCGACGATATTAAAAATATTTCAAAATTCGAAATATTATTTGAAAGAAGCGAAGGAAGAATTTGACAATGGGATGATACTGGCGATACCTCAAGAAAAGCTCAATACGCCTCCTTTGGAAAAGCTAAGGAATAGAATCAAAAATTAAAAAACGACCAACTACAAACTAGAAATCCCTGGTAAAAGAAAAAGCATGTTATTATTTACTTGAATATATGAAAGGAATCGTCATACAGTCGTTGGACATTAAAAACATGAAAGATTGAGTAGAACCAGAGTTGTATTGGCGTTCAGAAGCAAGGCAAAAGGAGGTAAAAGCATTGAAGGACTTTTTAAAACATTTTTTGTTAAAGATTCTGGAGATGTCGATTGTGAATACTGGGAATATAATCCTGACGCGTCTTTCGTATCAAACTTTTTTTCCCTCAGAGCAAAGAAAGCTGATGTATGGCATATTACAGGAGATATTAGTTACATGATCTTAGGTCTGTTAGATAAAACAACATTATTAACTATCCATGACATAGGTCGATACAAGCAATTGGTGGGATGGAAGAAGTGGGTATATGGAAAGATATGGATTGAATGGCCAATAAGATTTGCCAATCTTGTATCGGTCGTATCAAACTATACGAAGCAAGACATTCAAAGTTTACTTAAAATAGATTTTAGGTCAAAGATCAAGGTTATTCATAATGCGGTCAGTCCAATATTTTGTTCTGACCATATCCCTCATCACCACGGTGGTTCTATTCGCATACTTCAGGTAGGAACCGCGGTTCATAAAAACCTTGAATCAGTGATTGATGCTGTAACGGGAATGGATGTTACGTTGAGCATTGTAGGACCGCTTAGCCTGGAGCAAACTGAAAAACTTAAAGTTTCCAAGATTAAATTCGAACACCATTTAGATGTTTCTGATAGGGCATTGAAGTGTTTATATGAGCAGTCAGATATTGTCGTATTTGCGAGTCTACACGAAGGTTTTGGGTTGCCAATCATTGAAGCCCAAGCAATGAGGCGACCTGTAATTACTTCAAAGCTGACTGCCATACCTGAGGTTGCGGGACAAGGAGTCCACTATTTGAATGATCCTTTAAATACGGATGAGATCAGACAAGCCATTGAAAAATTAATAGATGATCGAACTTACAGAACAACGATCATAGAAGAGGGTTCAAAGAATGTCGAAAGATTTTCACTTAGGACCATGAAAGAATCCTATTATGGAGCGTATAGAAAACTCCACGGGCGATGAAAGTATTGTTTTTATGTTCTGAATTAGCAGGATATTTTTCAAATTGTGTGCAACAATTAAAGGAGGAAGCACAATGCGAAATTCTTCTGGTACAATGGCCAAATTCTAATAAGGCTCCCTTTGAGCATTCATTAACCGGCATAGAATTGATAGATAAGAGTTCATTGACGAGGGTGAATTTGATGCAATTAGTGGAGAATTTTAATCCTGACATTGTCTATGTCTCCGGATGGATGGATTCAGACTATAAAAGAATTTCACGAAAGTTGAAACGAAAGGGAGCTATTGTCATATGTGGCCTGGATAACATATGGCGAGGCACACTTAGGCAACGACTGGCGTGTCTGCTTTCTAGCCTTGTGATTAAGCCGTATTATTCTCATATGTGGGTGGCAGGACACCGCCAATATCATTTTGCCAAACGATTAGGGTATTCGTATGATAAAATTCTAACTGGACTGTATGCAGCGGATATTGAAAAATTTCAAAAGGAAAGGAAAATACCAAAAGAAAAATATATAGTTTACGTCGGTAGGTTTGAAAAAGTTAAAGGAGTTGATCTTCTTTATGATGTTTTTTGCGGTTTGTCTGAGGAGGAACGAAATGGCTGGAAGTTGAAATTAATTGGAAATGGAAGTTTAAAAAGTATGATAAAATCTACAGGTCATGTGGAGGTTTACGAATTTATGCAACCTATTGTATTGAGCGAATTTGTAGCGGATGCAGGTGGATTTATATTGCCAAGTATTGATGAACCGTGGGGGGTTGTGGTTCAGGAGTTTGCTGCAGCGGGTATGCCTTTGTTATTATCCGATACAGTAAATAGTGGTGAGCGTTTTCTAATTCATAATTATAATGGACTTAAATTTCAAAGCCAGCATGAGGAAAGCTTAAAGAATGCATTAATTTGTTTCTTTCGATTAAGTGAAAAGACAAGAACAAAAATGGGTGACAGATCAGCGAAATTGGCACTTCGTGGGGCACCTGAATATTGGGTAGCCAATTTTATGTCCTTATTCTCAGCAGTAAAATAGCTAATCTTGAATTACCTGGTTATTGTCCCTTCCTACATACCGGCCTATCATTATGGCGGCCCTATAAGATCTGTTGCTTCTCTAAATGAAGCGATGGTTGGTGAAGGACATTCGGTTAGAGTACTTACTACCAATGCGAATGGGAAAGAACGGTTAAATGTTAAAACAGGGACAATCCATGAAATAAACGGAGTCGAGGTTGTATATTTCAATCGATGGACTGGAGATCATTCAAACTTTACCCCGGGATTACTTTGGACCTTATGGAAATCTGCCAAATCGTATGATGCAATACATCTTCACTCATGGTGGAATCTTGTGATTATGCCTGCTGTTTTCATTTGTTTGCTCCGAGGAGTTCGGCCAGTACTTTCACCGCGGGGTTCAATCACAAAGTACACCTTCAACCATCAAAAATCATTGATTAAACGTTGGGTTCATAGGGTATTCGGTAAAAACTTAATGAAACAGTGCAAACTACATGTTACTTCTCAACAGGAAGCAGAAGATGTAAACGCTTATCTTAAAAATCCCAGGCTTTATTTGATTCCCAATCTCTTAGAATTAAAACCACAGATGGTGATAAAGAATCCGGATCTGGATAGTTTGCATCTGGTGTACCTCGGAAGAATTGATCCTAAAAAAAATATAGCGTTTTTACTCGATGTTGTATTGAATGATTTTAATATACCCTTCACACTTGAGTTTATTGGTGATGGCGATCCAACCTATGTAGAAGCAATGAAACAGAAAGCTTTGACGAACACATCCATTACATGGAGTGGTCCGGTATATGATGATCGTAAGTGGTTAAAGCTGGCCACTTCCGATATATTACTTTTACCTTCCATCAATGAAAATTATGGAAATGTCATACTGGAGGCATTGAGTCAGGGTACGGCTGTACTTATTTCCGATAATGTTGGTTTAAAGGAGTATGTTGTAGAAAACAAACTAGGCTGGGTAGCAACACTTCAAGCAGCAGAATGGAGAAGAATACTACGCAAAGCCTGGGCAGAGAAAGAAGAGCTTGCTGCAATCAGAAGAAATGCCTCGTCATGTATAATTCGCGATTTTCAACGTACAGAACTTGTTAATAAATATGTGACTATGTATGGTGAACAATTATCAAAACTCGATTAATTGGCATCAGATATTGCAACAAGCATTTTCACCAGCAATAAAAATTCATTTTTCCAGAACAATTCAAAGTGCATGACATGCCACAAACAAAAGTATCCATGTGGAGTCTTGTTCTGTGCAAAGGACAGCACCAGAACAGAGGAAAGACATGAGGCTCAGCGCATCGTTATATATTTCTTGGGAATATTTAGAAAAAATTATGGCAAAGTCTTCGTTGAATTTTACTTAAAGCAGAACAGACGATTGAATAAATAATGACTGTCAATACGAATAAGAAAGACCTCACAGTGATCATCCTCACCTACAATGAAGCACTGCATATAGAACGTGCCATTTTAAGTGTGCGTACTGTGGCTCAAAAGGTCATTGTGGTAGATTCTTACTCTACAGATCATACAGTATCCTTAGCCCAAGCATTAAACGCCGAAGTATTACAACATCCTTTTGTCAATCATGCGCAACAATTTCAATGGGCGATTGAACATGCAAATATTCAATCAGAATGGGTGATGCGGATGGATGCTGACGAATACATTACGGATGAACTTAGAAATGAGATAAAGGAGAAGTTACCCATACAAGATCAGGATACTTGTGGAGTAGTTTTGAAAAGACAAGTACACTTCATGGGCCAATGGATAAAATACGGAGGATATTACCCCATAAAGTTATTGCGCATATGGAGAACGGGATCAGCTCAAATTGAACAACGGTGGATGGATGAGCATATGGTGCTTAAAAGGGGAAGAGCTATAGAGTTTAAACATGACCTGATTGATGATAATTTGAATTCACTGACCTGGTGGACGGATAAACACAACGCCTATGCTACCAGAGAAGCCATTGATTTTCTAAACCAGAAGTACAATTTCTTGAATGAATCAGAAAATAGCAATGACCCAAACAGCGCTAAACATGCAACAGCAAAGCGATGGTATAAAAATAACTTTTACAATAAGTTGCCACTCTTCTTGAGAGCATTCCTTTATTTTCAATTCAGGTACTGGATAAAACTTGGTTTCCTGGATGGACGAAAAGGGCTTGTTTGGCATTTCCTTCAGGGCTTTTGGTACAGGTTTCTGGTGGATGCCAAAATATTGCAAATAGAATGGTGGGCGAAAAAGGAAAATCAGACCATTCTGAAAGTACTACAAGAGAAATATAATGTTCATATTGAAAAGCTCGATACTAAATGAGTTTTATTAAGGAAACACTTTATCCTATGGTTGCCCCTGTGTTGCGAAAATTGTTGGGGAATCGGATGGTTGATAAACCAATAAGTGGATCGGCACTTAGATTATATTATAACAGAAGCCAACATCTTGGATTTTTATTTCAATCGGAGATAACGTATGAAAAGGAGCTTAGCCTCATTATCCTAAATATGATTGATAAAGGATCTCTCGTTTTTGAAATAGGGAGTAATATAGGTCAGTACAGCCTTCTGATTGCGGATAAACTCGGTAACTCAGGCAAGCTTATTTGCGTGGAACCTGATTCGGACAATTTGAAATTTCTTTCTCATAATGTGCTCAAAAACAATTTAAGTAATGTGACAACGATCCATGCCGCTGTTTCAGATGAAGAAGGTGTTGCAGAATTTTTTAAAGACACGGTGACGGGTGGTCGAATGGGTACGCTTTTTAAGGAATATGCAGGTTCACACTTTCAGGGGAAATCTGAGAAAGTGCCTACAATTACTTTGGAAAAACTAATTCGGACTTATGGGGTGCCCGACTTCGTTAAGGTTGATGTAGAAGGAGCAGAGGATCGAGTTTTTTTCAATAGCGAGTACATTAATCAAAACACCAAATATTTGATTGAGGTTCGAGAAGAAACGAAGCATCAAATATTTACGACTTTTAATGACCTTGGGTTTTCTGTTTATCTTCCAGAACATAATATGGTTAGGGTAAATGATTCAAAAGACATTCCAGGATTTGCAAATCTTATTATCAAGGCTAATCATTAAGACTCCAAGCACCACGAACACAGACTATTTTTACAACTGAATACAATTTTTACGAATGTACATACTAGGGCTTAATGCCTATCATGCCGATTCTTCAGCGGCTCTGTTTAAAGACGGGGTGATGATCGCTGCCAGCGAAGAGGAACGTTTTAGAAGAGTAAAACACTGGGCCGGATTTCCTTCAGAAGCTATTAAGTTTTGTTTGAAGGATGCGAATATTAGCATAGACGATGTAGCTCATATTGCCATCGGTAGAGATCCGAAGGCTAAATTATTTAAAAAAATAGTCTTTGCTGCATCACACCCACAAATTGGATTACGGGCTATTCAGAACCGTTTTCTCAATGCAAAAAAAGTAGCGTCACTTTCGCATGAGTTTGTAAAACTTTATCCGGGAATAAGTGAAGATAAGATCAAAGAGAAAATTCATCATGTTGAACATCATCACGCACATTTAGCTTCAGCATTTTATGCCTCTCCATTTGAGGAGGCTGCCTTGCTATCGATTGATGGAAGTGGTGACTTTACGACCACGATGTTAGGCCAAGGTAATGGAACAAAAATTACGGAATTGACTTCCATTGATTTTCCACATTCGATTGGTGTGTTTTATTCTGCCTTTACCCAGTACCTTGGTTTTCCACACTATGGCGATGAGTATAAAATCATGGGGCTGGCACCTTACGGCAAGCCACTATATACCGACAAACTAAAAAACGTAGTTAAGTTAACAGCGGATGGTTTGTTTCAACTTGACCTTTCTTATTTTAGTGTGACCCAAGGAAATGTTATTTCTTATGGGGATGACCATATTCCAAAGGTGGATCAACTTTATAGCGAGAAGCTTGCTGATTTATTCGGCCCTGTTAGAAGTAAGGATGAAGAGCTTTCCCAATTCCATAGAGATATTGCTGCTTCTGTTCAGCGGTATACGGAAGAAATTATTTTTCATCTACTGGAAGGACTTCATAAAAAAACAAACACTACTACATTATGTCTTGCAGGTGGTGTTGCTCAGAATTCAGTGGCGAATGGAAAGATTACAAGAAACACACCATTTAAAGAAGTGTATATTCCAAGTGCAGGACACGATGCCGGTATTTCAATGGGGGCGGCTATGTATGTGCATCATCAGACATTAAGCAATAAAAGGAAACCATCGATTCGAAGTGCGTATACAGGAAGTCACTTTTCGAATGCAGCGATAGCGAATCTGTTGAAAGGAGAAAAAGTAAATTTTGTTCAGTATGCAGATGATGAACTTTTCGAGATCGTATCGGATAGCCTGATCAATGGTGGCGTCGTCGGTTGGTTTAATGGAAGGGCGGAGTTTGGACCAAGAGCTTTAGGGGCCAGATCTATACTCGCTGATCCACGAAGACAAGATGCGAAGGAACTGCTCAATGCAAAAGTAAAACGAAGAGAAAGTTTCAGACCTTTTGCTCCTTCCATTTTGAAGGAATACGTCAATGAATATTTTGAAGTAAATGATTCGGTTCCTTTTATGGAAAAAGTTTTTCCTATTCGGAAAGAGAAACAAAGCTTACTACCTGCAGTCACCCATGTCGATGGAACCGGACGCTTACAAACGGTGGAGAAGGATGTGAATCCAAGGTACTACAAATTGATTGAGGCTTTCTATAGGAAATCCGGCGTGCCGGTTTTATTGAATACTTCTTTTAACGAAAACGAACCCATTGTCAATTCGCCTTTGGAAGCCCTTGATTGCTTTCGGCGAACGAATATGGATATGTTGGTTTTAGAGAATATCATCATTGAGCGAAAAACGATGAGCTAAGTAAATGAATTTATCCTCGTCAAAACAAGTACCTTTAGTCACGATCATCACCGCCACTTACAATAGTGGTGAAACAATCCGTGATACTTTGGAGGCTATTGTTTCTCAGGATTATCCCAACATCGAGCACATCATTGTTGATGGTCGTTCTACGGATAGTACGCTTGCTATAGTCAGTGAGTACCCGCATGTCTCCAAAATAATTTCTGAGAAGGACTTGGGGATTTATGATGCGATGAACAAAGGTATAGGTCTGGCCACCGGTGACATAATTGGTGTTTTAAATTCGGATGATTTTTATGTGGCAAGCGATGTGGTGAGCCAGGTAGTCGGTCGGATGCAAGCAGAGAATACTAGTTCGCTGTATGGAGACCTTATATATGTACACGCAAAGCAAACAAATAAAGT
>JBBKXT010000315.1:0-4696 GCA_037969625.1 Saprospiraceae bacterium
ACAGGAAGTGAAAAAGGAAGCAAATGCGATTAAAGCAAATACGCCAAATGATTTGATGAGTGATCTGTTCATAGTGTTTGTGTTTTTAAAGTTTAAAATTAGATTTCAACTACAAGACAAACACAAGAAGGTTTTGTACTCATTTCATCTGAAAAAATATTTTCACACTTTTGAAAAAGCCAGAGAATAAAGCGAGGTGTAATGGAAAACTATAGAAGTCATATTAAGGACAGGGTTTTGATTTTTGTTTTGTAAAGCTTATCTTTCGCAGGACACGTCAAAAATTTTTTAATTTAAACTTACCCCAAAATGGCATTCTCAAACCTTATTGAACTAACCGAAGAACAGTACAAGAAACTTGTTTTAATCCCAACAGGAGATGTAAATATTGCGAAAACAGGTGCGCCAGACCCATGTGTAGGCATTCATCTGGGAGGCTGGCTAGGCAACGAGGTGCTTGCATTTACCATTACCAATGCGGCACTTTCAGCATCCGGCGTATCGATTGACACCCACCTCACAGACACACTGGACGTGGAAGTATCCGAAAGCACAACGCCCACGGCGATGATTTCCTATTACATTGTAAATGTTGGAGAAGACAATAGAACGACTAATTGGGTGGTCTCCTATGAAGTAAAAAAGAAAACAAAAAGCACCGGGAAATGGGTCTTTACAAAAGGTAAGTCAGAGGATGACAAGTATTAACCTTTTATGCATTCGTGACGAGAGAAGAAGCCGATTGGCGTATTCCGTACCTACTTTATGTTTTGTATGAAATACACCCCCTTTTGGAATAGATTGTTTCTTCATGGTTTGCTAGTGATGTGTCCTTTAATAGGCTGGTGCCAAACACCGCAAGCGGATGACATCACATGGGCAGATAGTATCCATCTGATTATAAAGTATGATCAAACCGTAGATTATGAATCAAAAGTAGAACTGGCGGATTCTGTTTTTCAAATCTACGGACGTGCTAACAATGTGTGTAAGCAGATTGAAACACGGATTTCACAATCTGTCTATCTCGACAATTTGAGTCGCCCCGAAGCCGCCCTGCAGAGACTCTACTGGGCAAGTCAGTCCTTTAATTCCCATTGCGACAGTTTGATTTTAATGAGCATTTTTGCCGGGTTAACCAATATTTATTTGTCCTTGGAAGACCTAAACCGTGTGGATTCAATCGGGCAGTTATTTTTTAAATATTGGAATCCATCCTGGACCGAAAAAGATAGTAGGTTTTCGGTGTTGAGCAATCTCGCGATTTCATATGCATACAGAGATTTTGGGGAAGAATCAACCACCCTGTTTCATCAAGTGTATCAGGAGGCACTATTGGATAAAAATGAAAAGCATATTGAAAAAGCGCTCATTAACCTTGGCAGTATTAAAGGAATAACCGAGGATCTTGACAGCGCTTTTTATTTTTTAGATCTGGCAGCAAATAATGCCAGAGGAAGCGGCGATCAGGACACCTATATGAGCCTGCTTATCAATCTTGCCAGTGTTGATATCGAACGGAAAAATTACAATGAAGCACTCATCCGGTTAGACTCAGTTTATGCGCTTGCGGATACACTGGGAAATTTAGAGTATCGCTCGTATGTGGAATTCTCAAAAGCCACTCTTTTTGAAGATTTGAGTGACTATGAAAAGGCCCTCTTATATCTTAGAAATTACGTCGAGTTGAACAGTGAATTATTAAACGAAGAAAGGGTGAGGGCTGTAGCAGAAATGAAGGAAAAATTTGAGTCCGAAAAAAAGGCTCGACAAATCCAAACCCTTGAACTTGACAATCTTGATGCCACCTTAAAAACAGAGCTCGTTGCCAATGCCCGTAATCGGTTTCTTTATATTGGAATAGCCTTGTTGATAGGTGCCATTGGCATCTGGACAAGACTACAGTATGTACGAAAATCACGAAGTGCTATTCAATCAGAAAAAGATATTTCGGAAGCATTGCTGTTAAACATCCTCCCTGCTGAAGTTGCCGAAGAGCTAAAACTTAATGGTAAATCTGAAGCCCAACATTTTGAAGCCGCCACAATTCTTTTTTCAGACTTCAAAGGGTTTACCTCGATTTCGGAACAACTTTCCCCAACAGAATTGGTGGAAGAAATTAATTATTGCTTTAAAGCCTTTGACCAGATTATGATGGAATTTAATCTTGAAAAAATTAAAACGATCGGCGATGCTTATATGGCTGCGGGTTCCATTCCAAAGGACAATACAGCCAAAGCGGCAGATGTCGTGATGGCCGGATTGGAAATGCAAAAAGTCATTGCAAAACGCAAAGCCGAAAGAGATACAGAAAATCTTCCTGCCTTTGAAATGCGGCTTGGAATCAACACAGGACCTGTCGTTGCCGGCATCGTTGGCGTTAAAAAGTTTCAGTACGACATCTGGGGTGATGCTGTCAATATCGCCAGCCGAATGGAAACGAGCGGGGAGGTCGGACAAGTTAATATTTCGGAAGCCACCTATGGGATTATCAAAGATGATCCACGATTTACGTTTGTTTCACGCGGCAAGGTTCAGGCCAAAGGCAAAGGTGAAGTACTCATGTACTTTGTCGAGTTGGCTTAACCCTCTAAAAACACGCCATAGCTCCCGCTCCATGATGGGAATAAAAACCAACCCAATAGTTTGATTATTCGACGAACAGTTTTTTGGCTACGATGCCCTGTTCCGTATGAATCTGCACAAAATAAAGTCCTGACGAATGCGATTCCAATGAAATGGGAATTCGATGCGCCCCTTCATACAGAAAACCCATGTTGTACTGACCTACAAGTTGTCCGTTTATCGAGACAATGTTTAAACGGACAGCTGATGCATTTAGTAAATCAAGGATTACTTCAATATTCGAACGTGCGGGATTGGGAATGATTTCGGCGCTAAAGTCTGCAGTGTAATTGTTTATACTTGTGGGACGGCTTTTTAGAACCACAACTTTTTGTCCCTCGGCAATGATTACGATTCTATCCTTGGCGGCGACGACCTGACTTGGGTATTTGCCAAAATTTAAATCGCGCAAACTATAAATGCTATCACCGGTCATTATATCCAGAAATGTAATTTGATCATAACTGCAATCCACCAGATAATTATTGATAACCGTTGGTGCACTATTGCTAAAAGTGCCCTTCGAATACGTGTTGAGAATATTACCAGTAGCTTTTTCGACAATATAATAATGGTTTTCACCGGTATGCTCTACATCACTTCGCAGGATGAGCAGGGTGTCTGTCAATGCGATCTTTGCGGAAGACTTTTCAATCGTATCTAAGCTGGTTTGCCATAACACCTCACCGGTTTGCACATTCAAAGCAGAAAGGGTGTCGTTGTAACTGATGAAGACATTCGACGTATCCAGAGCTAAAGCGTTGTAGAATCCAGTAGATAGTCCGGGCGTTGACCATCGTTCTTCGCCAGTCATCCGGTCTTTTGCATATACGATTTCATCGGAGATAAAGTAAACGTTTAGGCTATCAACAACAGGTGTAAATGTGCGCGTAGAGCCCTCATGTGACCAACGCTCTTCACCGGTTAGAATATCGAAACATCGCAAGCCTGAAACGGACGAAATGTAAACAAGACTATCAAATATCGCTGGCGACCTACCGTATAAACTACCAATTTCGGCCAGCCAAAGCACATCTCCTGTGTTAGCGTCCAATCCATAAAGCCCTAATCCAACCTGCCCTCCGGCAAGCACAACACCATGGGCTACAGCGGGCGTAAACTGGATACCTCCGCCAGTGCCGGGAACTTCAAATGTCCACAGCGAATCACCAGAAAAGAGGTCTACGCCATGAATCGAATTTATTTCATCTCGGGTACTGAAAAAGATTTTGTCTTCAGATAATATAGTGCCATGTGCCCTGGAGAATCCGAAAGGAAAGACATCTGCTTTTTCCAAAGGAAAGGAAATATCAATTTGCGCATTTGATGTCCGAGCAGGATCTCCGTTGATCATCGGCCAGGATGTTCTGTATGGTTGAGCAAATAATGAAATCGCGAAAAACAGGGTAAGCAGAATTGAGCAAAAGAATTTCATTGCAAATAAATTTTTTAAAGAGATTGATGCATTCGGGTGAGGAATTCTCAAGTTATGGCATAACCAGGGTCTGACATAGCCAAATCATGTCAGTTGCCAAGTTCGCTGAGTATTGTGCAAAGCCCAACGAGTCAAAAACACCTAATGGCGAATTAAACATCTGACCTATTGCCGTGTCAAAGAATTGATTCACCCTATCTTTACCAATAGTACAGATGGTCATTATGCTGACAAAACCAATATACGAGAAGCCGGGCGATCATCGTTAGCCTCCTGACCGTTATGGAGAAGCACCCTGAATGGAAGAAACAAAACACTGGGAAAACCTTAAAGCCGGAAATCGCGAAGCCCTGGAGGCCTTGTATAATCACCATGTGGATTGGTTATATGCTTATGGTATGATGCTGTGTCAGGACGAGGGCAAGGTTAAAGATTGCATTCAAGACTTGTTTTTGGCGTTTTGGAACAATAGAGCCCGACTGACGGTTCCTACCTCAGGAAAAGCATACCTGATGGTGTCCTTGCGGCGCAGACTCTTCGACAAAGGACCCAAGAGCCATCTGGCGACCACCCCCATTGAAGACACTCGTCTCAGTGAAGGATTGATCGAGGATCCTGAAAAACAATGGCTTGTAG
>JBBKXT010000316.1:0-5854 GCA_037969625.1 Saprospiraceae bacterium
ACTGAAAATGAATCGTCTTAATCGGATTAATCTTACTCACCAAAAATGAAGGCGCAATCAAGCAAAGCGCAATGATGATTAGTGCTCCAATATTAACGACCAACAAATGCCATGGCAAAACGGTCACCGGCGCATAATCAAGATAATAATCCGCTTCATCCAATTTGATAAAATGATACTTGTCCTGCAAAAACGCCAATCCCAATCCAAGAATATTACCAATAACAATCCCTGTGATCGTTATAAATATAGCAAACCAAAGAAAGACCTGTCGGATCGAAACATCCCGTGCCCCAATACTCTTGAGAATCCCGATCATCTGTGTTCGCTCCAAAATTAAAATGAGTAGTGCTGTGATCATATTGATAATCGCCACCGCTAACATCAACCCAATAATCACCACTGTATTGATATCCTGCAGTTCCAGCCATTCAAAAAGACTCGGAAATTTTTCACGAATATTTTCAGCATAAAGATGTGGTGGGATCTCATTGCGATAGACAAATTCAGTGATCAAGGCTAAGTCATCGATATGATCAATAGCAATTTCAAGACCACTGATTTGATTTTCATTCCATCCAAGGACTTCTCTTACTCTGCTGATAGAAGCAAGTGCAAATTTCGAATCACTTTCTTCTAAACCCGTTTTATAAATTCCCTTGATGGTAAACCGCCGTTGCAATTGTCTGCCTTCACGTACAAAATGGAGAATCATTTTATCCTCCGGTTTCAACCGCAAACGATCGGCTGTGACTTGGGAAATAATCAGTTCGTCAACAGCCAGCGAATCCCACTGTCCACCGGATTCATTATACAGATTGATTGATTCCCAGTCGTAATCATCACCGATTCCTTTGAGGACGATACCCTCCATTTGTTTGTCGTGTGTGATGATGCCTGGTAGATAGATATAAGATTGCACATGCCCTACTCCACCTAGTGAAGCTACTTGCTTCCCAGTTCCTTCGTCCACATTTTCTGTTGAGTAAACTTGTTCGATTGACTCCAACGATGCGACCAATACCTCATCATACTCAAAAGGTAATGCTTCATAGGATCGAATGGAACGTGGATCAGAAATATGAATATGTCCCCAGAACCCAAACATCTTTTTCGTGATCTCTTGTTTGAATCCGGTCATCATCCCCAATGAAACAATCATCACTGCGATGGATAGACCGACCGCACCGGTAGCGATCCAGAGGATCACACGGGTGAAGCCTCCTCCGCCGGAGGTCATGAGTCTTTTAGCTATCCATGGTTCGTATTTCATATTTAAAGAGACCTGAGATTTTTCGATGCGCGATTTTTTGATGCGCGACGCGCGATTCTTGAGCATTTATATTAAACCTTACACGTTCAACCTTAAACCTTCCAATTCGTAATTAAATTGCTTTCTGCCTTTTCCGCCTTTTCTGCCCCTTTACCCATACTAAAAACTAGTGGTTTCAAACATTTCATGCTTTTGTAAACGCAAATATGGCCGCAAATTTCCATTTTTGCCCTTACAAAGTTCACAATTACAGCTAAACGGATGACAAAGTCTTTTATTGAAGAGTTGAAATGGCGAGGGATGATACAGGATCAAACGCCGGGTATTGAGGATAAATTGAATAGCGGAATGGTCGTAGGATACATTGGTTTCGATCCTACGGCACCTTCACTGACCTTAGGTAATTATGTACAGGTGATGCTGTTGACGCTATTCCAGCGTTGTGGACACAAGCCGGTGGTCCTGATGGGTGGTGCTACGGGCAGAATTGGAGATCCCTCCGGAAAAGATGCCGAACGAGAATTAAAGACTTTCGAGGAGTTGGATCGAAATCTGGCTCATCAGGTTAGCCAAATTAAGAAATTGATTGATTTTGAGTCGAAAGACAATGGCGCCTTGCTGATCAATAATCTTGATTTCTACAAGAATATGAATGCGCTGACCTTTTTACGCGATGTCGGAAAACACCTGACGATCAATTATATGATGTCTAAGGAATCTGTCAAAAGACGCGTTGAAACCGGCATGTCCTACACGGAGTTTAGTTATCAGTTACTGCAAGCGTATGATTTCCTTTGTCTGTACCGAGAATATGGCTGTGTTTTGCAAATGGGTGGTTCGGATCAATGGGGCAATATAACTTCCGGCACGGAATTCATCCGACGCAATGTGGAGGAGAGTGAATCTTTTGCCCTTACAACTCCACTGCTCACGAAATCAGATGGGAAGAAATTCGGAAAATCGGAAGAAGGAAATATATGGTTGGATCCGGCGATGACCTCTACGTATAAGTTCTACCAGTTTTGGTTGAATGTAGATGATCGGGATATCCCAAAGTTGTTTAGATATTTTTCTTTAAAAACCCAGGAAGAAATTGAAGGTTTGGACAAAGAAAATAAAACCAATCCAAATGCTTTGAAAGCGATACTTGGCGAAGAAATTACTACTCGGATTCATGGACAGGAGGCTTTTGAAAGTGCAAAGAATGTGTCCGATATTTTGTTTAATGCCAAAGCCAGCAAGGAGCAACTGATGAGTCTGAGCATAGCGGATTTGGCATTGGTGGCACAGGAAATTCCATCGTTTGAAGTACCTCGCGCAACATTCACTGAGCTTCCCACGCTTATTGACCTTCTATCTTTACACACAACGATCGTGAGTTCTAAGAGCGATGCGAGGCGTGCCATTCAGTCAAATGCGGTGGGTGTCAATAAGGACAAAATGAGTGATATCAATGCCACACTGGATACAAGTCATTTGATGCACAGGGCTTTTATGATGATTGAAAATGGAAAGAAAAATAAATTTTTAGTGAAGATTGTCTAATTTAGATTATCTCAAACATTTCCACGAACAATCTGTTTTGTAGAACAGGCAAAACCACTAAAAGAGTTGAGAGAAACACGTAATCTACGTATACCGGGTCGCTATCTTTTTAAAACGGCGATGGATGTCGTCTTGCTAGGCACTTTATTTTTCGCTTTTACGCAGAGTGAAAGTTGGTTGCCGACTACCTGGGGTTTTGACACTACGATGAAAATCATCCTACACTTTTTTATCGTTTTTTTTGCTTTTAGTCTGGTTCTGCGCTTTCTGGCGATCGGTTATCGTCGTCGTAAACACTTACCATTTGATAAAAAGGACAATGTCACGGTAGGTCTGAACAATATCTTCGTATTGTTTATTTTCGTTTATGTGCTGATTTCTTTGGTTTCCCTTTTCGGTGTTCGAGTTGGCGAGATGTTGACTAGCTTATCGATTGGTGCAGCAGCCATCGCGATTCTGCTAAAAGATTTTGTTGCGGATATCATCAGTGGTATTCTGATCAGTTTCAGCAATGAGATACAGATCGATGATCAGGTCAAAATCGGAACGATTCGAGGCAGAATCATTGATATAAATATTTCAAAAACAGCTCTCGTAAATGAAGAGGATGATATTGTCTTTTTGCCCAACAGCAAAGTTTTCACTAGTGAGACGATCAACTACTCTAAAAGGCCAATCAAGAAAACAGTTATTGAGTTTGAAGTGCATACCGGAGAATTTGAATCGATTGAGGAGATGGAAAACCATTTAATAGACTTGATGCATGCCTACGAAAAAGATATAGCTCCTGAATCCTACTTGCTACAAGTGGTTGCAATCCATAAAGATTTTCTTTCGCTGAGATTCCAGTATCAACTCAATGATTACGATCGTGTCCTTGAACGAAAAATCAAGCAAAAGACGGAACGCTTGATCGTCAAATACACCTTTAAGAAAGTAGCCGGACAACCGCTTAATCCTTCTTAAGCCACTTTTCTGCCGTTGGGGATTTAAAAGTACTAAGCATCGGGATCAACGCTTCCAAATCATCCGTAACCATCAGCAATGACCTCGATGGGGCAAATAAAAACCCTTCTTTCACCATATGATCTGCTTGCTGTATTAAGGCATCGTAATATCCATTTGGATTGTATAAGATGATAGGCTTATGATGGAGATGAAGTTGTGCCCACGTGAGGGTCTCAAAGACTTCATCCATCGTTCCAAAGCCACCAGGAAGTGCAATAAATGCATCCGACATATTGACCATGGCAAGTTTCCGGCTGTGCATATCGGGTGTTACGATCAGTTCGGTCATCCCGAGATGAGCTACTTCTTTTTCTTTGAGGGCAACCGGAATAATACCGACGGCTTCTCCGCCTCCCTGCATCATGGTATCCGCCATAATCCCCATTAGGCCGATACTTCCTCCGCCATTGATTAGCCTTATCTTATGTTGGAGAAATAGCTTGCATAAGGCAATAGCATCTGTTTCGTATTGAATATTAGCGCCTTTTGCAGAACCACAGTAGACGGCGATGGATTTTAACCTGTTGAGCATATAAAAAGTGGTTTTATGGAGCTCAAAGTAAGACAACATTTCTAAATAATTCTGTTTGAGCGGCGCTGATTGCCTTCATGCATTTCGGCGTTTAAAACAAGTGTGGCATACTCGCTTCTCACAGGCGGCCCTGCAAGTTTGCCACACTGCTCATCACCATTGTATTTATTTTAATGCACGGTTTAATTGGAAGAATGCATCATCCTTATGTACTTTTGAGTCAAATTAAAATTCATGGCATCTGTGGAGGTGTATAAGTTTGGAGGTGCATCCGTAAAAGATGCCGGGGCCATTAGAAATGTAGCGGACCGATTGCGTGAGGCAGCAGGACAGCCGTTGGTTGTGGTGATCTCTGCAATGGGAAAAACAACCAATGCACTGGAAGAATTAATTGATGCCCATTATCACCATCCGGAAAACCTACCTGCACTCTTCACTTCTTTGCAAAATTTTCATAAAGAGATTGTAGAAAGTTTGATGCCCGGTCAGGTAGAAGATCTGTTGGTCGATCTTCATGATTTATGGGTGGAGTTAAACTGGATTTTGGAGGAAGATCCACATCCGGATTATAATTATCACTACGATCAAATTATTGTGTTTGGTGAGTTGGCATCCACGAAAATTGTAAGTGCATATCTATCCACTCAAGAAATTATTCATGAGTGGATGGACGCCAGAAGTTTTATTATTACCGATAGCGATTATCGCGAGGCCCGAATTCTCTGGGAACATACGGAGCAGGCTGTAAAAAAACTCCTTCTTCCTGTTTTAAAGCAAAATAAAATAATTATAACACAAGGATTTATTGGTTCCACGGTCTATCTTGAAAGCAGCACCTTGGGACGTGAAGGCTCTGATTACACAGCTGCTGTTTTAGCACATTGTCTCGATGCCGTTTCCGTTACTTTCTGGAAGGATGTGCCCGGCATCATGACCGGTGACCCAAAGCATTTTGATGAAGTCACGCGATTGGATGAAATCACGTATCGTGAAGCATTGGAGATGACCTACTATGGTGCCAAAGTAATTCATCAAAAGACGATCAAACCACTGCAGAATAAAAATATACCCTTGTATGTTCGTTCGTTTGATCATCCCACGCATCCCGGGACTAAAATAAGCAATACAACAGCTGTCAAACTACCACCCATTGTGGTGATTGAAAAAAATCAATCATTAATTCAGATTGCTACCCGCGATTTCTCTTTTGTTGCCGAAGGACAGCTCAGTGAAATCTTTGGTGTCGTCTCCTCTCTACGCATTAAAGTCAACAGTATGCGCAATACTGCCATGAGTTTTTTATTGTGCGTACGTCATGAACAGGAAAAGCTGGATAAACTGCGTACAACCTTAGAGGAACGCTACGAGTTATCTATTCAGGATGACCTTGAACTCATTACTATTCGTCATGCGGATCAGGCGATGCTCGACAAGATGCATAAAGGTAAGACCATCATTTTTGAAGAACGATTTGGAGATACAGATCAGTTTATTGT
>JBBKXT010000317.1:0-38293 GCA_037969625.1 Saprospiraceae bacterium
ATGGTAGTAAAGTGTTTATAGGATAAAAATGTCGGTCAGTGGTCAAACAATGAATCATCTATGCATTTGATTGGATGTCATTTCGTATTTGGTTAGATTGTCCTTATCAAATGATAGAAGTGGAGGAGACAGGATATGATTCTCATACCTTTTTAAAACCTATACACATGAAATTCAAATTATTATTTTTTGGTTTTTTACTAACATTAGGATTCAGTTGTGTCAATTCTGAACTCCTTCCCGTCGATTATCTGCCAATTGACCAACCCGAGGAGATTGTTAGTTCATCTTTGTTCATTCATGTGATAGAGGTAGATGGCGCTCCTGTAGTAGAGGCTGTCGTACAACTGGGTGATCAGATATATTTGACGGATATGTTTGGCACTTGTTTTGTCCAGGACGTTGAAATGTCAGCACGTGCTTACTTTACAGTGAGTAAGTTCGGATTCTTTAATGGATCGCGCAGACTGTATGTTTCAGAAGGGAAAATACAATATGCAAGAATAGTTTTATTAACAGATCAAGAAGTGGGTTCATTTTCTGCTTCCGCCGGCGGACATATTGAAATTGATCCATCTTCATCGCTTGTATTTCCAGCTGATGCGATTGTCCTTGAAGATGGCACGCCTTATACCGGGGAAGTTCATATTAACGGCTACACCATCCATGGGGATGATCCTGATTTATCCGATAAAATGCCGGGAAGACTTGAAGGACGATATTTGAATGGAGAGCAAGGTGTGCTAGCGAGCTACGGAATGATGGCAGTGGAGATGCATACTTCATCCGGTGAGGAGTTGAAGGTAAAGGATGGACAAAGGGTAGCGTTAAGAATTGATGTTCCGGAGATGATGCGGGGAGGAGCACCTCAGGAAATTCCAATGTGGTATTTTGATGAGGAAATTGGCGAATGGCAGCAAGAAGGATTTGCTCAGTTCAATGGGACAATGTATGAAGCACAAGTAAGCCACTTTACAATTTGGAATTGTGATGAGTGGAATCAATCTGTCTTGTGGACTGCTAATTTTGTCGGTGAAAGTGGTGCGCCACTAGCGAACATGAAAGTTTGCGTGACAGTTGTCAATCGAATGACAACAGCTTGTGAAAATTCAGATGAATTTGGATTGGTTAAAGCAAACTTGCCTGCCAATGAGATTGTAGAAGTGAAAGTCTATGGTGATTGTGGGACAGTTCTTTATTCAAAAAATATTGGGCCTTTTACAAATGATGCGTATGGCGGTGCGATTACAATGGCTTTTTCTACAGGATCGGAGTTCCTTTCTTCCGTTTCAGGTTTTGGATTGG
The DNA here is from genome assembly GCA_037969625.1 of Saprospiraceae bacterium. Lineage (GTDB taxonomy): Bacteria > Bacteroidota > Bacteroidia > Chitinophagales > Saprospiraceae > Opimibacter. Next base: position 1,306 of record JBBKXT010000317.1, read on the forward strand.
ATTGTAATGACCTCCCAATCAAAAAAGGACTGGCAATCGTGACGCACCATGCCCAGCACTATGTATCTATAATTAATCCTTCAGATGGTTCTTTCCACCACAATTTTGTTAGTTGTGCAACGGGTAATGCGCGCGTGTCAGTATATGACCAAAAAACTTTAAAAAACAGTGAGCCCAAACAATTGGTTGTTGCCGAGAATATGGATGCCGGAACACTCAAAGCTTGTGATGAAGTTGATACCTACCTTAATTTAAACTTTCAGGGTTTTGAAGGACAATACATTTTTCATCATCCAACGGCGAGTTATTCTCCTGTTGAGAAACGGATCTATGTTGACGCAACGGATGGTTCACCGGACGGTATGTTTTTTAGGTTTGATTTTGCATGTCAGAATGGCGGGAATTGTCCGGCAGGTTCATGGGGCGCAAAAGTAACTTTGCCGAATGGCCAAGTTGTATTTTTGGCAACGCTTAATTTAAGTATTACTGAATTTGGCCCGATAGGAGGCGCAGTTACCGGGAATATCAGTGGTGTATTCTATGGTGGCGGAAATGGTCAGGGTGGGCCTGGAGATACTAATTTTAATGGTAAATTTTCTGTTCAACGAACGGAGTAGGATGGAAGAAGTTTTAATCGATCTACAGTTAAAAAGGGGTGCATGGCTGCGCCCCTTTTTAATTCAAACCCATACTAATAACACGCTAACTTCCACAACAAGTTTCTAAAAGTTCATTATGCAATTCCTATGCCGAGTTTTTATATTGTAAATTTGACTATGTGTCAATATTCTGAAAATAAAAACTAATTTAGAGCATGAAGTATAATGTAATCACACGATATCTGCTCAGCATGGGCATTGTATCCATTTTCTCATTCACATCCCTTTTTGCTCAGAATATTGATTCTCTGCTAGCCATCCAAGAGGTAGATACTATGCTCTACAGCGGTCCAAAAGATAATCGCATCAACTGGGTGATTCAAAACAGAGGGAATAGTTTTAGTGATAAAGATGATTTCACCTCGCTTTACAGAAATGATTTGCTGTTGTCATTTGAGTTGGGTCATATGGCCGAACAACCACCCTACGCCCAATACCGAAATTTTTTCAACCTGTTTACGTATTGGTGGCCCGATGCACCCGATGATGGAAATGGTTGGACATTCGGAACGATTCAGGCCATGCGTGACAAAGTATTTCTGCCTTGGGCAACCGAAGATTATGGATGGGCTACATGGTTTTCTTCCACGAAACATGGAGGAGGTGGAGGAGCCGGATTGGTCAGAGAAAACAGAGTCGGCGATGGAAAAATGTACGGCATGGGATGGGAAACTTTCCTGCATGAGTTTGGGCACACAATGCCTGGTTTGTTGGATGAATATTCGGCCAGCGGAAGTTGGTCAAACGGCCAATGCTGGGAAACAGGGAATTCTTCCGGGGAATTGGATGTGGAAAATATACCATGGCGTTTCTGGATCGAAGAAGGCACTCCTATTCCAACACCCTATACCGATGAATACCTCGATAAGTTTGGTGCTTTTGAAGGAGCAATGACCAATTACTTTGGTTGTCACCGACCAACCGCCAGAGGTTGCATCATGGGCGCTGGTGGATTTGGTGAAGATTATGGCCAGGTGCTTTGTGATGTATGCCGACAACGCATCATTTGCTATTTGTATCAATATGTAGACGTCATAGAAAACCCTCAACCTGCTCCCGGTTTAATGGAGGTCACCGGAGAGGAAACAGTTTCTTTTTCAGTGGATGTTATCAAGCCTGAACCAAACACACAAAAGTCAAGATGGATACTTAATGGAAAAGTTATTGCACAGGATGTCGAACAAATTGAATTGACATTCGGAGCGTGTGCATCAAATAAATTGATCTTTGAAGTACATGATACCAATACCATGGTTCGCTTTGATCCTAAGTTTGAGGAGATATATCCCAAGCCATTGCAAAGGAAAATATGGACGATCAATCAAACAGATGTGGATACTTATCCTCTGGTCGCTACGGCACAAGTTGTGAATGCTGATTGCACGGGAAATGCGTCGGGCCAAATCGAATTTCAAATTTCCGAAGGACTTTCACCCTATCAGGTTTTTTATCAAACCGTTCCTGTGCCAAATCCTGTGGAAGACCTGTCAAGCGGAATGTATAGCTATGATATCGTGGATGCTTTGGGTTGTGGTATCACGCAGTTTGTTGAAGTGGATGCTCAGCTATTGCTAGATCCACAGATCTGCACAGCTTATGAAAATGGCAATTGGATAATCTCTGTGATGGATGAAAATTATCCGGAAAACGAATTGACTTATCAGTGGTCTGACTTTTCTTCAACCACTTCTTCCATCACAGTGGTCGATGATGGTTGGTATACAGTTTGGATCACAACGGCCTTAGGGTGTGTTGCTCAGCGTTCGGTTTTACTTGATTTTAGTGTTAATGAGCTGACGGCTGACCATTCTTCTTTCCCAACGGAATTAAATACGCCAACCGGAAAAATATTTTTGAATATTCAGGGCGGTCGCTCACCGTATAGTATTGAATGGGAAGAAAAGCTCAATCATGATCTGACGGATACCACGACTGCAAATATTTTGTCCAGTGGCACCACATGGGATCACCTGCCTCAATATGCATTTGACAATAGTCTTTCTACAAAGTGGCTGCATGCTGTTGCAACAGATGCATATATAGGCTACTCATTTCTATCTCCCGTTGTGGTCAACTATTATGCGATCACTTCGGCAGATGATGTGCCGGAAAGAGATCCGAGAAATTGGATGTTTCAGGGATCATCGAATGGAGTAGATTGGCTGACATTGGATGAACAAACTGATCATACATTTACCAGCCGCTATCAACGCAAAGGATTTTTATTTGACAACGATGTGGCGTACCGGTTCTATCGCTTGTTTGTCAATGAGAACTATGGTGACATTGCCACACAAATTCAGGAGCTGGAAATATTTGGTGTGCGTGATCAGGATGCTTATGTTTCTGCGTCTCCCGCAAGGGATCAAACTAATCGTTCAGCTTTAGGGGCTGGTTTGTACCGGTACACGATTAAAGATGGAAACGCAACGGCCTATAGGGACAGCGTATTCATAGACTACGCCAAAACATTTGTAGCAGAAGATCTCGTGGTGATTCAAGATGGAAGTTGTCAGGTAAGAATTGAGTCCCCGGATAGTGATTATGATTATTATTGGTTTCCTGATCAGCAAGCTTCGCAAATATTAAATATTGGTGACTCCTTTCAGCCACAGGAAAGTGGTAACTTTTATGTTGCCGCTGTTGAACTATCCACGGAATCAATGAGCAGCAATGTCCAGGGATTTGCAGTGACAGTAGCAGAGATGCCAAGTGTTGAAGTTGTGAATGATACATTACTCAGTATCATCAATCCGAATCCTGCTTTGAAATATAAATGGTATGAACAGGATCAATGTGGTGATCCTTTACATGTGGGGGATAGTTTTACGCCATCCATTGCAGGAACATACTTTGTTTCCGCTGAGGTCATTAGAGATATTATTGATCCAATGGATCCGGCTTTACTTTCCGGCATGATCATTCGAATGGATGCAGCGGACTTAAATGGAGATGGTTTGATCGATGTTCCGCCACCCCCGACAAGCTCATTGTATGGATGGAATTTTACTAATGGAAATGCTTGGGCAGATAATAATTGGTTTGCTTTTCGATCCAATCATCAAAACGGATTAGGTGTCGCTGATTTTGCAACGATTTGGTTGCAACGCATCAATAATGCGGAGACAGATTACCAAACAATCCTGATGGCTTATGAAGAAAATCCAATCACCTTTCCGAAACGGGCTCCTTTTGAAGGATTGACAGATAATATTCCGAAACATACAGATGAGACACAATTATACAGTGATGATGCGCCGGCAAGTACTCTCAACGGCACTACGTACCTCAATGGGGAAATAGTTGACCCATTAGCAACCGCCAATCCAATGGAGTTTTGCATACTCGGCACAGTGATGACCGAGCCGTCCGATAGGGAAGTGTATTACACAGACACGCATTGGGAAGGAAAAATAGGTGAACTGATTCTCTATGATCGCCCATTGACCGAAGCAGAAATGAAAGGCGTGTCTGAATTTCTTCGAAAGAAATGGATAAGTGTTGCTGACCTGGAGAGCCCAAGGCGCGAACTGTTGTGGGATGGAATAATACTGTCTGTAGAGCCGGATTATTTTTCAGTATCAAATATCAATGTCTATCCAAATCCAACCAAAGGACATTTTACCTTGAGTGGGATAGAGGAGGACTGGATGGTTCATTTGCTGGATGCTTCCGGTAAATTTATTCAGGAGATCAACTACAATTCAAATGCACATTCCATAACGAGTTTGCCCGATGGTATTTATTTTATAAAGATCGCCAGTAAGGATCACGAGTCAATTGTGGTGATGCCGATTATTAAACATTAGTCATTCCTTTACCACTGATCATTATTCCATTTAGTGATGAGTATGAATAGAGACCTGACATACTTTCTGGTGTTCCTTGCTTCGGTCCTGTCCAATACATTGTCTGGACAGTTTTCAATCAGTGGCAGCGTGTTTGACAAATCCACGGAAGAACCACTTGCGTTTGTCAATGTAATTGTTAATGATAGTCCACTGACAGGCACAATCTCTGACGTCAATGGTCGATTTAGCTATGTTTCGGAAAAGGAGATAACAGTTATTTCCTGCAGTTATGTTGGCTATGAAAAAGTTACGCATTATTTCGAACCAGGGCAGAAGTTCCATGACTTATCGATTCGAATGTCCGCCTCTAATTATCAATTTGAAGAGGTTGTCATCAAAGCCGGCGAAAACCCTGCAAATAGAATTATAAGAAAAGTTATTGAGAATAAGGACAAGAACAACCCTGAAAAGATAGCTTCATTTACCTATACCTCTTATAATAAAGTTATCTACGATTTTGTGTTCCGAGATACGATTGTTTCGGATAGTCTGCTATTTATGCTGAATGAAGTGTTTCAGGATGGCCATGTGCTGATTATGGAGTCTGTTGCCAATCGCAAGTTTACCCAACCTGACCTAAGCGAAGAAGTTATTCAAGGTGTGAAAGTTTCAGGGTTTAAACATACTTCTTTCGCACCGCTGGCAACGGACATGCAACCGTTTTCATTTTACAGGGAGATCATTCCCATATTTGATATCAATTATATTAATCCCATCAGTCAGGGAAGTTTGTCAAAGTATTGGTTTACGATAGAAGATACGTTGTATCAAAATACAGATACAATTTTTGTTCTTTCCTACAAGCCATTGAAAGGAAAGAATTTTGAGGGATTGAAAGGATTGTTGTATATAAATACAAATACCTACGCTATCCAAAATGTCATTGCGACTCCCTATGTCAAAGGTTTGATTGATATTAATATTCAACAACAGTATCAATTTGTGGATGGTAAGCAATGGTTTCCTGCACAACTAAATTTTGAAATGCGGATGTTTCCCCAAGGGAGTGAAGGTTTGGGGGTTTCGGCTAATGGGGTTAGTTATATAGATAGTGTGCTTTTACTTCCAGCATTAAAAAGGAAGCAGTTCGCCTTAGATGCTGTTTATATGGCTCCACTAGCCAACGTACGGGATACCCTTTTTTGGCGTATGCACAGGAATGAGCCATTAAATGACAAGGAGCTCAAAACCTATCAGGTCATCGATAGCTTGGGTGAGAAATACAAGTTTGATGGCATACTGGGAGTGGCAGAAAAATTAGCTAAATATAGAATCGGCATTGGCCTATTTGACATCGATATCTCCAATACATTGGTGTTTAATCGGTATGAAGGTTTGCGCCTTGGGCTTGGTCTTTATACGAATGAGAAATTAATAAAAGATTTTTCGGTAGGTGGATTCTTTGGGTATGGCCTCAAGGATCATCGGTGGAAGTATGGAGGAGATTTGATTTGGACGTTGAATGAAAATCGGGAAGTTGTTCTTAAAGGTTCGTACCAAAATACACTCTTCGAAGTAGGACATTCGCGTCTGCAAACTTTTAGTAAGCGTCAGTATGATTTCAGAAGTTGGATGGCCTACCGAATGGATCAGGTGATTCAGAGCAACTTGAACCTGATTTTCAGGGCAGGGCGTTATGCCAAAGTGAATGTATCCATTCGCCAGGCAGAAGTCAGACCACAGTATGAATGTCAGTTTGTAGCGCCGGGCAAGGAGGCATTGACCAATTATCAAACAACGGATATCTCTTTGGGTCTACGTTATGCCTTCAAAGAGAAGCTGATTAGGTCGATGGGGCAGCGATTGGAATTAGGAACTGACTATCCTATATTTTCTATGTTTTACACAGCGGGCATAAAAGGTTTGCTGGAAGGACAGTTTTCCTACAACAAAATAGAAGCTAGGATCGAACAGACTTTTTACACAAAGTCGCTGGGGAAAACAAAAATAAGAGTGGATGCAGGATATATAGATAATCCAATTCCTTATGGGCAGCTCTTCACTGGTGAAGGGAGTTACAGTCAGAATATTTCGATAGAAATCAAGAATTATTTTCAAACGGTGAGACTGTATGAGTTTCTTTCTGACCAATATGTAAGCTTGCTTTTTGCACACAGCTTTGAATCACTTTTATTTCGAGCGGGTAAATTCAGACCACATATTACTATTTCGCAAAACATAGGTTGGGGACGACTATCCCATCCGGAGTATCATCGTTTTGTAGATTTTAAAACAAAAGAGAAGGGACTTTATGAGTCAGGAATTCAGTTCGATAATCTGCTTAAAATTAATTATCTGAATGTCGCGTACCTCGGATTTGGGCTCGGTGCTTATTGCCGTTATGGTCCTTATGCAAGTAATCAATTTGGTGACAACTTGGCGTATAAATTTTCAATGACCTTCGCCACAAAGTGATTTCAACGTAAGGTTGAATGATTTTTTGTTGCCTTCTCGTCGGCATACAGCACCAACCTGTCGATTTAATTTTCCTCCTTGTTTTATTTATTGGAAATTCAATCTATGACATTAGCGCCTGTCCAAAGGTCAAAGTTGAAACTTCAATAAATCACGATATGAAAAATCTGATCAAACTCATCCTCCTGACTATTATTTTAGGTACAAGTGCCTCTCTGTTGCAAGCTCAAAAATCATACGATTATGAACCTTCAAAGAAACATCCTTTTGGATTGCCTAATCCGGAGATGCCAAAAGAGTTTTTGGACTATGCGCCGATGATTGGGGAGTGCGATTGTAAATCTCTGGCACGTATTGATCAAAATACATGGACGGATAGTGTGGCGATGACCTGGCGATTTAAATATATAATGAATGGAATGGCCGTGCAGGATGAGACTTTGAAAGCGGATGGCAGTCATTCCGGAAGCATTCGTCAGTTTGTTGCGGATAGTGCTCGATGGTATGTGCACTACTACAGTTCTGCGAAGCCATCCCCGGTACTGGGGGCGTGGGAAGGAAATGTAAACGACAAGGGAGATATAGTGCTTTATAAGGATCAGCCGGCGCCTAATGGTATGGAAGGGTATTTTAAAATTGTGTTTTCTGATATTTCCGATAAAGGGTTTAATTGGCTTGGACAATGGATGTCAAAGGATAAGACGATCGTTTATCCCACCTGGAAGATTTTTTGTAAAAAGACAAAGTAAAGGGTTCAGCACTATTTCTTGAAGCGTTGACAGAACTAGCCAATCGAAAAATCAGACACCGCCGCTTTTCTTTTTGGTACTCTTATGCTTGACTACCTTGGCCTCCACATTGAAGATGATCTCTTCTGCGATGTTTTTGCAATGGTCTCCAACACGCTCTAGTTTGCGGATCATGGAAAGTATATAAAGCGCTTCATCCAGGTGATCCGGATTTTCTCTTATATAATCCTTGACCACATGATGGGCATTATAGTTGATGACATCAATGGATTCATCTCGCCGGAAGATACTACGTGCCAGTCTGCTGTCATCATTTTCAAAAGCGGTCAGCACATCTTCAATGATGGAGTTGGTTTCGTCATACATCCGTAGGATCTCAGTTTTCGCCAGTAGATTTGCGTTGAAAGGGACTTCTGCATTGATGATAAATTTGGCAATTCCTTCAGAGATATCCCCTGTTCGTTCAAGATTATTATTGATCTTCAGGACAGCCAAGACGAGACGCAAGTCAACTGCCAGTGGATTAAATAAAGCAATTATATTTTCGCAGTCCCGATCAATTTTTAATTCAAGGGCATTGACTCTTTTTTCATTGGCGACAATCTCAGTGGCAAGGTCTTTATCAAATTCGAGGAGGGCTTCTCTCGTTTTGTAAAGTTGCTTGATGACCAACTCACCCATGGCGGAAAGTTCAGATTTTAACTGGGCTAATTCATCCTCTAAATGAGTCATAACATTAAATTTATGGTGAATGGATATTCAGGTGATTGAACAAAAATAGTCAATCCGTATATGGGCTTATCCAAAACGTCCCGTAATATAGTTTTGAGTAAGTTCCTCTTTAGGGTTGATAAAGAGTTCTTTTGTATCAGAATATTCAATGAGTTCGCCGATGTAAAAAAAAGCTACTTTATCACTAACACGACCGGCTTGTTGCATATTGTGTGTCACAATGACAATTGTGTATTGAGATTTTAATTCGTGAATCAATTCCTCAATCTTGGCGGTAGATATCGGGTCCAGGGCGGATGCCGGTTCATCCATAAGAACGATTGAAGGCTCGACCGCTAATGTTCGGGCGATACATATTCTTTGTTGCTGTCCACCGGAAAGGGAAAGTGCAGATTTGTTTAAATCATCTTTCACCTCATTCCAGATAGCGGCTTGTCGCAGTGAGCGCTCAACGGCTTCATCCAAAACAGACTTTTTATTGATACCCTGAATGCGCAGTCCGTAAATCACATTTTCATAGATGGATTTAGGAAATGGATTTGGCTTTTGAAAGACCATGCCCACTTTTTTCCTTAACTCTTCTACATGAATTTTTTTATCATAGATATCATTTCCATCGATGAGGAAGGTACCTGTTTTTCGAAAACCATCGATGTAGTCATTCATGCGATTGATACATCTCAGAAAGGTAGATTTACCACATCCGGAAGGACCAATGAAAGCCGTCACTGTATTGGCTTCGATGCCCATACTGACATCTTTGATGACATGTGCCTGGTCATAAAAGACGTTGATGTGCTCAGCCGTTAATTTATCTTTTGCCATGTTGTCTACCATTTTACTTTTTTCTGCCATCGATTACGCAGATAGATTGCAATACCGTTTAAGATAAATGTGATCGCCAAAAGTACGACAATCGCTGCAGTAGCATTAACGATAAAACCATGTTGGGGTCGGGATAGCCAGTTAAAAATCTGAATCGGAAGGATCGCAAAGTCATCCATCGGAGATGTCGGAACGGTGGTCGTATATAACATCGCTCCTATCACGATGAGTGGTGCGGTCTCACCTATCGCTCTTGAAATCGCCAAAATAACACCGGTGACAATTCCTCCGGAAGAAGCAGGCAATACCTGAAACCAGGTTGTCTGCCATTTGGTAGCACCCAGGGCATAAGATGCCTCCCGAATTGTTTTGGGAACAGCTTTCAATGCTTCTCTTGTCGCGACAATGATGATGGGTAATATTAATAACGCTAAGGTCAGGCTTCCCGCCATGAGACTTTTTCCTAAACCAAGTATTCGAACAAAAACTTCGAGCGCCAGCAAACCATAAATAATGGAGGGTACGCCGGCGAGATTGGTAATATTTATTTCAATGATGGTCGCGATCCTGCTTTTTTTGCCATACTCTTCAAGGTAGATACCGGAAGCAACACCCAAAGGAATAGCCACCAGCGAGGTCAATACCATGATCCAAATCGTCCCCAACAAAGGAATTAGAATACCGGCATTTTCAGGTTTGCGCGAAGGCAGTGAACTGAAAAACTGCCAATCAATTCTCGGCAATCCTTCTATCAAGACACTGCCAAGAAAAATGGCAAGCATGACCAATCCAAAGATCGTGCATCCGATGCCAAACCAATGGAACATTTTGTCCTTTAACCTATTTCCATCAATGCGCTTACTCATATTTCTCTTCGAATTTTCGCTTGATGTAAAAGGAAATATTGTTTAAGACAAAAGTCATTAAAAACAATGCAATACCTGCCGCAAAGATGGTCTGATATTCCAATGAGCCTTGGACCACATCCCCCAAACTAACCTGTACAATATAAGTCGTAATGGTTTCCACGGGCACAAACGGATTGAATGTAAGTCTCGGTTGCTGGCCTGCAGCAATGGCAACGATCATCGTTTCACCAACAGCGCGGGATATCGCCAGAATAACCGAAACTATAATTCCGGACGATGCAGCAGGAATAAGCACTTTAAATGAAGTTTGAAAGCGCGTTGCACCAATTCCATAAGATGCTTCACGTAAAGATTTGGGTACCGCATACAAGGCATCTTCACTCAAGGAAGAAATCATTGGTATAATCATGATCCCCATGACAATTCCGGGCGATAGTGCATTGAACCCGGCCATTTGAGGGAAAATCTGCTGCAAAAATGGAGTGATCACCATCAAAGCAAAATAGCCATAAACGACGGTTGGAATAGCCGCCAGCACTTCGAGTATCGGCTTAATAAATTTGCGAAATCCTTTCGGCGCATATTCATTAAGGTATACAGCTATCGCCAATCCGATCGGCAAAGCCACAACGATAGCAATAAAGGACGTCAATATGGTACCTGAGACCAGCGGAAGTATACCAAAGTGCTTTTCAGCAAACAAAGGAGTCCATTGTGTATCAAACAAAAAATCACTCAATGGTACATTAAGAAAAAACACGGAGGATTCTGAGATCAGCACCCAAAGGATACCTATAGTGGTTAGGATACTGACCGCTGCACACAGAAGTAAAATCCCTTCAATAATTTTTTCTTTTGATCGCATCTTGTTGGCTGGTGCAGCACGTTAAGGTATGGTAAAAGGCTGAGTTTTCACCAATTCCAGTTTAGAAGTTTATTCAGGTGTTGAGAGGGAGGAAACAAAGGCGCTCCATACGTTTTTAACCTCATTAGTTTCTTCCTGACTCAGTGGGATAAATCCAACTTCCTCGGATAGATCATTCATATTGTCCAGATAAAACTGAACAAAGGATTGTACCTCTGGTCGGTTGCCCGCTTGACTATTAATGTAAATAAATAATGGGCGACTCAAGGGAGCATATGATTTATTCTTGACGGTTTCCAATGTTGGCTTTATAGGACCTGCACCATTTTCATCATTTCCATCATCAATACCTATCACCTTTAACTTATTTGCGTTTTCTTCGTAGTAAGCCATGCCAAAAAAGCCAAGTGCGTTTTTATCGGAGGCGACACCCTGAACCAATACATTATCATCTTCACTGGCTGTAAAATCACCTCGACTTGAATGGCTTTTTCCAACAATCGCTTCAGTGAAGTAATCATAGGTTCCGCTTTCTACACCAGGACCAAATAAATGCACTTCTTCATTTGGCCATTCCGGACGTATTTGGTTCCATTTCATGATTTGACCTTGTGCTTCCGGAGCCCAAAGAAGTTTCAACTCGGCAACAGTGATATCATTGCACCAATCATTTTTGGGATTGACGACTACTGCCATGCCATCAAAGGCAACAATCAGCTCAACGTATTCGACACCATTAGATTTGGCAAATTCAATCTCTTGTGCTTTTATTTCTCTCGAAGCATCATTGATATCAATCTCTGCTCGTCCAAATTTTTTAAAACCTCCTCCTGTACCGGACAGTGCTACTGAAATTTTGATGGTTGGATCTTCTCTTCTGAATTCTTCTGCGACCGCTTCAGTAATTGGGTAGACCGTACTCGAGCCATCGATTTTAATAACACTTTGTTCACTAGAACTACCACCTCCACAGGCAGCTAGGAAAATAACGGATAGGGAAAAAAGAATTGCTTTGATATTCATAGGATTAGATTTTTCAAAAATTGTAATAGTGTAGTGGATAATTTTTATTGTCGGATATTTCTTTTTTTCATATCCTCCGGGCTACAGCCCAAATCGAAATAAAACCTTTTGGACGACGTAAGTAAACCAAGGAAATTCGTGTTGCTGGAACGATAATTTGGCAAGATGGAAAAATGAACACATGACTCGTTTTACTGGGTGTGGCGGTTTATTGCCGCAAAGGTATTTTATTCCCATGGGGATATGGGAAAGCCAATGTTAATTCATCGTAAAGAAATTTATATGCATGTCGAATGCTTGTATTTCCAATAAATATACTTACGCCCAGTTATATATGAATCATGAAAAATATTTGTAAATCAGATAATTATAAATTATATATTAAGTCAATATGTTAAATCGTCTATTAGCACGCACAAATGGGAAAATCACTTAAGATTTTCCCATTTGTGGTTAGCCGAATATTTGATTTAATCCCACACAGGATGAGTTGCAGTCGAATAGAATTTTTCGGAATCGTACTAGGCCTTAACTAGTGGAGGAGTGTCGTCAGTGACATTCTCCTTTATCCATATCAAACATTCCTTAAAAGTTGGAAAGATTTGTTCCTTTGGCACCAGGTCCGGAATAATATCTATGCGCTCCATCATATATTGTGGCTGCTTTAAGATATCAACAAATAAAACTTTAACGCCTCGATTAGAGAGATCTACCAACACATCCTCCATGGCATACAAACCGGATTGATCCATATATTGCATTAGGCCCATTCTGATCACAAGCACTTGAGCGGAATCCGGAATTTGTGAAGCGAGTTGCTGAAAATCACTGGTCGATCCGAAAAACAAAGGACCTTTCAAGTGTTTTATATAAACTTCCTCCTTTAAGGACTCCGGGAAATCCATTTCATCGTCCCAGGCCGTTTCCTTGCTAAGGGTTTTGATATTCGAACGTTCTGCAGTGACATCACCCATTTTTTTCATGAACATGAGGGAAGCAATCACTAGTCCGATACCCACCGCGAAAACTAAATTCCAAACAGAAGACAGAATCAGTACAACCAACATGATGATCACTTCTGGTCGAGGCATATAAGGCATAGCTTTCAATCCTTTATAATCCATTACGCCAATACCCACAGTAATGAGAATTCCGGCAAGGACAGCCGCAGGTATTTTTGAAGCGACAGGGCCTAAGAGTAAAAGAATGATCAGCAATATCAAGCCGGAGATCATACCCGAAAGTCTGGTTTTACCACCGGATTTTATATTAACAACCGTTCTGATGGTCGCTCCGGCTCCCGGTATCCCCCCGAATAGGGCACCGATACTATTTCCTATTCCCTGACCAATCAACTCTTTGTTAGGTTGGTGGCGAGTCTTTGTCATATTGTCCGCAACCACGGAGGTAAGTAAAGAATCTATCGCACCTAGTAACGCCAGTGTAAGTGCCGTAAAGATATAAGGTGATATACTTGAAAGTGAGAAGGAAGTGAATATGCCCAGATTAGGGATCGGCAATCCACTTGGGATTGTTTCGATCGGACGATAGTCTAAACTAAAACCAACAGCGATGCCCGACATAACAACCAAGGCGACTAATGTACTAGGTATTGAGGTCGTAATCCGCTTAAATCCATAAATAATGAAGATAGTGCCTAGGGCCAGTAAAATCTCCAACCATTTAATATGTTGAAGTGCATTTGGCAATACCTTAATAGCCCCAATCACCCCCGATGCTTCAGATGCAGCTAAGGTTTGGGATTCTTTCATGATTTGCTCATCTGAGATATTCTCCGCTCTAAGAATAGTTTCCTTAAAATCTTCAAGCACCAGAATACCTTCTCCGGCTTCTTCTTTCAAAATGTTGTCCAGAATGATCTCTTCCGCCTGAGGCTTGAACTGGTTAACAAAGGCTATATCTTCTTTAGGATAGTATCCAATCGCCGGGAGAATTTGAGTGACTAAAATAATTATTCCAATCGCTGTCATGAATCCCGAGACCACCGGGTAAGGAATGTACTTAATATATTTTCCGATACCTATAAGGCCTAAACCAACTTGCATTAATCCGGCTAATAGAAATACAGTTAAAATAGCAGGCAATGCTTTGCTGATATCGCCATCATTGAGTGCCACAATACCTGCAATGACGACCATACTGACGGCGGTCATCGGAGCCGTTGGTCCTGAGATTTGTGTATTGGTGCCGCCAAAAAGAGCAGCAAAAAAGCTGACAAAAATAGCTCCGTATAATCCTGCACTGGGTCCTAATCCGGAACTAACACCAAAGGCAAGGGCTAAGGGCAAAGCAACAATTCCGGCAGTCAATCCGCCAAAAGCATCACCCTTGATATGTTTGAAATCAAAAAGTTTTTTCATCGATTGTTTTTATGAAAATGGTAAATACAATATCTGAACAATCAGCAGATTATTCAGAAACACCCAGTACAAGAAGTACCAAAATATCAGATGAAAAACTTAGGAGGGGGGACTGTAATTCTGGAGGTGAAGATCGAGATGTCTTCGAGATAATGGTTGAAAACTTTATTCTTTTGAATGGTATAAAGTCCAGTAACAGATTCTCTGGTCTGGACCGTTTTTATATCCTCTTCAAAAAAAGTGGTTTGATTGTTCTGCGAATTACCTTTGGATGTGTCCAGTAAAGCGGTCGTCGAATAATCAAAATTGACAATGGTTAAGACAGCAGGAACTACCATTGAGGCCATCAATGCAAAGGATAAAAACCAAATAACGGCCAATCGTTTCATGCGCTTCTTAACTATTGGGGGTAAAAATAGTTGCAATTTGGTGATATAAAACCCACTTTCATCATTAAATTGCTCAAATACTGCCTTCACAGACTTATAATGCAACGAAAAAGCTTGATTATATAACTCATTTGTACGGATTTGGTTCGCAATTACTAAGACATAATCCCGATCCGGAGTGTTTCAGGGCTTTACAATTGCTTAACATTGACCCTCTCTCTCACCACCATGAAGCTAATGCTTGAGAAGAGCGTGTGGATTCGAGCCAGCAAACCTATTCATTATTTCGGCTGGTATCTTTTGAAGAATCCCGTGAGGCGAGAAAATGGATTCCACCTTAGTTGGATTCGGGGCCAGATACGATGTGTCTATGAATATAGGTAGCAGTAGGTTGATGTTTTTATAAAAAATAAAGAAATTAAACCGGAAAGGGTATTCCAATCAAATATGGAAGGGATAATTTTCAATTTGTTTACTTACAGATAACTCAAACGACAATATATAGTTGGTTCTTTGCACCCAGAATAACAACCGATAATAAATGAAGTTTGTAACGACCCTGTGCTTAGCGATGCTAAGCCTCGCTGCCACTACCAGCGCCCAGGAAATCAGTGATACCAAGTTTGGTAAAGGCATGATTAATTTTGTGGCTAAGGACAGTTCCTTCAGTGTAAGATTTGCCCCTCGATTCCAATTCAATTCGTATACCAACTGGCAGCATGAAGATGGACAGTATCAGCCTGGCATTAATAATATGTTGATCCGGCGAGCTAGATTGAAATTTGATGGGTTTGCCATGACCCCAAAACTTAAGTATAAAATGGAGTTGGGTCTGTCAAATTCGGATGTTTCGGGAGCAGATCAGTTTAATAACAATACCCCCCGCTATGTGATGGATGCTGTCATCATGTGGAATTTTTATGAAAACTTTGAACTATGGGTGGGTCAAACCAAACTTCCGGGGAATATAGAACGTGTCATTTCTTCCGGTAATTTATCACTGGTAGATCGTTCAATTTTAAATAGCCGATTTAATATCGACAGAGACATTGGCTTTCAAATACGTCACCTCACAAGAATAGGTAAGACATTTGTGACCCGTGAGAAATTTTCCTTTTCGCAAGGCGAAGGCAGAAATGTGACTGTAGGGAACCTTGGTGGACATCAGTACACTGCCAGACTTGAATTTTTACCTTTTGGCCTTTTTGAGTCGGGAGGTGATTATATTGAAGCAGACCTGAAGCGCGAACCAAAACCAAAATTGATGGTGTCCGGTGGATTCAATATCAATAAAAATGCGGTGCGTGTTCGAGGAAACCAAGGGGCCTATATGATTACGGATTACGGGTTTCACCAAACAGATATTTCCGCTATTTTTATTGATGCAATGTTTAAATACAGAGGATTCACACTCATGGCAGAGTATGCAGATAGGACTGCGGATGATCCGGTAGCGGTAGATCGTGATGGGACGCCTACCGGCCTTACTGTGCTGGAGGGGTCTTCCGTCAACCTTCACGCAGGGTATGTTTTCAAAAGCAATTATGAATTTCTTGCTCGCTACACCACAATCGATTATGGCGAGGTTGTTGGCGGAGGATCAGAAACCCAATACACTTTTGGACTGTCGAAATATTTTGTAGACCATAAACTCAAAGTACAGACGGATTATACGTTTGGTGAACGCGATAATCTTAACGATTTTATGATGTGGAGATTAGGGTTTGATCTTCACTTTTAAGATTCATGAAAGGACTGGACTCCGTCTGGTTTGAATCCTTTGTCGTCCCAAAAGGTTTTTATTTATGGTATAGGAAGATGGGTTCCTTACTATTGATCTATCGATTGCCAAATCGATTAGCTTAAAGTTCTTACAGTTTTCTCGTTTTGTATTATATTGTTGGTGCTTTTGATGTTAAGGAGTCCCCTCCATGGCAGCATAAGTTTAATTCAAAACCTAAAACCATTACACCATGAAGAAGTTTTTTAAAATCCTGGGAATCCTCCTGGGTGTAGTAATTCTTGTTATTGCCGGAGTTGCTGCTTACATTTCGATGACCGGCATTCCGTCCTATGCCACCAATCCACCGGATCTTAAAGTCGAGGCAGATAGTGCCATGATCGCAGAAGGTAAGCGACTGGCGACCTTGGTTTGTAATCATTGCCATTTGAGTCAGAATGGATTATTGGAAGGAAAGGAATTAGCAGATATGCCGCCAGAATTTGGCCGAGCCTGGTCCGCCAATATTACCAAGCATGAGAAGTATGGCGCCGGACGCTACACGGATGGAGAAATCGCTTTTCTACTCCGAACAGGTATTAAAAGAGATGGTGTTTACGCCCCACCCTGGATGCCTAAGTTTCCACATCTCTCCGATTATGATCTTCATAGTGTCATCGCGTACCTTCGATCAGATCTGCCGGAATTAAATCCTTCTGACAAACAACAGCCTATCGGACAACCAACCTTTTTTGCTAAATTTTTGTGTCAGGTAGCCTTTAAACCTCTGCCTTATCCGGAAGGTCCTATTGCTGCACCGGATCCAAACAACAAAGTGGTTTTCGGGGAATATCTGGCAACCGCCAAATTAGATTGTTTCGGTTGTCATAGTGAAAGTTTTGAAACCCAAAATATAATGGAACCGGAAAAGACTCCAGGTTTTTTTGGTGGAGGAAATGCCATGCCCAATTTGGAAGGCGAAATTATTTTCACGAGAAACCTTACCCAGGATAAAGCGACTGGTTTAGGTAATTGGACGGAAGAACAGTTTATTAAAGCCATGAAGTTTGGTCAACGGGACAACAAACCAAGTCTCCGTTATCCAATGCCTCCCTATTCGGTCGTGACCGATGAAGAAGCATCTGCAATATGGGCCTATTTAAAAACATTGCCGGTGATCGAAAATGACGTTGATGCCCTTTATAAAAAATAGGAAAAACTAAAGCGAGTAGAATTGCTTTAAGTGTACATTACTTTGGTATGGTATTTATTTTAATTATTCTTTCGTGGTTTTGATAGTTCTCATTTGAATGAAATCCACAAAGAACGAAAATGCCATACTAAAGTAAATGTATCCTTTTGGGATATGAAACTCTAATCCTTCCCCGATCAGCGAAATACCGATGATGAGGAGGAAACATAGTGCCAACACCTTAAAGGATGGATGCCTGGAGATAAAGTCGCTAATTGGTTTGGCTGCCAGCAACATAATGCCAACTGAAACAATGACGGCTGTATACATGATCCAAAGCTGGTCTACCATACCAATCGCCGTGATAATGGAATCGATCGAAAAAACAATATCCAATAATAGGATTTGAATAAGCATTTCTCGAAATGTCACTTGCTTAGTTTTTGATGCATTTCCCAATCCATGATTTTCTGCTTCTGTATGGAGGAAGATTTCTCGTGTACTTTTATACAACAGGAATGTCCCTCCGGCTAGCAGAATAATATCCTTACCTGATATGCCGTTGTCTAAAACCGTAAATAACACCTGATCCAGTTTCATGACCCAGGAAATAACGGTCAATAAAACGAGGCGCATGATCATTGCCAAACCAATGCCCAGATTTCTTAGCCTTGGCCGTTGTTCTTCAGGCAGTTTGTCTGCCAATATGGATATGAAAATAATATTGTCAATACCTAAAATGACCTCAAGAACGATCAAGGTGGTCAAGGGAAGAATTATGTCAGTGATATTCATATGGTGTGATTTGCAACTAGGAGTTATTGCTTGGCAAGCACGTATTTTTCAGCTAGGTCACCTTCAATTTTATTGCCTTCCATGTCCAATTGGATAGCTCGGGTATCTTCAACAATAAATTGATTCGGTGCATTTTCAATATTTGAAAGTGTGACCGTGGTGCCTGCGGCATTCCATGCAAAATCGCCAATACTTTTATAAGCTCTCTTGTCATCAACACCTTTGTAAACCTTGGTTAACAGATAAGCATTGTTGGCCATTAAATAGAGTGAGGTCTCAATTCCCTCACAATCTGCACAAGGCAAAATGCCCGTGTACAAGCCGATGTGATCGCGAGCCTTGATCGCCGTGTGAGAAACTGCTTCTGTAAGGGAGGGTTGTTCGGCAGAGCTGTTGTTCACATCGCCTGCATTATTTTCTGATTTACAGCCAATGATAAAAAGGAAGGTAATTAAGGAAAACAATAATGTGCGATTCATGGATCTGTTTTGATTAAGCCAAATGTGGAGGCTTAGAATACAAAGAAAGTGCATTGTTTTGATTCTTTTGTTATCTCGTTTATTTTTTATCAGGCCAGAAGAAATTGAGAAGGCGGGGTGTAACCAATTCATATATAATGAATTATCCTCCTATATTTGATTCATATTGCCTTCAGGAGTAGGCTCTTTTATAAAAACTTAATGACGATGATCTCTGTATTGCAAGCGAGAAACCTGATTTCCGGGATTTGTAAAGTAACTCGTACAGAGAAGGTTCCGCTCGTGAAAGCACTAGGTCTCGTTCTGGCCTCGGATGTTATTTCTCCCATTGACACCCCGCCTTTTGACAATGCGGCCGTCGATGGCTATGCCTTTTCTTATGCGGATTGGGACAAGAAAAGTGCACTCAAAATAGTGGGTGAAATACAAGCCGGAAGTTCGTACGAGGAAACCATCGGCAAACAAGAGGCAGTCAGAATATTTACTGGGGCGGCTGTTCCAAAGAATACGGATACAGTAGTCATGCAGGAAAAAGTTGAGCTTATTGGAAAAGAGCTATTGATAAAAGACGAGCAACTGACATTATCCAGTAACGTGAGACCAAGAGCTTCACAAATTGAAGCGGGTTCTTTAGCCTTGCCAAAAGGTCATTGTATGAACCCTGCCTCCATTTCATTTTTGGCCAGCTTGGGAATAGAATCAATTGAAGTTTTCTCAAATCCCAAGGTAAAAATCATCGTCACCGGAAAGGAACTTGTTAAAGCCGGACAACCTTTGGCACCGGGCATGATTTATGAATCAAATGGACAAGGACTACAAGCGGCACTTCATTCTTTGAACATCCGAACCGAATCAATTGAATTAGTTGGCGATGAAAAATCAGACATCGTCATGGCCATCAAAAATGCTGCAGATGCGGATATTATAATTCTGACCGGTGGAGCATCTGTAGGGGATTATGATTTTGTCCCCGCTGCTTTAGAAGCATGTGGCACCATTAAAGTATTCCACAAAGTAAAACAGCGACCCGGCAAACCTTTTTATTTTGGCACTTTGGGAGATACTTTGGTTTTTGGTTTGCCGGGAAATCCGGCAGCCGTACTCACTTGTTTTTATGAATTCATTGTTCCGGCAATCGAAACGTTTACGAAAAGATCATATTACGCCAAACGTGCTTTTGTTTTATCCAATAGTTTTTCAAAGAAAGATGGTCTTACCTACTTTTTGAAAGGAAAAACGAAAGGAGATCAAGTTGAGCTATTGGATCACCAGCAGAGTTATAAGGTAAACTCATTTGCTTACGCCGATTGCCTCGTTACGCTTGAAGAGGGTAGGGAATCTTATGACGCAGGCGATGAGGTCGAGGTGTTGATGATTATTTAATAAGGGTAGAAAGGCGGAAGAGGACCTCCTTCTCCATCTGAGGCGGATACGGTGGTTAAAAGCAGAAGAGGCAGAATGGCAGAAAGCGCTGCTCAAATTCCCCAGCTTAAAAGTCAGAGAAATTAAGCGCCGGGTCAAAGAAGAAAGTGATATTCCTCAAACGCTCTAGCTCAACTCTGAGCTGCCGTTGCATGGAGTTTGCTCCTGCAACTTCTGTATCTTTCCGAATATTAAACAATAAGAAAAATGAAAAATAAAATTCCAAAGAAAGTATTTGTAGACGGCCCAATTCCTCCGGAGAAAATCGCTAGTTCTATCGCTTCACACAGCACAAAAATGGATATCAATGGACATAGCATTTTTCTAGGTCAGGTTATGGAGATGCAGGATGACGGTAGTAAAATCGAAGGGATAGAATATTCAGCAGATGTAGACAAGGCGGAGGCTAAATTGTACGATATCCGTGAAGAAACCTTCGCCAAATTTTCCTTGACATGTATGCATATCTACCATAGCCTCGGCTTCGTCCGCGCCGGTGAATTGTATCTGTTTGTTTTTACCTCTTCAACAGATAGAAACGAAGCGATTAGGGCATGTGATTATTTGGTGGGAAGAATTTTGAAAGAGGTGTCGGTTTTGGCTGAAATGAGACCTTAGACATTTTTTATATGGGAGGCTGGTGTGGCACTCTTGCCGGTTAGCCTTGTGCTTAGCGAGCGTGCGACACTTGCAGCGCCGCTTTGTTTCGAGTAAGAGACCTATGACTTCTAGACCAGGGATATGAGACATGAGACGCGATATTTGACACGCGACGCGAGACACTCGACGCAATCTTTCACCTTCCCCACCTTCTAACTCAATAAAAAGAAACAAGATAATTTTCTGCGTAAATCTGCGATCCTGATAATCGTGAGCGGGAGACCCTTTTTAAGTCTGAGACTTTATTTGATGTGAGAGACTAGCCGTCTTGGCTTAAGACAAAAAAACTAATTTGGATAAAAATATTTCCTGCAGAAAGCGCAGATAATGCGAAAGGATCAAGCTAAACCTCTAAACAACAATTGCCAACGGCAATATGTGCTAAACTAAACACATGATCATTGATTTTTCTGTTGTCCTTGTGTTGAGACTCGCCGACGTAAGAGCTATGGCGAGCAAAGGAGGTTTAGTTGCGATACCTTGCGGTATCGAGGTTTAGAACTATCATCTGAAGATGATAGTGTTTAGTTTTTTAATTATCAAGTAAAGCCCATCCCGCTAAGCGGGAAAACCCGCTAAACTTAAGTGCCAAAGGCACTGATCTCAACTCTCTAAACTCATGGACACCGTACCATCCCAAAAACTAATCCCGCTAAACTAAAGTGTCGAAGACACTGATCTAAACCCTCTAAACTCATTGATTTCCCTGAAATTCCATGATGATTCCTTATATTTGATTGCGGTATTCTGCCTACATTTTACCATAAATCGTAATATGAACATCAGGAAGTACAACGGCTTATATTTCAACGACGGAAAGTTTTCCGAAGTCAGGGACGTACTGTCCGTGGAAATTGGCCTGAGTATATCCATTAATGGCACGCCTTTTACGGTAACAATGCAGACTCCCGGACAGGAAAAAGACCTGGTTAGAGGCCTTCTTTTTTCAGAAAGCATCTATCGTGATTTGGAGGTTCATCCCGAAATGAAAGTAACCGAATTTGATGAAGAAGCCTATATCAAGGCCATCAATTTGACGATTCCGGAAGAAAAGATCCTCAAACCCTTTGCAGGGTCAAGAAATGTCATGTCAGCTTCCTCCTGCGGATTGTGTGGAAAGACCTCCTTTGATGATGATCAACATATCGTGCTGACCCATGAAGACGTCATCGAACCGGCAGTAATTGGAGCGATGTTTGATCAGATGAGTGAAAGACAAAAATCATTTAAACTCTCCGGAGGAACACATGCTGCCGGAGCTTTTGCGATGGATGGTACCATGTTAAGCATTCGGGAAGATATCGGCCGTCATAATGCCGTAGATAAGGTGATAGGTGATTTAATATATAATGGCCTGTTGGACAAGGCAAAGTGCCTGACGGTCAGCGGGCGTATTTCATTTGAAATCGTCAGTAAAGCAATATCAGCGGGTATCCCTTATCTTGCTTCTGTATCGGCTCCTTCCACATTAGCCGTGGACATGGCCGAAGAATCAGGTATGACCCTCATGGCGTTTTGTCGTGATCATAAATTAACCGTGTATTCAAACACCGGGAAGGTGAAGACGAATAAACCCGTCGAGAACTTAGATCCGGTAAATAAATAAATAGAATGTCAAAGAATTTAAGTGAGTTATCAGGAAGGAAAGGACTAAGAGAGAATCTTTTTGAGGAGCTTGGCATTTCAGCAAAAGCAACCGGTACGCCTGATCAGGATGCCATGGATAAACTCAGCGATGAGTTTCTTTTTGGTACTGCCAATGTGTACGGAGCGGTAACTTTTTATGATTTCCTAAAACCCGACAATAAAGGCAAGAAAGTATATGTGTGTAACGGAAGTTCTTGCATGACCGCCGGTACACAGGAAGACGTCAAGGAAAAGCTTAGTCAATTCTACAGTCCTGATGAGATTGGAGAGATGTGTTGTTTGGGCCGATGCCACGAAAACAGCTCTTTCCATGCCAACGGAAGTAATTTCTCAGGAACCGATATTCTGCATGTCGAAAAAATAATATCAGATGACCTGATCACCAAAGAGAAGTATAATGTAGGTTCTTCTGGTTCGCCGATTCTGACGCCTGATCATGGTCCATTAGAAAACTATTATGATATTTTTCGTGCTTGCCTGCATCGATCAGCCGATGAGTTGCTGAGTGAATTGGGTGACTCAGGTGTTCGCGGTCGTGGGGGTGCAGGATTTTCAATGGCATTCAAATTGGATTCCTGCAGAAATCAGCAAGACAAAACAAAGTATATCGTTTGCAATGCAGATGAAGGGGATCCGGGTGCATTTTCAGATCGATATATTCTGGAGCAGCGACCTCATTCGCTATTGATGGGCATGATGATCGCCGGCTATATCACCGGTGCATCAACAGGTGTCGTTTATATCCGCGGCGAATACCCTGAGTCCGTAGATATCATTAACGAAGCGGTTGAGTATCTCCGCAAAGAAAAATTAATTGGTAAGAATATTTTAAACTCCGGTTTTGATTTTGATTTTAAAGTGATCGAAGCATTAGGAGCATACATCTGTGGCGAAGAGACCGCTTTGCTTTCAAGTATCGAAGGACAACGTCCTGAAGTTAGAGTGCGTCCACCTTACCCAACACAAAAAGGACTTTTCAACAAACCCACCGTCGTCAACAATGTAGAAACACTGGCCAACCTTCCCTTCATCATGAAGCATGGAGGAAAAGCATTTGCTGCAATCGGAACTGCGAAGTCATCAGGGACAAAACTTATTTCACTGGACGGATATTTTAATAATCCCGGTCTTTACGAAGTGGATATGGGTACGCCTTTGAAAGATGTTGTGTATGATCTCGGTGGTGGATTTAGAAAGCCCGTAAAAGCCATACACATTGGAGGCCCACTCGGTGGATTAGTACCGGTCACAGAGATCGAGAAACTCACGGTAGATTTTGATTCATTTGCTAAAGAAGGATTTCTTTTAGGACATGCCTCTGTTTTATGTATTCCGGAAGACTATCCGCTCGTTAAGTATTTAGAGCATTTGTTTGCCTTTACAGCACATGAAAGTTGCGGGAAGTGTTTTCCTTGCAGATTGGGATCAACACGTGGCGCAGAGATGCTGTCGAAAGCGCAAACGGAAGATTATAAAATCGACAAACAACTCATGGTTGATTTATTAGAAACCTTGGAAACCGGTTCCTTATGTGCTTTAGGAGGCGGCGTTCCATTGCCCATCAAAAATGCCATGCACTATTTTAAAACTGAATTAGCACCATATTTTAATTCATAGAAATTATGTCACAAATCGCTTATATCAATAACGCACCCTATCCAATTAATCAAGGAGATACCATCCTTGGTTTTGTGCGAAGAAATCTAGGAAAAGAATTAGTGCCCACACTTTGTGATGCACCCAATCTGGAGCCCTTTGGATCCTGCCGCGTATGTAGTGTGGATGTTGCTTTAACGAAGAATGGCCCGTCCAAAGTGCAGGCTTCGTGCCATACACCGGTGATGAAAGATTCATATATCTACACCGATAGCGAACGCATCACACGATTGCGTAAAAATATTATCGAGTTGGTATTGACCGATCATCCGTTGGATTGCCTGACTTGTGAAGTGAATAATAATTGTGAATTGCAAACGGTTGCAGCGAAAGTAGGCATACGTGATGTGCGCTATCCGGAAGGAGCAAATCACCTGGATAGAAAAAAGGATTTAAGTCATCCATACATGACATCCGATATGTCAAAGTGCATCAATTGCTTTCGCTGTGTGAGAGCTTGTGATGAGGTGCAAGGGGAGTTTGTTTTGAGTATGGCAGGCAGAGGTTTTGACAGCCATATTGTCAAAGGTTTCAATCAGAGCTTTTTCGAATCAGAGTGTGTGAGTTGTGGTGCCTGTGCGCAGGCCTGTCCTACTTCAGCGATCTCAGATGTATTCGAATCTAAATCTGTTGTAGCCGATGAAAAAATAAGAACAGTTTGTACGTATTGTGGTGTAGGTTGTAACCTTGAAGTATCTGTAGTCAATGGAAATATTAAATCCATTCAGGCACCTTATGATGCGGAGGTGAATCAAGGGCATACATGTCTGAAAGGTCGTTTTGCATTTAAATTTTATGATCATCCGGAGCGATTGAGATCTCCTCAGATTAAACGCAATGGCGTTTTTGAAAATGTGAGTTGGGATGAAGCCTATGATTACATTGCCGGAAAACTAACCGATTACAAAGAGAATTATGGCGCGGATAGCATTGGTGGAATTTCTTCTTCACGTTGTACGAATGAGGAGAACTACATCATGCAGAAGTTTATTCGTGCAGTGATCGGTACCAACAATATAGATGGTTGTGCGCGAGTATGTCACTCGCCAACCGCCCTCGGTATGCAGCGCACATTTGGTACAGGAGCAGCTACTAATTCAATCGATGATCTGAAGGACACAAATTGCATAATGGTCATTGGCGCCAACCCGACGGACGGTCATCCGGTCACCGGTGCCAAGTTGAAGCAGTTTGCGATGAAGACTAATAATGTATCTATTGTCATTGATCCACGGACGACTGAATTGGCAAGATTTGCTACGCATCACATCCCATTGCGACCGGGCACTAATGTGGCCGTGTTGAATATGATGATGTATTTTATCATTGAAGCGGGACTTGTAGATGAATCATTCATAAAAGATAGAACTGAGGGTTATGCCGATTTTGTGGATCACATCAACAAACTTGATCTGGATGAAATGGAGAAGATTTGTGGTGTGGATCGGGAAGTGATTCGTGCAGCGGCTGTTGCTTATGCATCAGCACCTAATGCGATGAGTTTTCACGGCCTGGGTGTTACCGAACATTCTCAGGGAACATTCACTGTCATGCAGATTGCTGACTTGGCTTTGCTGACAGGGAATATTGGGAGAAGAGGTGTAGGAGTGAATCCATTGCGTGGACAAAACAATGTGCAGGGTAGCGCCGACATGGGCGTTCAACCACATCAGGGGGCCGGTTACTTTGATGTCACCAAGCCAGAGAATCATAAAAAATATGAAGAGTTCTATGGCGCGAAGTTGCCGATATATGCAGGACTAAAAATTCCTGAAATGTTTGATGCTGCTATTGCAGGAAAACTAAAAGCGCTTTGGATCATTGGAGAAGATGTGGTGCAGACGGATCCGAATACACAAAAAGTAATCCGAGCGCTTGAGGCTACTGATCTTGTGGTGGTGCAGGAACTGTTTATGACGGAGACTGCTAAGTATGCTGATGTCATCTTGCCCGGATCATCTTTCCTTGAAAAGAGTGGAACATTTACCAATGGTGAGCGGAGAGTACAACGCGTCAATCAAGTGGTAGAACCAATCCCGGGTTCAAAACCGGATGGTCAGATCATTGTGGACATCATGAATAGAATGGGCTATACGCAGGCGGATTACACACCGGATGGAATGTTAGAAGAAATCGCTCAGATCGTACCATTTTTTGCTGGTATCAAATGGGAGGAATTAGGAAAAAATGGAAAGCAGTGGCCGGTGGCACTTGATGGAACGGATACAAAGATTCTGCATACAGAAACTTTCAAACGAGGGTTGGGTGTTTTCGAATTTAATCCGTTCCGTGAGTCAGAAGAGATTGTTAAACATGGAAAAGATTATCCTTACATCCTCACCACCAATAGAGAATTGGAGCACTACAACTGTGGTGCCATGACGCGCCGAACTGGTAATGTTGAGATATTAACAGAAGACACGTTGATGATGCATCCGAACGATGCGAAGGACAATGGTATCGCTGATGGTGATATGGTATGTATAGAATCACCGCGAGGAAAAGTGGACATCAAAGCAAAGCTGACAGAAGATGTCAGACCAGGGGTCCTTAGTACAACATTTCATTTCCCAGAGATCATGGTCAATAACCTGACTTCTGATACCCATGATTCTGAAGCGATGTGTCCGGAGTATAAGGTGGTTTCGGTGCGCATCCGAAAGAGTAAAGGAAAATATAAGACTGAAGCGGAAGCAAGGGATGGTGCATTGGCATAAGGAAAAGAGTTTAGAAAGTTTAGCACCCGGTGTCTTTGGCGCCTGTTGTTTAGAGGGTTTAGAATATCAAACAGATGTTTTTGGAGCATCCTCCTTCGGCGGACAGGCTCTCCAACAACGGCTCGCGCTCATGGAGATATGAGGATTTGTACGATAAGTTGTATCAAAAAATCGCTGTAGGTGTGCCTCCCGATTCCCGATTCCCGATTCCCGATGGATCGGGACTGGACGGGACTGGACGGGACTGGACGGGACGTAGCACCGACGCACCCCGAAATCTCTTCAAGTGCTGTAGGAGTGATATCTCTGTCGGAAACCAAAGAGCTTGGAGCGTATGGGTTGAGATTTGTTCTGTGATGATGCCGTTGCACGGAGTTTGCTCCTGCAACTTCTGTGGGTAACTGAATGATCTGACTATAGAGACAGAAGTCATTGGAGCATCCTCCTTCGGCGGACAGGCTCTCCAACATCGACAAGTTATGGACGTAAAGAATTGACCCTGCGTCACTGCCTCTGCGTGCAATACATTAGAAGCAAGTTAAACATCTTAAGATTTTAACCTGATAATCACGAAACTCTAAACATTCAATCAGTACAATAATCAGCAAATGAATAAAAAAGCAATTTTTACAATTGGAATTATCACAATAGCCTGTATACTATTTGGCTCTTGTTCTAAGGAAAGTATCTCCACCCGGGATGATTTTAAGTTTTGTGTGCTTGTGCATGAAAATAATTTTGATCAAACCGGTCCAATCATCAATGACTTTCTTACTGGGTTGAAAAGTAATAACCCTGACGAGAATCTGGAGAAGCTAGTTAAATGGTTGGAAAGTATAAGCTGTGTAGACAATGTTACAATTATGTGTAATTCATGTATCTACACCGGTCCTCCAATGAGCGAGCTCAAGGTTGATTATTCTTTTAACGGGCAGATAGTCCCAATGATAATGGATATAAGAATGAGCGAACCACTTACATTCGCGAGATATCATTAGTCAGCAGGACATTGCAAATTTAGGCTGTAATATTTGTGGATAGCCTGTCAATTTTTCTAAACAAAACCATTCACCTTTAACCGTTTACCCTTTACCATCCATTATGAAAAACACGTCCAATTCCATCAATACGCATCGAACAGCCATCGCGCAAGCGACAGTGTCTGTTGGCCAACATGATACTATTGAGGCGATCGTCACCAAGAAAGTACAGAGCGGAGATGTTTTTGAGGTGAGTAGAGTTGCAGGGCTATTAGCGGTAAAGCGAACCAGCGATGTATTTCCGGATGTACACCATGTGTCGATTGATTATTGTGAAGTCAGACACTCATTCGATGGATTGGATATTGTTGTCGAGGTAGAAGTACAGGCCTTGAGCCGAACGGGTATTTCAACGCAAGCAATGCATGGTGCATCGGTAGTCGCTTTGGCCATTTATGATATGCTCTACCCAATTGATCAGGCTGTGGAAATCAAGAACATTAAACTAATTAGGAACAAGGGTGGGGCCGAACAATATCGGGATCAGCTGGATCGTGAAATTAAAACCGCTGTGGTGGTTTGTTCGGATAGTATTTCCTCGGGCAGTAAAAAGGATCTCGCCGGTAAGGCTATCATTGCAAACCTCCAGGGACATGAAGTTGAAGTAGAGGATTATACGATCATTCGCGATGAGGTAGAGACTATTCAGGAAAAAGTTATGGCCCTTTATAATCAAAAATATGACATGATTATTCTTTGCGGGGGAACGGGTCTTTCACCTCGTGATGTCACGCCGGAAGCAGTTCGTCCATTATTGGATAGAGAGATTCCGGGAATAGCAGAAGCAGCTCGAAACTACGGTCAGCAACATATGCCTTATGCGATGTTGTCGCGAAGTGTCGCGGGATTAAAAGGAAATACTTTGATATTGACCTTGCCTGGATCCACGCGCGGCGCGGAAGAAACAATGGATGCGCTTTTTCCATTTGTGCTGCACATCTTTAAGGTGGCGTTGGGGATGAGGCATGGGGAATAGATTGCCTCTTAATTATATTTTCACAACTTACCTGTATGTTTAATTCTTCCTTTTTCAGCATTCCTGAGTAACCATCAGAAAAGACTGTCATTCTGAGCGCAGTGATGAATCTTTTGATTTTTTCCGCCTACGAATGATAATTGATTCTTTTGAAGGAGAGACATTAGCCCAATTCCTGCACATCTCCTTAAAAATGAGCGGCTTATCCAACCTAAAACCATTTGCGGCCGATGATTTTAGATAGGTTTGTTTTACAAAAAGTAAAGTAAATACGCCTTAATGTAAAATAAACATTACATTTGAGTAGTTATTCACTCGAATCTATTTAATCATCAATACTTATCCATCATGAATCATACACTGTTATTACCCAACCGATTCAAATCAATCGGTTGGTTTATTCTCATCCCAATCACCATCCTGGGCATCATCGCTATGGCAAACAGTTATGAGGTCGATTGGCTCAACATGAAAGTCTTTGCACTCTTTAATGATGATGCTATTTTTTCAAATGCTGAAAACGCTGGTAATTTTAGATTTATCGAAACGAATGTGACGTTGACGCTCCTTGGTGCACTATTTATCATCGGCGGTATGATGGTTGGATTCTCGAAAGAGAAACGAGAAGATGAGTTTATTGCCAACTTAAGGCTTACTTCCTTACTTTGGTCCGTTTGGGTGAGTTATGCACTTCTGTTTCTTGCATTCCTATTCGTCTACGGTATGTCCTTTTTTAATGTGATGGTCTACAATATGTTTACCGTACTGATCATCTTCATCATTCGCTTCAACTATATTCTGTGGAGGAGTACAAAATCGATGACCGATGACAAATAGAATAAAAGTAGAACGCGCCATCCATAATCTGACACAAGAAGAATTGGCTAAGAGAATCTCAGTCAGTCGTCAAACCATCAATGCCATGGAAGCCAATAAGTATGTGCCTTCCACAGTACTCGCCTTAAAGATAGCCAGAGAGTTTTCAAAACCGGTGGAAGAAATATTTATGTTGGACGAGAATGACTAAGCCTTGAAAAATGAACTGCAGATTTCGGCGATGATAGTTTGATCAACGGCTTCCAGCGGATGATTGAAACCTTCGATTTTTTTAACCGTTCCATTTTTTAATTGGTTCGCTGTTCTTTCTGATTCTTCAAACGTAACCATATTGTCGGCACTCCCTATACAAACCAACACGTCATTTTCGATTGAGGCAAAATGTTTTTCTGTCATCGCATCCCCATTCCCTAGTTTAGTCATCATGTCTGCGGTGCGATGCATGACTATTTTCCATTCTTCTGCGCCATGGCGCTCTGCCAGGGTTGAAGCAAAGGCGGGGAGTTTTTGTTCAATGAGTTCAGGATTCATTCTGCGCACTTCTTTTTCTGCGGACTCAGGTGTCCAATGGAATTTAGTGCCCAATGTAATAATTTTATTCACACGATCCGGATGGTCATGAGCTAATTTTAATGCCACATATCCACCCATGCTATAACCGAAAAAACTGGAAGAATCAATTTCCAGGTCATCCATAAATTCAATAATATTCCGGACAAAAAGATCAATACTGAAATGACCTTCAAAGGATGAGACGCCATGTCCTTCAAAATTAATGGAATAGACGGGAAAGGTTTCAGCGAGCAATTGCTCCAGGGGCATAAATTGAAATGAACTACCAAGAGCACCGTGAAGTAAAAAAAGTGGAGTGTTCATTCCCTGGCATTCATAGTGAAAAATAAATTCCGAACCTTAATTGGCATCTTATGATTCCGGATCAGCAGGACGTGCAAAGGCACGATCATCTTTGATATGAATATCTCGTTGCGGAAAAGGAATCGTGATATTATGTTTACGAAGGGCTTTAAAAATAGAAACGCGAATTTCGCTTTTAATATTTTCTACGCGAAAAACTTCTGAGCACCAAAACATAACTGTAATAATTATACCCGAGTCAGCAAATTCGGATAACCTTATAGACGGTTCAGGATGCCTGCCCACGGCAGGATGTTCGAGCGCTACGCGCTTCAACAGATTCATGGCTTCAGGAATATCTTCGTGATAAGCTAGCCCCACAGAGACTTCAAATCGAGAAGTGGTTGGATTATACGTCCAGTTGACCACATTGCTCTGTGTAATGACTGAGTTGGGGAGAATAATATATTTATCCTCTCGTGTGACCACTGTAGTCGTCCTGAGTTTGATTTCTTTTACTCGGCAGACAATACCATCTACTTCGATGACATCCTGCACTTTGATAGTGCCATCCAACAGGATAATGATCCCCGAAATGAAATCATTAAATAAATGTTGGAGACCAAAACCAATACCAACTAACAACGCAGCGGATCCAACAAAAAATCCGGAGAGGTTAAACCCAAGCGCCAGGATGCCAAAAATCACGGCCACCAGAAAGACGGCATATCGGGCTAGTTGATTAAGTGAGTATTTAGCCCCTTCATCATTTTTTTTATTATTTCTTATCCATCGGGAGAGTAGTCGCTGGGCTACATAGGAAAGAATTATTATAATGCCAATCCCTAGCAGGTTATGCACCTCCAGAGAAAACTTCCCAAATTGTAAAACCTGATAATCAAGTATTTCGCTCATTTACGACGGGTCTTTGATGATTCGAAATTGAAGGTAGGTAATTTAGGGTTTTTTTTCTTTTGTAGCTTAAAGTATTGTCAAGTTAATGGTTTAGGAGGTTAAAAGGTTAACAGGTTAGAGTGAAATACGAGTAGTCGTCAGGGCCTATCAGACTCGACAAGAAAAGTTTCCCGCTAACCCGACCCGATCGGGATCTCAGAAAGGTATTGTTAGTAATATCCAATTAAACTTTCAGACCCTTTAGCCTTTTTCATTCCACATGACTTGCAGGAACAAGCTCCGTGCAACGGCTAGTGGAGATTGAAATTTGTAATTTCCGTTCACCGTTCACCCAGAGAGCGCTAGCGAATTTAAGCAAGAAATTTCAACAAAACCTGCTGATAAACATACAAATCTTTTGACTTAGTGGCAACCAATTTGGTCATCATTGTAAGTCTTGTTTTGTCCGCTACATTCATTGCCTTTGCCCAAAGTGCCATTTCAGAAAGTGCATGAATTTCTGATGCTGTGACTCGCTTTAAACCGGTTTTATTTTTGAATTCAGCAATACATGTGCTTTCTGCCAATATCCGATTTCCTTTAAATGAACATTGAATCATGCGCGTAATCTTAGTGGTGATCGAAGGAACAGACGCAGGAACCTTTCTCCCCAATTTAAGACAGAGATTACTTTCAGTAAATTGTACAAGAGTCTTATGGCTAGTGCGGTAACCTTTTTTATTTTTAATTTGTTTAGCTTCTTTTGCGGCCAATGCATTTAGTGACCTATCTACAGGTCTAAAACCATGTTTGTAGTAGAACCAAAATGCACCTGATTCAATTTCTTCGGGATTGTTAAGGCCATATTGATACGGCTCAACTTCAAAATAAGTGATACCAAATACGTTTTTATAAACCCTAAGTAACTGAGCCATGATGTAACCGGATTCTCCTTTTCGAAATGGTTCAAAAATATTGATACCGAAATTCGCACGTTCCCTAAAAATCCATGAACCACCATAAGAAACCGGCAGCCCATTTTTGAAGACGGTATAGCCTACATAGGATTCCAAGGGTAACTGTCGGGATGCTTCCATGCCATAGATGGCAATCGAAATGCCTCTTTCAAGCATATAGATCCTGAATGACTCAGACTGCATATAGGTGGTCGGGTCGGTTTCGCGTGCCGTGAGCATCATTGTGTTTTTGACTACTTGGATAGCATGATCTCTTTGTGCTTTGTTAAGTGCTTGAGGAGTTGGGAGCGACGTATTTAAAATTAATTCATGATCAAAACGCTTGTTCAATTCATCATGGTAGAATAGCTCATGGACGGGCAGTTGATTGGAAGCTTTGTTTACCCCGGGGCCCATCGTACTTACACTAACATACAATTCTACTTGATCAAAAAGTGTGTCCTTCACCTGTGGTTGTTGTTCCAGGCGTGAGAATTCATTGACAATGAAGGTCAATCGATCTTTTTTTGACACAAGAAGTGTATCCATCAGTTCTTCAGGCACCATCCCAGTTTCCGCGATGTGTTTTTCTGTTGAAGGAAGCGTTATGTTCAGCATTTCGCAAAGGTTAGTTTTAACATCGCCGAAGGAATCTATTTCCGTTTTACAATCAGGATGCGTCAGTAACCACCGAACTGCATCATGTGAAAATTGAGTAACAATCACACAATATGGTAAACCTGTATTTTGCAACCATACACTAAATTCCTTTTGATTTTTCTTTAGAAATGAGGTGAGTCGTTGCATTTCCTTGTATACAAGTGCTAGTTCGGATGGGTTGGAAGGGTAGGCCTGGAGGAATAGCAGGGTCTCAAAATACTGAATGAGGATGCTTGATTTTGGTAACGGTGTTTTAATTATTTTCTGAAGACAGTTAAGCTTTGAAGCCATAGATTCTTCGTCCATGTGATAGGCGCATTCAGCAAGTGTGTACAACTGTTTTCTAAAATTCTTACGCATGCCTTCATCAGATTTGTCCTGCCACCCTAAGATATCTTTATCTCATGACGACACTGCTTAAAAAGACTAACTTTGCAATCCTAAAATGAAAATATAATGGAAGATTCAGTAGAGACAAAAGACAGTAATGGAAATGTACTATCAGCCGGAGATTCCGTATTACTGACCAAAGATTTGAAAGTAAAGGGATTTAATAAAGGACTTAAGAGAGGGGCTATTGTCAAAAATATCCGCCTGACAGATGATCCTGAAGCCATTGAAGGAAAAGTGGAAGGGAGTATGCTGGTAATCAAAACCATGTACTTGAAAAAGAAATAATCCGAGTCACCACGTTTTGCTCGTATTTGGGGTCTTAATAGATATCAAGTATTTTATATTTCATTTTATTAAACTGAAATTCATCACCCTTTTTGAGTCCTCTCATCTGAGCATATAGGGGTGCTTTTTCGGACATGCCAAATATTTTTTTGCCATTTACGTCCACTTCCTCACTCGAAACAGCAATAAAAAAGTCACGCTGATCTGTTAATATCACAGCGCCTCGCTCTACCTGCACTGAATGATGGTCAGGGTCTAGTTTTTTGAGAATATCCATTTCAAATCTCACAAATGCCAGTTCTTGTTCCATGACATGCAAAACATCCTCTGCTGAATTTGATCCTTCAGTGGATTGACTGGGTGATTCCGGATGACTCATTACCTCTGCTTTCGCATCGTCAATACGTTTATTAAAGTGCTCTATGAGTTCCTGTTGTTTGTCAATACAAACTTCGAGGATGGCTTTTTTTGTGGTTACATTATTCATTATTATAGGATTGTTTAGTAGCTAAAATTGAATTGTTGGAAGATAGCAATTCGATAATTTCCCTGAAATTGGGTGTAGTAATAAAAACGATTAATAGAGGCCGATTGTTTCAGAAAGGTTACAATATTATCCCTTTATACCTTCCAACATTGCTGCAATTTTCTGTAAAATAGGACCCCATCCGACCCCATGGTTATACACCTCACTGTAACGTTCCCGGCCAAGAGCTGCATTTTCGAATCCATCTTACTTTACGGTTAAGGTCGTTTTTCCATTTTGCTCATCAAGGGTATAGGTCACATGTAAATGATTGTCCGGGATATCTTCCATGCCTTGGTTCGGGTCAAATACTGTATATCTAAGCAAATGAAATGGTTCGTACGTTAATACACGTCCAGTAACAAAGGTGATTTTTTCACCTTCTACTTCAGCCTCCCAGGAAAGAGGATTTCCAGGCACCCAGTCTGTGATTGCTGACAACCAAACATGTACATCTTGGTTTTTTAAGGATCAACAAGGGCAGCCAAAACCACGTCTTTCGAATGATTTATTTCAATCACATTGATGACCTCCATTGGCTTGTTCATTGGCTATTCCTAATTTGTTTTTTTTAATGTATACAGTACTTTGCCAAATGCAACTTCCATGCAATCTCCGCTATTGTCCTTTGTTTTGCAGGCTAATTCGAATATTTGTAAATTTTTCTTATTAAACTTGAAAGCATAAGCTTTCATATCATTTTTGTTTTTGCCCAGCATGACTTGATCGATGTTTCTTCCTGCGTCATTATAATCCAACATGGGTTCGTAATACTTGAAATCGCCTAATCCTGTCACGTCACCTTGTTTCTTGAATTCAATCGCCCCACCATTTTCCGTGAGATAGGTTCCTTTGAAGAGGAGTTGTTCCAGGATTTTGAAAGAAGTGCCATCAGGAGATGTATTGATATTGATGAAAGTATTATCGCCTATTATTATTTTGTTTTTGTTTTTTATTTTTATGGAGTCTATCATTTTGACAGGCTTGCCCTCATCACTTTCCCAAAGTTGGAATTGGT
Source organism: Saprospiraceae bacterium (assembly GCA_037969625.1). Lineage (GTDB taxonomy): Bacteria > Bacteroidota > Bacteroidia > Chitinophagales > Saprospiraceae > Opimibacter. The sequence continues at coordinate 36,792 of JBBKXT010000317.1, forward strand.
CATTCTGACCGGTCACCAACGTGTTTTCCATTGCCTCATGAAAATTATACACCAAAGTGGTAGACTCCTTTGGATTCGCTGGAATTCGCACAAAGCAAACTTCGCAAGTTTTTTGGGCACGGCGTGGGGACTGATTGGATTTAATACTATTGTAGTAGGCCTCATGAATCCAATTTCCCGCGATGGGAATTGGTGCTTTTCCTAAGGTCACATCAGCACCATCCGTGGAAGACTCTTCGGAGCTCGGGGAATCTCCTTTGCATGCTAGTAAAAATGAGATGCCAAGGAGAAGTAGTATATTTCGGATCATAGCGGTAGATGCTTAGTGAGTTATTTGATGAGATAAAAATAAGATAAAAAACGCACGCATTATATCCGTGTAATAGACAAACAGGAACGGACCCTCTAAATTTTAGGAAATAAAAGAGGGCTAATATTTTGCTCTGATTCTACTAAGACTTACTTGGGTAATACCAAGGTAGGAGGCGATATATTTTAGTTGGATGCGTTTCAGCATATCCGGATGTTCATCGATTAAGTTAAGGTATCGTTTTTCGGCAGAAAAGAATTGCAAACTATCAATGCGTCTCAGTGCATTGACAAACGAATTAATAAGCACCATCGTAAACAATCGTTCGATATCCCTATGTTCATCGTACAGTGTTCCTAATTGATCAACATCTATTTCTATAAGGTCACATTCTTCTAAAGTCATCATCCCCTTATGAGAAACCATATCCGGAAGAATGCCTTGAATGTTTGAAAAGAATACGCCTTCAAACGCCAGTCTATCCGTTATTTCCTTTTTTCCTTTTATGTAATAAACGCGTAGAACGCCCTTTTTAACGAAGAAAAAAGATCTTGACTTAAAGCCAATAGGTTGTATGATCGTGTTCTTTTTGTAATTGACCTCTTTACAGATCGCAAGGAGTGCACTCAGGGAGGAGGAGGACAACGGATGTAAAGATTGTATGCAATCAATAAGTTCTTTCACGGGATGAGTTTCGGGTGCCACGAAATATAGGCACAATTTAATAATTATCCAAAGTTAATTTTATTTAGTATTGTATTATTGCTTAGTGAGTAGATCCGGAATTTCTGCTGGCAGCGATTTGGCCAGAATAATTGATACTAGTCGTCCATGGGTTCTCCCGGATGACATGATTCTATCTCGGTGGAGGTTTGATCCATCTTTGGGCTGATATAGGGAATCCCTAGATTCTGTAATACTCCCCTAAATTGAAACCAGAGGTTTAGTTAAATCAATCACTTAATTTTACTAAATCTATGACAAAACAGACAAGGCGCAAGTTCAGCGCGGAATTCAAGGCCAAGGTTGCCCTGGAAGCCATCATGCTGATCGATCGGCACAAAAGACAACGGCTCAGCTCAGCAAGCAGTTTGATGTGAATGCCATTACAATCTCCAAATGGAAAGCAGAAGCTTTAGAGCATCTTCCAATGGCCTTCAAGCGCGGCCAAATGGCTAGTGAATCTGAGTCA
>JBBKXT010000318.1:0-9423 GCA_037969625.1 Saprospiraceae bacterium
GGTCCCAATCCTGTACCCATTTGCGTTGTTGGATTATCAAAACTCCAGTTGACCACTGCGGACACACTTGCTTGACCTGTAAACGTAATAACGGTTGTTGAGTCTGCACACAAGAAGGGCTCAAATGTAAAACTGGCAATGGGTGCAGGTTTTATATCTACTGTAAAACAAGTCTCCGGACCATCTCCACATTCATTGGTGGCAAACACACAAATCGTGGATGGTCCTGCATTTGAAAAATCAAACTCCGCTATGTTCGATCCGTCCTGGAATATTGGCACATTAAATGGACCGCTCCAGGTATAAGTTACGGGATCTGCAAAAGGATCTTCTAGTACTTCAAAAAACACGCCGGGTTGAGCGCATATAAGGGTGTCCGTAAAACCCATATTCGGGGCTTCCGGTCTAAAATCTGCTGCATCAAAGGTGAAAGTTTCTAATGGAAACTCACAAGCTCCAGCGGCCGTAATGACTCTGATGATCACATCATATGAACCATCTTCAAGGGTATACAATTTAATATCTGTAGAAATTAAATCTGAACCAAAATACCATTCGTATTCTAAGCTTGCATTAAAAGGAATTAACTCCTGAATTAATACGGAAAGAACAAACTCTCCATTCTCACAAGCGATATCTACAAACGCATCCAAATAAGCCAAAGTGACATTGAGTTCGGCAGACGAATCACATCCATTCAGTCCTCCACCCGGATAAAACAAATCATAGGTGCCCGCCACATCATAAAACTCTCCTTCATATAACAGACTCTCTTCGCAATGGAGTGTATCCAAAATTCCAAGAGGTACTAATGGATATTGTTCGACCATCCAGGTACTATCAAAAGTGCAACCTTCTGCGGTTACATAGGTTTGCATGTAATCTCCTGGACCAGGAATTGAAATTGAGCCCCAGGTAAATGGAAATTCCTCAACACAAAATATCTCCGGATCTTTTTCTTCTTCTGGTATTTCGTACACCTCAAAATCGATACAAACTTCGAAATCCATTGTATCACAACCACTAAAAGCTATTACGCACATTGAATATACACCTGGTGAAAGGGTTGAAGGCACATCGAAATCTAAAAATGGATCTGTAGTTTCAGTCGTATCATTGGTATCCCAAGAAGGAACCCACCAGTAACCATGCGCGCCTCCCGCTTCTGGGTCTGCAATAAATTGCAACCCTAGATATCCTTGACAGACATAATCCGGACTAGCTATCACCTCCTCCACATCATTCTCGAGAACTGGTTCATAGATACCTGTTGCAATATCAATTGTATAATCACATTGTGAACCTGCACTACCATCAAAAACTAACCAATAGGACTGCCCAATGACCAAGTCTGACGCAGACAAAGTGAATGTACTTCCTTCTGGAGAACCGGGTGTACAATCTAAAACATCATCCGCACCTGTCCAGGGACATGCGTTAATAATCGCTGCTTGAATTGCATTTTGACCTCCGCTACAATCACCAACTGTCACTTGAAAAAATACATCAGTAGATGTAGCGATGAACTCAAAATACTGTGGGTTGTGGATCGCTGTGTTTTGTCCACACCATCCTTGATACGCTCCATCCGGTGGATTAGTTTCAGTAGCATCACAGAGGTTGTTAAGACAAACTATGGGTGCCTCCTGGCATGTGGCTCCGCCCTCTTCAGGGTTACATTGCGCATTGATCTCTCCTATCGAAAAAAGAAGGATGAAGAAAAAAACTAACTTAAAAAAGTACTGAGTAGAGGATTTTACCATGTGATTATTTGCTTTTAGAATCTTAGTTCTCTTGTGGGGTTAAAAATAGTAAAAATATCAATGCTTTAGAGCCTGACAAACCTGATCAAATCGATCTATTGATATATATGATACATATACGACACAATACGCTTACCGCACGAGCGTTATTTCTCCGTGATAGACTTTTTTCTTGCCATTAATCAACTGGAATTCAACCACATAAGGAAAAACACCCGGATTTAAAAAATCACCGGTGGAAGCACGTCCATCCCAAAAAACAGAGTTATCCATCGGATCAAAGTTTGTTTTGCCAAAAGCTGCATTTCCCCACCGATCAAAAATGATCCACTGCAGTACGCTTTCTATCCCTCCGGGGCTCTCAATGCGTACTTCATCATTGATCCCATCTCCATTGGGGGAAAATATATTTGCAATAAAATATTTCGCCCTTTCTATGACGAAAACAACCACCTCATCCGCCAAAACACATCCAGTAGTAGAGGTCACTTGATAAGTATAGGTCGTCGTCTCAAGCGGACTTACTTGGGTCTGTGCACAATCCACACAAATCAAACCTTCAACATTATTCCATTCATCTATAGCATAGAAGTCCAATGGAAGGTCAGTCGTCCCGTCCAATTCAGCCATCTCCCCTAAGTAAATTTCGATATCCGGTCCGGCATCAACCATAAATACAATTGTTGTATCTATTTGTACAATAGTATCAAAAACACAATTTGCCTCATCTATAATAGATAATAAATATTGGCCGGCACTAAGACCATTAAAGACAGGAACTGATTGTGGCAAATTATTGTCAAGTTGAAAATTCAACACGCCTATCCCGCCATTCACATCAATAACCGATAAAGTAGCATTGCCTTGTCCGTGACATTCCGGCGAGCCAATTTCGAGCTCAACACTTGTAATAGCATCCGGATGTTCAGAAACAAGAAGGCTATCCACTCCCATACATCCGGTTTCGAGTTGAATAACATGTAAATAATACATCCCGGTATCTAGTATGTCCACAGTGGATAATGTAGGGTCACTTAATATAGCACCGCCAATATTCGTCCACAAGTATGATAATGGTTCAGGATTTGAAGAACTTCCATCAAGTATAGCTTGCCGGTTCTGACATCTTATTTCTCCCACTAGTTGTATCAAAGCAATCGGAGGAATGGTATCATACGCGGGTAATATGGTATCTCTCGTGGTGCATGCATTCAGGCCTGTCACTGAAGTAATGTACGGACCAGGGGTCGTCACATTAATACTCAATGATTCGTTGATCGTATCTCCATTAACATCAAGCCAGGCAATTGAGTAATCTGTAATGTCTACAACGGATGAAATTGTAATAGAAGTCTCGGTACAAGTAAATGTATCTGAGGAAAGCTCTACCATTGGAAACACTAAAGGATTCAGCAATACCGTATCATAAGCAATGCACTGATTAATCCCTTCCAATTGAAGCGTATATTCACCAGACTGATCAACGGTAACCAAGGAATCTGTTGAAATGACATTTCCTAATGGATCAAACCAATTATAGGTATAACTAGACCCCGATGGAATGACAGAAAGTACTGCTGATCGATCACAACGTAACGAATCTGCCAGCAAGCTGTAGGAAGGCAAGGCATAGTTACTATCTACCAAGATATCATACGCTGTTGAACAACCATTCGGTCCTGATACGACTATATTATACCATCCGGGTTTATTAACATTTGCAGATAAACCAACGAAATCCACAAGCCCTGGACCAGTCCATTGAAAGGCAGATACGGAGTCAAGTGATTGGGCAACAATCGCAACTGTATCGCGGCATAGAAGCGTATCTGTAGTAAGTATTAAAAAAGGATTTAAGGTATCAAACCGAATACTCATTTGAGCGGTGCTTTGACATCCATTTGTACCGACCCCAATTAGTTTATGAATGCCCGGCAGATTAGAAATTAGACTAGGCCCCTGGACAGTTGATAAATCCGGTAATACCCAAAAAACAGATTGATACGTTTCACCGGGCTGTGGCACAAACTCTAAATGAGCAGATGGATTAAAACATGTGATCGTATCCAGCGTGTAAGAAAATGATGGAGTCTTTAAATTCTGGAACACAAATACTGAAGCAATGACTTGACAACCTGAAATTGAATTTGTCATTCGTACGGTATAATTTCCTCCTGCACTCACTTTTATCATTGGCTGATCATCATCCGGACCGGTATAATTAAGCCATTCAAACTGATCTGCGTCCGGTGCGATAACGCCAATAGTGACCATAGGCTTCGAACAAGTAATTGTATCTGTTACTATTTGATGATCAAAAATATCATCTCCAGATTCAATGACAACTGTATCGGTCACCCTACATCCATTAGGCGAAATGACCGTTGCAATATATAGCCCTTCCTGATCAATTTGAACGGATTGCAAAGGACTATTTAATCCTGCAGGACCATTCCATAAGAATTGAGCCCCTTGTGTGCTGGAAGAAATATTTAAAGTAATGACCTCATTACAATTTAAAGTATCATCAGGAGAAACTGCAATATCCGGAATCGTAAAATCTTCATCAAACAAAAATGTACCTTGTCGCATACAGCCATTAGGAAAACTTGCGGTCAAGGTATATAGACCGGGTTCAGAAACTATCGGCATCCAATAATTCGAACTAAACATATTCGGACCGTTCCACTGCCATCCGGAAAGCAACCACGGTTGCGTATCGCCCAATGTTAGTGCTTCTGTTACACAATTTTTATTTTCAATAAATATTTCAATGGGTACTGTAGTTGTATCAATGCCAATATCGACGGAACGTGTTGTCGTACATCCAGCTGCATTTGTAACATTCAATGTATAGGTGCCGGGAACGGACACTCCGATAGTAGGTTGTGTGGAAGTAAAACCCATCGGGCCGCTCCACAACAAATTTGCACTGGCCGGTGAATAGATGGATTTAATATTGACTACAGGATTACGACAGGTAATGGTGCCACCCGTAAATACAACCTGGGGAAAACCAGCACCCGCCACTACATTGGCACTACCCGTACCCTCACAAATACCATCAGAGACAATCACAAAGTATTGACCGGATTGATTAACAGAAATAGAAGCGCCAGTCGTTGAGGAGGTTATATTACCGTTCACTGTAGACCATTGATAAGAAAATGGTCCGGGACCACCACTGGGTGTGGATTGTAATGTTACATCACCAGCACCGCAAAACAAAGTATCCGGTGGATCAATTGCAACCATCAACGTCCTTGGGTGAATTCTGATTTCAATAGTTGTATCACAAAGCCCGGGACCATCTTTGGTTTGATAAAAGATACCATCTGTCGTATAATTCTGGCCACCATAAGAAAACACTTCGCCTCCACACAGATCTCCTGTGACCAAAACTGTATCCGGCTTACCACTTACGTTTAACGTGATACAGGAAGTTGTCAGTTCGGCACAAACGCTTCCTTGGTTAATCGCCTGTGATAACAGATCATAGTCATCTGCTGCAATCAATGCATCTATAGTAGTTGAATCGCTAATCAAATAATTCAATCCGCAAATAGAATAATTACCAATCGGTGGAGTTATAGAAAAATTAGTCCCATTTTGAAGGATTGTATTGCCCGATACCAAAAGGTATTCATAAGCGTATACTAACGGTGAAGGGGTGTCACCTCCAAAATCAATATTGATCGCTGATGATTGTACATTTTCTCCTGAACATATTTCTATCAAACCAGGCGTCAATATACCTGCATTGGGTGTACAGGGCAAACAGGCCAAACCCGTTGGATCGCAAAATAGCAACGTTATTTCAGCAATACTTCCAACTTGAAATTCATCATGATCTTGAATGAATATTTGCCAAATCCCATTGGCGGGTCCATTATTAAAATCTTCAAGGCAACCATTCTGTGGGTGGTACGAACCGGTATAGGCGGATAGCGCTTGCCATGCTTGAAGGTTCGACCAGGCAGCCGTAAATCCGGCATCTGGTGCAGCAGCACTTGAACAGGGAAGAAAATCAATATTCCATGTAGACAAATTAGTGGCTCCAATAGTTGTGGTTGGAGGGCCGATGAGTTCAACCGAAGTGCCGGAGGGTGATATCAGTGTGACGGTTAAGTCTCCAAGATATTCGTGATTGAATTCAATTTCAATTCCGCAAATCCCCTGTGCCGGACTGGAAAGACTATTATTTGCAAGCCCAGAAACAATCAGGTTGATGGAGACACTACTATTATCAGGAATTGGTGTAACGACATCATACGTACATTGACCATTTGCTTTTGGAATAAAAAAAAGCAAACACAAAAGTATTGCATGACCTGAAATAAAAATTTTAAGACTAAAGCTCAATGGTGTTTCTTGTTTTTAGTGTTCACCCCCTCATTTGAACTGCCAAGATAAATAAATGGCGAATAACATTTTGTCGCGGTGATGGCAAATTCTCTCGGCACTTTCTCTTCCTAAAAAGAGCCCTCCATTTGGAAAGGAGGGCTCTAAAAACAAGAGAAATGGGCAAGTAATCTCGTAATGTTTCAGTTAAATCAATAACTGTTTAAATTTCATATTATCTCACAATCGTAATGTCGCCGGCAAAATCAGCTTTAACATCATCACCATACACCACTTCGATTCTATATACGTAAACACCCGGGTTGAGATAATCACCATCAAAGGTGCCATCCCATCCGATATTCGGATCATTTGGAAAAAATTTGCTTCGACTAAATACCAATTCACCCCATCTGGAATAAATCTCCATCACGGTTATTTCTTTTACGTCTGAATCTGAGAACAATGTAAAGATATCATTCAGTCCATCTCCATTCGGGCTAAATACATTCGGAATAAACACATCTCTTTTCCTTACGACTTGGAACGAAACATGGTCCTCTATGTAACATCCTCTTTCATCATAAGCTTCCAATGTAATCGTACTCGCAAGGTAAGCTTCCAGTTCTAGGAATAAGCAGTTTGTGCAAAGCACACTATCACCAAGCTTCCAAACTAATGAGTCCGGCGTACTAGTGGTACCTGAATAGATATAAGTAAACTTGATTGAATCACCAAGCCCAAAAATAAGTGAATCATTTACAAAATTTATAATCTCAAGCTCCACGATGACTAACTCGCCAATGGTAAACTCATCACTGACTTTACATCCAATAACATCTGTCACTTCAATGATGTAATCTCCGGCCGGCAAATTATTGAACACTGGAGATGCAACTGCTTGACCACCATTAAGTGAATAACTATATGGTGCTGTTCCGCCTACGACATTGGTCACTTGCATTGAGCCCGGTGGATCTCCTTCGCAATCAGGAGAGAATACCAGCATTTCAATGGCAGTTGGGAAAGTACCAATCTGATCGATTATCACTTGATCCGTTGCACTACAACCTGTCAAAATATTTACAACAGTCAGCACATAGGTGCCAGGTGCTTCTGCGGTAGCTATGGGCTGGTTTGCATTTGTAAGAATTCCATCTGTAGTCGTCCATGTGTACATGAAGTTGGCTCCGATACTCGTGCCTGCACCTCCGATTTGGGTATTTGGCATGGTACAATCTAAAGTACTTGTACTCCCTGCATCAGCAATTGGATTGGCTTCAATGACAACTTCTACCGTCGTCATATCATCCGGACAAGGGCTGCCTCCCATGACTATATAATCGAAGGTATAAATCCCGGGTGCCTGATTGACAATATTAAATGTACCCGCTATCGGATTAAATGCACCACCGGTACTTGGGTTTTGTGATGATTCATTCCATTCTCCACCTGTATCTGCACCATTTAGTAAGGTGGATAAAGTTACAGTTTGATTTTCTCCGGCACAATAATCAATCGGCACGGCTGCAATTCCGGCATCAGGTGTTCTGATGACATTTATATTAACCGTGGCATCTGCATCGCAATAAACAGCTAATCCAGATACCTGATATTGTACATTGTAAGTCCCTGCATCCGCATTTGTTGCATTGAAAGTCGCGGGTGGCGTAATCGTGGCAGGATTAGCACCTGCAGGCGCAGAGAGTATAGTCCACATGCCTCCCATGGGTGATTGTGGGTCAACAAGTGAGTTCAAGTTCAAAGTACCCAGTTGATTACAAAGATCCGGTGCGACACTCAAGAGTACTAGAGGGCATCCGCAATCTTCAATCGTTACGGTCAGCGGATAGGATTGTTCCACACAAGGTGCAACCGCAGAGGCTGTTCTATATGTAAAAGTATAGGTACCTGCATTCAAGCCATTAAAATTAACCATGGCAAGGTTGGCCAAACTAACCGTTGATGGACCTGAATTTTGGGTCCATGTTCCTCCCATATCACCAGCTGTCACCAATGAATTAAAATTAATAATCGTAGTTGGACCACCTGGTTCTTGTACATCACAGGCAACTGCCGTAGGTGTCACTGTAGCGGTCGGCGATTGAAAGGCCGTAACTGTGAAATCATCTTCTCCAACACATCCGGCATTACTGCTGACGGTCACAGAATAAGTTCCCGGACCATTCACTGTCACCGTTTGAGATGTTGCAGAACCTGCATTGACAGACCATAAGTAGTTGTTGAATCCCGGACCTGCGTTAAGCACTGTAGAACCATTATCACAAATAGTAGCTACGCCAGTAATCATCGGGCTTAGCATCGCATTCGATTCGGTCATGACTGTATCAAAAGCAATACATCCATCGATATCGATGACAATGACACTAATAGGACCTTCAGTAGTTACATTGATCAAATCCGTGGTTTCGCCAGTAGACCACAACACCGAAGCATAACCTTGCGGCACCTCTAGTGTTGCCTCATCACCGGGGCAAAATACAAATGAGCCACTGATATCAACAGTTTCCTGATAGGGTGGATTCACAACTGTTGCAGCCGTATTGGTACATCCATTGGCATCCGTAATGGTCACACTGTATGGACCGGCGGTATTTATTGTCAATGATGATGTCACTTCATTATTATTCCAGATATAACTTGGATAGCCGGCTGTAGCATCCATTTGAGTACTTCCACCGACACAGAAATCAGGCAAACCAATGATACTTACAAATGGTACTGGATAGTTTCTAACAGTAAAGCCAGCTGTACCAATGCATCCGGAGGCATCAACGACTGTTACCGTGTAATTGCCCGCTGTGGATACGGTAACGGTTTGTGTGGTTGCCGAACCTGTATTGGCTGACCATGTATAAGTTGCATAAGGACCACCTGCATCTAGAATCGTCATATCTGAGGTTTGACAAATCGAATCGTTTCCTGTTATGACAGGAACAAACGGAGTCTCTATGATGGTGATACTTGCTTCTGAAGTACAACCGTCACTGCTAGTGACTGTAACGGTATATGAACCATCATCCACTTGCACCGTTTGGGTCATTGCATTATTTGACCAAACATAAGTACCTCCTGCGGGTTGTGCGGTTATCGTTGCAAGCACATTCGCGCAAATGGCCGTGGGGCCAGAAATCGAAGCAACAAAATCACCGGAAAGAATGGTGATACTATCTTTCCCAATACAACCCATATCATCTACAACAGTTACAAAGTATTGCCCAGGAGCTGTCACATCAGCCGTATTGACTGTACTGCCACCGGCATTCGGTGACCAAACGTAAGAAATAAACCCAGGCAA
>JBBKXT010000319.1:0-9656 GCA_037969625.1 Saprospiraceae bacterium
TAAAATTTTAAATCACTTAATCGTTTCTACTGTTTTGCCACAACTCAGCATTTGACTCCCGTAATATGGGTTTTTAACCACGTTTTCTTTACTCAACCAATTCGCTCCTTTTCCATCATTAGCCATCGGACAAAACTGATAATAAATAGGCGTTTCAGCTTTTACAACTTTCATCAAGGAGTACATGTTTTCGGAAAGGGAAATAAAATAGCTTCTTTGTGCTGCAATGTCTTTAGTATTCGCTATGCGTGTAGCATCCGATGCCAAAGGTTTCATGACCTTCATCCAAATGGTCATTTCTTCATTACTTAGCGATTCCATTTTTACGGCATTAATCACAGTCGCCAAATACTTTGCTTGTGAACTTGCCGTTTCACTATTGGTTTTTACGAGCTCGTCCTTGACAACAAAATAAGCATCAAACAAAAGTGAAAATTGATTTTTACTTTGCGGCTTAGGCGGATTTGTTACCACTTTCTCAGCTGTTTTCTTCGAAATAATATCTTTCTTAGGCATTACTATTTCGACTTCTTCAAATCCTGCTTTATCAGAAGTTGATTCCAATGGATTCATGGCCATATTATCCATTTCGGCTTCCGTCAAATTCGTTCTTTCATATTGACAACATCCGGGAAGCTTCTCATACGCATCTATGGGCGCAAGAAATTCATCGCTATCGTAACCCATCAATGCAATTCGCTTCAAGATTACATCCAAATTTGTTTTTTCTGCATCATACGTTAAGGTTGCCATTTTTGTATCCTTATTCCAATCGACTATGGCCTCGTGCTTAAGATTACCTGCCTTTTCTATGCTTGTTTTACACATTCCACAGTTACCATATATTTTGGCAGTTTCAGTTGTTGGGTTTTTAATTTGACCAGTACACACTATAGACAATGGCAATATCATTACTGCCAGCAACATTTTTGTTGAGAATTTCATTCTTAAAAATTTTAATAAAAAATAAAAATTATTCAGAAAGCATTGAACTTGCTTTCGATTGGGCAGACCTGTGACTGCCAGGAAAAGAATTAGCCTATTTTGGGAGGTGTCCAAATAGCCAAATAGATACGTTTGTATAGGTTTTGATTATAATTCCAAAATTTTTGAGCAGTATAGAAATTATGATCCACTTTCGCCGCTCCTAAAACTATAAATGACACACTTGTAGAATTTGTGCAATGACAAGATGAATTGCCACAATCACCACCACAGTCACCTTGACAATCCTTACAATTATCATTTTTTGTATCTAAATGACTGATACACATATTTTTATTGTAATCTTTACCGCCGAGTTCAATTTGGTTTGAACTATTTCCACAAGCAACCCCATTGTTTGTTTGAAACACAAATAATGCTATGAAAACGATTAATTTAAGGATATAACTTCCCATCATGATTTAACGTTTTTGCCCTTTACTAAGTTCTTGTTCTTTTACTTGAAAATAGCCTTCTGTCCGTGGTAGCTTATTCTATTGAAAGGCTGATCGCCAAAAAAGAATCAAAAACCTTGTTGCGTTAAAAATTAGACACCAGATGTCAGCCATAAGACGCCGGACAGTGATACCTTAATTTTCATAAAATATCTTTCTTAAACCACATATTTATCCCAAAGTCCATATTTCTCTTTGATCTTCCCTTTGGAAAAGGAAAGTGCAATAATAACAAGTCCGGCCAGGCTACTGCTTATAGTGAACATCATAATACTATCCTCCAAAAACCAGGGCATCACAACAAGTGCAAGGCCTAACAAAATATTGAAATAGCGAAAACTTCTGAGTACTTCAGCCATAGCCACTACCGCAAAAACGATCACGAGTGCACCTCCCAAGTGATTCAAATTGGCAGCGGATGTTTCTATTCCCATCTGGAAAACGGTCGGGGAAAACATTAACCAAAGCCCTATGATTACAGAAACAGTTAATGGCCACGGGGCACTCATTCCCCATATAGATGATTTGAATACTTTCCTCGGGTGGTCAACAAATGTTGCCATGTCAGGAGAACGCTGATCGTTTTCAGTGGAAATTGCATCGCCGCCTTTCCAAAATACTTTCCATAACGAATCTCCTTTTTGCTTTCGTTGTACCATATGCTGCCACATGGCAATAACTTCATCTATTTGCAAAGGGATCATGGGCAGCATGATAATGGCTGAAAAAAGGCAGAGTGCACACCATGCGCCTACGGTAAGTGGTTGGGAAATCACCAAAAATATACTTACCAAACCTAGTGGAATGACCAAAATACCAAAAAAGGTAACCATCCAGGGCATCGTGCGCCATCGGGAGGTACCTCCCATAAATCCCATCAAAAATTCCAAAGTGTAAGCGAGTGTGCCCATGGCAGCATCTGAAATCGGCCAGCTATGCGACATATCAGAGTTCAAAACGTTTAGGGTTCCTTCCCCAAAAAAAGGATCCCATGCAGTATCTATATAGCCCAATTGAAATGCTCCCAAATAGCGGGAAGCAAGCCACCCGATAAATGCAAGGCCAATCATAATAGAGCGTTGTGGCCAGCTGGAGGGATTATAACTCCAACCGGTAGGGACATTGCCCCCCATTTTCATAAATAGAATCATATTGGGCATACCGGCTAACAGGATGGACAAGGCAATAACCAAGACCCCGACCATGGTGCCGTTATAATATGCTACAGCTGTTGGTGCCCAAAACAGAAGTGGTGCCATGCTGATCCAAACCCCGATAAAGCAAACGATCCAAACACTATAGGGACGGTTAGGTTTAAGGGAACGCCAACCAAAAATTACAAGTAACAGCCCACTGATAATATCGCTCCAATACATAGCGGAAATACGATCACTAAGCGATAACCAGACTGGCCTTCCTCCGGCTGGTTCTACGACATTCTTACCATAATCAAAAGTGAGGGGCGAAGCGATCATCCAAAAACCCAACAATACTATAACCCAATAGACCCAGAGCGTTTTCTTGTGGTGCTCCTTAAGCATGTTCATGCGGTCGTTGGCACTCATTTTCATAGAACCCATGTCCATGTGTTCATGGTCTTGCATGGTGTGATGCTTGTCCATATCCATCATCGGACGGGTGACGCCTCGTGATCCCATACCTTCCATTTTATGGCCAGTTGATTCGGGTTTTGCTTCCTCATTCTTCACTAATGTCATTCCACATTTGGGGCATTTTCCGGGCTTATCACTAACTACGTCAGGATGCATCACACAAGTGAATGGTTCCTTATTGTTAGCTTCTTTCAATCCCTTCGCATTATCAGGATTAGTATTTTCATCCTTCGGAGACTTAGCGGAATGGTCGTGATTTTTCATATTATGATGGAATTAGCGCATACGAAAGTTCTGTTATAATTAATTCAGTTTATTCTCTTGATAAAATTTCTTTGTATTAGCTTTTAAATTTTCAATCATTTTGGGTAAGGTGCTACGCAAACCGTGTTTGGGTTTCCAGCCCAACAATTTTTTGGCTTTGGAACTATCCATTTCAAAATGGTCGTCAGCCAGATCAATCATCCATGGTTTGATAAACGCTTTGCCAAATAAGTTCTGCATATATGCCCCAGCTTTGGCAAACCATTTTGGAATGGAGATAAGGGGCTCTTTTTTGCCATGAATTTCTGTGCTGATAACATCCTGAAGTTCCTGATACGTCAGGGTTTCGTCATCGCCAATATTCAATATTAACTCCTGTGGGAGGTCCTTTCTTTTTTCTACAGCCAAAGCTATTGCATCGATGAGATCATCCCGATGTACATACGTACTTCCATGGGCTGGGTTGGCAGGATATAGTTTTGCTGTAATTTGTTTTTCGTAGATACGCTGAACCTGGTTGGTGATCGGGATTGAATTGCCATCTTCACTATAAACCCCTGCGATACGCATCATCACCACGGGGATTTTGCCCCGTTGGTCGTGCATCACATTTTCTGTCGTTACTTTCGATTTAGGGTAATCCCATTTGGGCTCCAAAGGTGATTCTTCCGTAATCAGCACTCCTGGTGAAGAAGGTTTGTACACCAGCATACTGCTCGAAAAAATGAATTGCTCCACTTCAAAATCCTGTAAGAATTTCAACATACGCGCTGTGCCTTTCACGGTCACCTTATCATACAGGTCAGAGGGCTCTCCCAGAAAATCATAATAAGCAGCCAAGTGTACTACTGAAGCAATTTTGTGGCCGTAGGCGTAGCGGATTCTTTTAAAGGCAAAGTCCATTCGAGATTCGATGGTGAGATCCACGCATACACATTCAGCTTCTATGGGAGGAAAAGGATAGCCATCCTGGTCAAATCCAACCACATGGTATTCTTCAGCAAGTTTATGGATTAAGGCTGAGCCTATCATTCCACTGCTTCCTGTTACAATGATGACTCCTTTTTTATTTCCCTGTGCTTCAAATTGTGAGTTTCCCATTTTTACTATTTTTCAATTAATTCCATTCCGCACTTTGGACATTTACCGGGCTTATCCGAAATCACTTCTGGATGCATTGGGCATGTGTGTGTTTTCGCAAATCCCCCTTTCTCAGTTTTAGTCTCTTTTATTTTCATATCTGACGATCCTTTGTTATCGCCTACTTTATTCATTTGATCTTGACTTGCATTGCCCTGTATTAAACCCTTATCATCGTGGTCAGGATGTTGGTCATTGAAATCCTCATTTGATTTTCTATCCAACGGCATGTCGCGCCCATCCCAAAGGGTATTATCTTTTTTCCTTTTTTTCATTATAATAATAATTAAATTGATGCTGTAAATTATCCACTATCTAATTCCAATGTATTGTACATCTCGCTATAAGTTTATGACCTTCCTTTTGCAAATGCATCTTAAAGCAAATACAATCAAGTGAACAATGGCAATAGGAATAATCCAAATGCCATTCCCCAACTCCAAGAATTCGTGTGCATCGCTTACATGAAGTTTTTCTTTTCCTGATACTCTTCATTCGTAATATCCCCGGAAGCAAATCTTTTTTGCAAAATGTCAAGCGGTGAATCCTTTTTCTTCCGCTGTCCTGGAATGTTGTAGGGTGTTGCGAAAAACAAGAAAAGAAGCATTATCCAAACGAACCACCAAACAAGGTGCATGCCCCAAGCATGATAACCATCGTACATCATAATTTCTAGTTTTAAATATGTAAATTAAGTCGTGGAACCCCATTAAAATTTTCAGACGTTCTGACTGATATTGATAAAAAAGAGTTTCCGCTACCGGACATGACCTCTTCATTCATTTTTCCTATTGTATATTATTTCATTTCCCCCCACCCTATTCAACCAATCATTTCCCAGAGGCTTTAATGAACAGGCAAGCCTAGTGTAATCCAGTCGTGCATTCCACCTCTGTAATACAATATTTTATCGGCTGGGTATCCTGCGTTTAAAAGGTTTTTTATGGCAGTGGACGATTGTGGGCATTGGGGACCATTACAAAAAAAAATACTGGAATGATTTTTATCCAGTTCCTCCATCCGCTCCACTACTTCATCATAAGGAATATTTATTGACCCTGGAATACTTACTTCACCAGTAGTATCCAGCTTTCTCGCATCAATAATGGGAAGGTCCATTTTCTTATGATGATATACTTCCTGCTCCCCAACAGTAAGCACATCCTGTGCAGACTGCATGGGCTGAATACTACCCCATGTAGTATCAACTTCTACTAAACCGGATTCTGCGCTAATTTTGGAAGGAATCATATGGTAATTATCCCTTTTGGGAGTTCTAATTTCCAATATGTCCTTATTTCTTACTTTTAATTCGTTTATTTTATCAATTCCGGGCATACCTACAGATTCTACTTTTTCATCAACAATCACCAATGGTGAATGAGATAAATGATACTTTTCCAATAATTCTGGATGATCCTCAAAATAAATCACCTTGAAAGGCATCCAGGCATTTTGAAATATCTTTTCAAGCAATGGCCGATGCTGACAAGCTCTGGTGGCCGCTATAGTAACCTGCATACTAATCCTGTTTTTTGTTTTTAAAAAAAATCTATACACCGTTTACAACTCAAAAACTGATAACTGCCTCGATGTTAACGCCACTGAATTCCGCTCCAGCGAATCTTCCTGACCAACCATTGCCTTTGTATTGTTGCTTTACATATTCAACTTTGGTTAAAATATTATTTGAAATAAACCAGCCGGCCCCTGCGTTCACCCTTGTAATTTCAAGGTTATTAGCAGCGCTCTCTAAAGTCATTCCGTTCACAGTGTTATATCTTGCTCCGACATAGAATTTTTCATCTTTTCCAAAACGATAGAGCAGTTCGGCAGCCAGTTGTGTAAAAGCACCTTCTCTGTCAACCTGTGGTTGGGCAAACTCATTACTGCCGTTGGCCACTTCATAAATACCAAAAAATTCCAACCCTCTGAATTTAATAAAGGGATTGAATTGAATTGCTGTTAGTTTAGTGAACCTCGCATTATATCGGCCATCAAAATCACCACCTTGCGTATTGCCCTCTGCATCGGGTATAGTATGCAAAACATCAAAGTATCTGGCACCTGCGCGGTCCCCTCCATAAAGCCAGGTTCCAGTAGTAGTTCCTTTGTTGATATACCAGGAACCTGTTAACCTCAGGCGAAGGTCAGAGGTAAGCTGCTTATCGTATCCAATTTTTCCAAAAAAAGAAGGTTTGTTATCGCTATCTGCATTGACAACAACACTTTGGTTAAGCTTGCCATTGGTTAAGCCAATTACGACCAGGAATCCATTACGCTGAACGATGATTTCTCCGAATGCCTCAGTGGAGAATGCATCCATAATATAGTTTCCGATAAAGGGATTATAGATTCCACGCGCATTATCGCTTCTTCTAAAATGGGGGTCGCCATAATCAAACTCGTCAAGACCAAAGACAAGGGTTGTGTATTTCATAAAACCTTCTAAAAATCCAGTCTTAACAAAATCAAGATTGTCAATTTGGAGATATCCTCCTTTAATCCAAGAATCATTGTGATGCCTTGAAGAGAGATAGGTTCTCAGGTGCATCCGAACTCCATCCAGCAACTGCACATCAAGATTTAGATTTGCAGTCGGAAGATTAAAATCAGTGCTCAAGTCCACCAGATTGTCATCCGTGTTACTTTGGTTAAGGCCTTGAAACTGCATGGCAAAATCTCCACCAATTCGAACTTGAACACCCACAAATGCTACTGTGTCATCCTTTGATGTCTCAAATATATTTAGGCCTGTCTTATCATTTGGGCGAAAATATTGCAAGTTGCTATATTGAGCTTTAGCATTCATTTGGGATAACACAAAAACAATAACACCTATCCTCAGTAGTAGCTTAGTAGTTATCTTAGATTTAAAAAGTTTTATCATCATATGGTTAGTTCATGTGGATTACTTCTGCAACTTCGTAAGTTCAAATTCGAAATTCACTGTTATTTCGTCTCCTACTTTTATTGTTCCAAGAAACATGACAGGTGGCTTTATACCATAGTCTGTCATCTTTATTTTTTGGGAAACGCTCAATTGTAAATCACCATTAGATAATTCTTTTCCAACGGCCTTAAGTACCACTTGCTTGCTCGTACCTGCCATGCTGAGATCGCCCGCAGCACTAATAGTAACAACATTGGAAGCACTTATATTTACTTCTGCATTGTCGAAAGCATAAATAATAAAAGGATTTTCTTCCGACTTAAATGCTTCATACGTTTTACTGTCCATCTTTTTTCCTTCTTCACTTTTTATTCCTTTCACTGTAATTTTTACTTCCACATCTTGAATGGTAGAGAGTAATTTGTCTTGTACTTGAAAAGAACCTTTGCCTTCTATTTCAGTGACCTGAGACTCCCAGTCATGCAATGTGGATGTGCCTTTGATGGATGCCTTCACCAATTTCAATGCAAACTCGGTACCCACCAATGAAGCTGATTTATCAATAGGCATTGACTTTGCTATGAGTTGTGCTTCTGATGCCTTTTCCAGCATTGAGACATCATTTTGAGTTGTTACCTGCCGATTGGCAGCTGCTGAGGAAGTGCATTGCGAAAAGGCAACTGACAATACAATGCCTGAGGCAACAAGAAACAGAAAATATTTTTCCATTATTTCAGTATTTTTATTTCTTCAAACTAGTTCCATTAATATTAGGTCGTTAGGATTATTTTCAGTGCCTTTTCTTTGGAAGCATTACCAAATATTTCATACGCCCGCATGATTTCGTCCAACTTAAAATGATGCGTAATCAACTTTTCTGGTTGGATTTTTCCAGCAGTCACTGTTTTTAGCAGCATAGGGGTCGTATTGGTGTTTACCAGTCCCATGGTAATGGTAATATTTTGAATCCATAGATCCTGAATTCTCAGATCTACGCTTTGGCCATGAACACCAATGTTTGCCAGATGACCACCTGGACGTACGATCTGCTGACAGATATCAAAAGTTGCAGGTACACCTACAGCTTCAATGGCTACATCTACACCATCGGCTGTGTCTGCCATTATTCTTTTAACCGCATCCACAGCCCCTGAATTGATCGTTTCTGTAGCACCCCACTGTTTGGCCAGGGTCAGACGATTGTCATCCAGATCAATCATGAATATTCTGGCAGGAGAATAAAACTGAGCGGTGAGTAAGGCAGCCATACCGATTGGTCCGGCACCAACGATCGCAATAGTATCTCCTGGTTTTACACATCCATAGATCACCCCAATCTCATGGCCTGTTGGGAGGATGTCACTAAGCATTACGAGAGCCTCATCATCTATTCCTTCAGGGGTACTATAAAGACTATTATCTGCATGCGGTATGCGGACATATTCGGCTTGTGTACCATTGATGAGATGACCCAATATCCAACCACCATCCTTACAATGGCCATACATTTGCTTTTTACAGTATTCACAAGTACCATCTGCGGTGATACATGAAATGATCACATGATCGCCCTTTTTGAAATTTCTTACCGCTGTTCCTACTTCTTCAATCACACCAACACCCTCATGACCAAGTGTAGTTCCTGGTTTTACGGAAGGGGTTTTGCCGTGTAAGATGCCCAAATCTGTTCCGCAGATTGTGGTCTTTACTATTTTTACAAGGGCATCAGTTGGCTTTTCAATTACCGGCTTTGGCACATCGATGTATGCTATCTTACCCGGTCCTCCATACACAAGACCTTTCATAGTAGTTTTAGTCTCTGCAGAAGAATCGCTAGACTGGATTTTCTTCTCAGGTACGATAGTATTTGACATCTCTATTGAATTTAAGTTTAAAAGAAAATCGAAGCGTTGAAAGTGATGTTTTTAATGTCTTTCACGCAAGCATTATGAATTGATAGTTTCGAACTATTTGTAGAATATGATTCCAAGTGTGGATGTTTACTTATTCATGACCATTCAGTTTGCATCATCAATTGAAGTTCGCATCTATGGTGAACACATTTTCGGCAAAGCTATTTATAGGCGCTATCATCATAAATGACGCCATGACCACGGCGGCAGAAATGCCACTAAATATTCCTTATTTAATATTAAGTTGTGACTAAACGCTAACTTTCGTCATTGCGATCATCTTCTTTGCCTATATCTGAATACCAATCCTCCCAATACAATTACCACAACAATAATGAATAGCCACCAGCCATAGTGCATTCCCATATAACCATAATCTCCATTGTGCATCATA
>JBBKXT010000320.1:0-43874 GCA_037969625.1 Saprospiraceae bacterium
GATCCAATATGAATATAGTAGTTGTTTCCAATGATTAAATCACTGACAACCCCTTCATGCCTAATACAACCAATCAGCTCCAGACCATTACAGCTGCCCCCTGCATAAATACTCAGTTCGCCGTTAAAAGATTGGCTAAAAAAGTTTAATGCGTTAACGGAGGCTGTCCATGTGTACCAAACGCCATATTTGTTTGCATTTCCAGGACAATTGAGTCCATCAAAACTTGCTGACGTCAGGTCTACCACATTGGGGTATCCAGCACATGCATTTGGCGCACTAATGGAAAATGGAAAAGGAATGGCATCATCGCATATATCGTTGGCAGGTGGCGTATTTTCTTCAATGCATATACTGATTGTAGCCTGACTAGTGCTCCATATATAAAAGTAATATTGAGTTCCCAGCGTAAGGCCTCCTACGATGCCTGTATTTAAACATACTATCTCGTTTAATGAACCGCAAGTCCCATCTTCAAAGATGCTCAAATACCCTCCACCGGTGTTGTCCTTGTAGAAAAACGATGTTACAGAAGCCTCCCATGTATACCATACTCCAAAATGATCTCCGGTAGCGCAGCTTGGATCATCATAGCCCAGACCATTTGTTGCAGTAGCTAAGTCAATTACATTTGTATACGGAGATGTACACGTCCCCTCAGCATTTATAGAAAATGGAAAAGGAATAGCGCCACTGCATAGATCATTTGCAGGTTGGGCATACACCAAGGTAGCCAAAGTAGAAAGCAGAAAAATAAATCCGGAATTGAGATTCTTGAGTTTCATGTGTGATAGATTTAGTCCAATCGCAAATATCCATTCTTATAATTTCTTGCGCATCACCCATTTGCCGTATATTGAATAAGAACGCAGGCCGCAAAACCAATCCTTGATTTGGAGCTTTTAAATTGGACTTTCTTAAAAATGAGTGAATGCAGGTGATTTTAAAATGCTCCTTTAGGAGGGTTAGGAGAAACGCTCTGAGCCTATGTAGTTAAACCAGGTGTAGCCTCATATCCCATACTTTTCTCAACTTTGGTCGATGAGACGATTTATTCTGGTGACCGGTGCATCCTCCGGGATAGGCAAAAGTGCTTGTTTGGCACTTGAAAAACAAGGCTATCATGTCCTTGCCGGTGTCAGAAAAGCCACTGATGTGGAACAGCTACACGCCCTTGGAATGAATAAAATTCATCCGCTCTTACTCGATGTAACAGATGACCAAAGTGTACGCGAGGCTGTTAATCTCGCTGAGGAAATCATAGGTGATGATTCGCTGGTCTCCATTATCAACAATGCAGGAATAGCCGTTAGTGGTGCTATATTGTATGTTCCTATGGAAGCGTGGCGTGAACAATTGGATGTCAATGTGCTAGGCGTCGTTCGTACCACTCAGCTTTTTTTTCCTTTGCTTGCTAAGCCAATACAAGACGGGGACAAGCATCCCCGGAGGATTATCAATATAGGAAGTGTCTCTGGTCTTTTTGCAAGCCCGTTCGTTGGGCCTTATGCTGCTTCCAAATACGCTCTGGAAGCCATCAGCGATAGTTTGCGCCGAGAGCTGTACATGTATGATATCCAAGTGGTCATCATTGAAGCCGGTAATCTCGCCACGCCAATATGGGAGAAAGCTAAAAAGTCACCTTCCTATTCTGGACCTGAATATGATGCCATTATGGCTCAGCGGAATCAAATGGTAGATAAGCAAATCACTCAAAGTATGCCATTGAAAGCTATGGACGAATTGATCTTAAAAACAATTCGAAGCAAGCATATCAAAGTGCGCTATCTGATCAGACCCGGAAAATGGAAGTTTAACATCATGCGATGGTTACCTGCCAAATGGATCGACAAACTAATCCATAAAGCATTAAACGCTAAGTCCGCCCAATGGACGCATTAGCGTATAGAAGCATTTTAATATATTAGGGAAAAAGTTGAATCGGGTTTGTAAAAATCCAACTCTAGCTGAAGGTTCTCTTCTCCTTAATTTTGGCTTTCTTACCAACAAGATCACGGAGATAATAAAGACGAGCTCTACGAACTTTACCTCGCTTCAATAACTTTACCTCTACGATATGTGGCGAAAAGAAAGGGAAGATACGCTCAACACCAACCCCATTGGAAATCTTACGAACAGTAAAGGTCTTGCCTGCGCCACTACCTTTTATCTGGATGACATCACCTTTGAAATCCTGAATTCGCTCCTTGACGCCCTCTACAATCTTGTAGGAAACGACAATATTATCACCTGACCTGAATTCAGGATAGTTAGGTTGAGCATTAAACTGCTGATGAACAAGCTTTATAAGATCCATGATGCTTAATAATTATATTACTTTCTTAAAAAAGAGCGACAAAGGTATGATTTTTTCTATGATTTGCTCTTTTATATTAAGAATTTTTCTGTTATCTGATTAAGGTCACAAATTCCCTAAGTTCATTAGGCCTGTTACGGGCATCCTGATACTGCAAAACACACATATACACCCCAACCGGAAGGTCCTGTCCAGCGTTATTACGCTGCCCATTCCATCCTTCATCGGGATCATTTGTCTCAAATACTTTATCGCCCCAACGTGTCCATATACCTAGAGAGTAATTGGCTACCCCTTCACTCAATCCTTTTGGTTTGTAGGTTTCGTTTTTACCATCAAAATTTGGGGTAAAGGCATTTGGCAGAAAGAACTGGACAATAGGCTCTATATCAATCACTTGAATGAGTGTATCGGTACATCCATTAGGGTGAAAGACGACTTGCATCACCTCATACCTACCTGTATCACGGAAGGTATAAGATGGATTCTGAACAAATGACCTGGATTCACCTCCAAAATCCCAGAACCATCCGGTACCACCTGTCGAAAGATCGGTAAAGTTTGCATCAGGGGAAATGCTATTTATAACATCAGGGCTGTATGAAAAATCAGCAACCGGGGAAGCCTGCATCGTGATCAGGTTTGGGAAAACATCACTTGTATAACAACCAATCGGCGAAGTAATTTCGAGTTTTACAGAATAGACGCCTGGTTCAGTATACTCATGCGTAGGACTAATCACTCCACTATTGCCACCATCTCCAAAATCCCAGTTTATCAGATAAGAATTATCAATCGGTGTGGAAAGGTTGGTAAATTTTATGTCTTCCGGTACACAAGCCGAAAACTTTGAAGGCTTGACGATCAATAATGGAGGTACCGGAAAATAACTAACCTCTTGTACAGAGGTATCCTTGCATTCATTGGAATCTTCGACGATGAGCTCTACCGGATGATCCCCCGGTATTTGATATAAATGATTTGGGTTGCGCTGCGTGCTGACCTCCATATCTCCAAAATCCCAGTCCCATTTGGTAATAGCAGAAGCCCCGGTAGTTGATAAATCACTGAAACTAACGGGCCCTGCTATGCAAGTATCATAATCAAATTCAAAATCCGCTTCTATCGAAGGAAACACATTTATATTAATATATGCAGTATCACCACAATTCAGTCCCTCATTGATAATTAATGTCCCTTTAAAGTTGCCAATACCAGGGAAGGTGAAAGTCGCATTTCGAACAGCCGATTCAACGATAGTACCGTTCATATCAAACGCCCAGCGATAGGTTTCTATATAAGCTTCGATCCCACTTTTATTGTCGAAAGTGATCGTATTGTTTCCACATGAGTTTAGAATGAATTCCTCCCCACCAATGACGGCATCTGATTTAATGGCCGCTGTGACCGCAGAGGAGCAATTCAAAACATTAAACTGAAAATCTCGACGAAGAACACTCAACAAAACACCAGCACGATATTCCTTGACACAAATCCCTACGACAAACTGCCCGGTCAATCCGGGAGTGCCTGTAATAATACCCGTCACCGGATTTATAAAAATGGGCGATACGAGGCCCAGTGGATTGGCTGCTGAATAATCAGGTGCTTTAAAGGTAACTCCCTGATAAGGGGGAAGACAGTTTTGTGGATTGGGCGTGATTCCATCACATAGGTTTTGTTGGGTTGGATTATCTACCCCGAGTGGTCCACCTCCCCGAAGTGGCGCACAAAACTCATACACGATTTGATCTCCTTCGATATCGGAAGCGGAATGATCGAACTCAAGTGGATCATTGACGCATATACCAATCGGAGGGAAATTATTGAATTGTGGACCATTATTACACGTTCGCTGTGCCTCTTCGGTCACCTCTATGGTGTACGTGGCTCCTGTATCATTGGGAGCCAGGATATTGGTTATAGTATTATTACGGCAGCATCGTTGCCAGGAGACGATGTAGGACCCTTGAATAATGGGTAAGTTATTAAGATTGATTAGGTATGAGCTCTCCTCTACACATACATTTGGTGGTAAAATAAGGCAAGGATTGCCGCCGGCGATCAATTGATTGACAAACCCATGATTAACAGTCAGCATGCGGACGAAAGTATATACCCCGTTGACGTGCGAATAAACACCAATTCGGGCAGGATTGTCAAAATCAGCTCCATTACTGGCGCAATCCCGATAGATCTTCATCGTCATCCGATAATTCCTTGTATCCGTAGAGGATCCCGGACCCAGACAATTATAAAATATCTCGCCCCCTACGATATGTCGAGCGTAACCGGATTGCGCTAAAATGACCACTAAAACCAAACTTGTAAAAAAACGTATCATTTAATTTGGATAAACTTTATTCATAATATTTGAAAAGATACGCTCCTAAGGTAATTCGCGTCTAATTTTAACGTTTAATTCACTGTTTTTATACCCCGGATCAAAAATATGTTGACGAATATGCTGCATTTTACTGCTTTTAAACTAATCTCACCCTTGTGAACAAAGAATCTGAAGAAAAGATTATCTACCAAACTATCTCATTTCTGATGAACGGAAGTGTCATCCTCTACCCTGCTGATACGATTTGGGGCATTGGATGTGATGCGCATCATGAAGAAAGTATATCACGTGTTTATGAGATCAAGGGACGAAGTTATCAAAAGCCATTAATTGTTCTGGTATCCAGTATCAAACAACTTTATGACGTAGTCGAAACTGTCCACCCCCGAGTGGATACATTATTGACTTTACACGAACGCCCTTTGACCGTCATTTATCCAAAGGCAAAGGAAGAATTCAGCCACCTCGCCGGCCCGGATGGCAATCTTGGAGTCCGAGTAGTGAAATCAGGATTTTGTTATAAACTGCTGGAAGCCTATGGTCATCCACTGGTTTCAACCTCCGCCAATATTTCCAATACACCATCACCTACAAATTTCGGTTCTGTCAGCTTGGACCTTATTAGCCAGGTTGATTTCGCACTACCGGCCTTTACAGAAAAAGGAATGACAGGGACACCCTCGGTCATAGCGAGATATGATGCTAATGGCGAACTGGATTTTCTACGCGCTGTGCAATGAGGATTATAAATCGAGTGCTTTTTTTACACTGACACCCATCAACTCTCTGGATTTCAATATAATCGGATCCGTATCATTAAATGCTTTGTACCAGCCTTCCTCACCTGTCCGATAGGCAATTAATGTGGCTCTGGCGATCCTGAGGATATCCTCTGTATGGGCTTCCAGATAGTTCGTCAGCGAATCAGCTATTAAATTTGATTTTTTCGATGCCACCTGTCGCAAGGCTTCTACAATTATAGCATCCGACGGAATCGATTTTACCACTTCAGCAAACTGTTCTGATGGCGCCAACTTCCCATCGTGATGGACAATATTGTATCGTATGGCATAGGCTGAAATCAAATCCATCCAATCACCCAGCAACGGATTTGACCAATTGATGGAGTCCTCCATGATGATATCCGGTGTTATACCACTACCCGGATAAACTAATCGACCACCGGTGGTTTTAAAAACAGCATTTGTATCCACCGCATAAGTAGTATCATAAGGCTTTTGAATTGACCTTCCCGAAGGCGTATAATACTTCGAGACCGTCATGCGTAAGATACCGCCATTGGCTAAATCGTATTGCTCCTGCACTAGGCCTTTTCCGTAAGTTGCTGAACCAATCACTATCCCACGGTCATGGTCCTGCAGACAGCCGGCAATTATTTCGCTGGCAGATGCTGAACCATTATTGATCAGTACAATGACATCTTCAATGGTGAAAAATATTTTTCCTGTACTCTTGTATTCGTTCCGCTTTTGATTGGCCCCTTCTGTATAGAGTAACAATTTGCCCTCTTCTTCAAAAATCTGGGATAGAATATTGACGGCTTCATTCAAGTAACCGCCTGGATTATCACGAAGATCAAGCATCAGATTTTTTGCACCTTGACTCGTCGCCATTCGTTCCCATTCATCCATAAACTCCCTGTACGTGGTACTTGTAAATTTTTGGATTTTGATATAAGCGGTTGTGGAGTCAATCATATAGGCTGCAACCACACTAGGTACTTTAATATTATCTCTGACAACTTCGACCGTATGTGTTGAAGATTCCATCATGGGTTTGATGGTCAATTTAACTATAGTACCTTTTTCTCCTTTGATCAGCGAAAGCATTTCCATTTTCTCCATGGAATCCGGTGAAATAGCCTTGCCATCTACTGCAAGAATGTAATCACCCGGGCGCAACCCAGCTTGCTCTGCCGGACTATTAGGTTTAGGAAAAAGAATCACCAAACTGTCATCCATAAAAGCGACTTCTATCCCAATTCCTACATAATTCCCGGAGGTTCGCTCGTTAAGTGAAGTCACTTCACCGGGAGGAATGTAATGCGTATGCGGATCAAGATTCTCTAGTATAGCATGGATGGCATTCTCAACCATTTCCTCTGAATTGACCTCACCTACATATTTTGTTTCTACAAACCGAATAATTTCTTCGACTTGAGCTCCATTGTAGTGCGAATTCGTCAATCCGGTGGGCCGATGACCCGTGAAGGTTTCCACTTCAGCAAATTTAGCACCTGCCAACATCCCAATAATGGTCATCACACTGAGCAATAAGGGCTCCCACACTTTATATTTTCTTCCGGTTTCAGGCACGTCTGATAGATTGCAAATGATAAAAGGATTGACAACTCACTGAAAGTCATTCCTTTTGTATTAAAATTTAAGTCGCAAATATCAATGTTTTATATGACTCAGAATTTACAAATAGACAAAATCAATCCGTTGCTTGCCTAAAATAGGGTAATTAAAACCATTTGCTTCGCAAAAAGACTAGTACTAGCGAGTTCCAAATTACTTTTGAAGTGAGTTTGAAGCCTTTTTATAGTTTTGAGGGCTGTCGGCACAGTTCATCATCAAATAATGACCGTTTTAGTATCACCTTAAATATCCCTTTAATGAAAAATTATTTCCTGTTGACTCTTGGTTTGCTTTTATGTCAGGCAGGCCTCATGGCTCAATCATTTCCACCGGCTACGGCATCAAATGAAAAAATCTCCGGTTTCCAAACTAGGCAAGAACTCCAGGATAGTTCGTTTTTCAGGCATTTGAATTTTACCAATATCGGTCCTACGGTGTGTAGCGGAAGAATCGTCGATATCGATGTGAATCCAGAGAATCCAAATGAAATGTATATCGCTTATGCCTCCGGAGGACTTTGGCACACAAAGAATAATGCGACGACAATGCAGCCTGTTTTTGATCAGGAAGCCTGTATGACAATTGGTGATATTGCCGTCAATTGGAAGGCAGGAATCATATGGATAGGCACCGGAGAAAACAACTCCAGTAGATCTTCTTATTCTGGTATTGGCATTTATAAAAGCCAGAACATGGGCAAAACATGGGAATGGAAAGGATTAGCGGAAAGTCATCATATTGGCAGAATAGTCCTCCATCCATCTAATCCAAATGTACTACACGTTGCATGCCTCGGTGCGCTGTATAGTGAAAATGAAAACCGCGGTGTGTATAGCACTACAGATGGCGGCATGACATGGAATCAGTCTCTATATGTAAATAAACTGACCGGTGTCATTGATCTCGTCGCTGATCCAGGCAACCCAAATATACTCTATGCCGCCACATGGGAACGTTCGCGGAAAGCATGGAATTTTGTTGCCTCCGGAAATGGCTCAGGCGTACATAAATCGATCAATGGAGGGAAATCATGGACTTTGCTTTCCAATGAAAAAAGTGGCTTCCCAACAGGGATTGGTGTAGGCCGAATCGGATTGGAAATGGTAAAATCAAAGAATGGAAATATTCTTTACGCCATTGTTGACAACCAACATGATCGACCTGAAAAACCGAAAGAGACAGATGCTTTGACAAAAGCTGAAATCATGGTGATGTCCACAGATTCGTTTTTAGCATTGAAGGATGAACTCATCGCAGAATATCTTTCGGATCAAAATTTTCCAGAAAAATATACAGTAGATACCATTCGCACGTTGATCAAAAATGGTACAATCACTCCGGCAACATTAGTTGAATACACGCAAGATGCGAATAGCAAATTGTTTGACACAGAGATCATCGGAACAGAAGTATATTCTAGTTTGGATAATGGTCGCACCTGGAAAAAAGTACATGCAGATTACCTTGACAATATCTTCTATACCTATGGATATTATTTTGGCCAAATACGAGCTTCTCAAAGCAACCCACAAAAACTATATATCCTTGGCGTACCGATACTCAAATCTGAAGATGGGGGAGCTTCGTGGACTTCCATCGGTGGAGGAAATGTCCATGCGGATCATCATGCACTGTGGGTCAATCCAAAACTAGAAGGTCATCTGATTTTGGGAAATGATGGTGGGCTTAATATTAGTTATGATGATGGTGAAAGTTGGATGAAGTGTAATCATCCACAAGTAGCTCAATTTTATAGTGTGGCTATAGACATGGCTAAGCCTTACAATGTCTATGGTGGCTTGCAGGACAATGGCGTTTGGGTCGGCCCTTCCACCGCGGTCGCCAATGAACGCTGGCAAGGTTCAGGACAGCATCCATACAAAACCATCATGGGTGGAGATGGGATGCAAGTGGCCATTGATACGCGAGATAACAGTACAGTGTATACTGGTTTTCAGTTTGGCAATTATTATAAAGTCTCGCGTAACGATGATTTTCGGGAAGAACGAATTACACCGATTCATGATTTGGGTGAAAGACCTTATCGATGGAATTGGGAATCGCCCATTCATCTGTCTGTGCACAATCAAGACATCTTATACATGGGTGCTGATCGTGTGTTCAGATCGTTTGATCAAGGAAAAAATTTCGAAGCGATTTCTAAAGATTTGACAAAAGGTTCCGTAGAAGGGAATGTTGCATTTGGAACGCTCGTATCCCTTCATGAATCTCCATTAAAATTTGGTTTGTTGTATGCCGGAAGCGATGATGGATTGGTACATGTCACAAAAGATGGTGGCAATAACTGGAAAAATATTTCAGCTTCCTTGCCTGGAAATATGTGGGTCAGTAGTGTGTACGCCAGTAGCCATGAAGCAGGAAGAGTTTATATATCATTGAATGGTTATCGTCATGATCACTTCGCGAGTTATGTGTATAAATCTGATGATTACGGTGACCACTGGATAAAAATTGCTACTACACTTCCTGCCGAACCAGTCAATGTTGTCAAAGAAGATCCAAACAATAAGGATATTATCTATGTGGGAACAGATCATGGCTTATATGTCTCCCTAGATCAGGGTCAGCACATGATGCTTCTTGGCGATCTTCCTTATGCACCTGTTCACGATCTGGTGGTTCATCCACGTGATAATGAAATCGTTGCTGCTACACATGGTCGCTCACTCTACAGAGCAGATGTCAGTCATCTTCAAATGCTAACTAGTGATCTTACAGATACGCTGACATGCTTTAACGAAAAAGGAAAATCCTACTATTCTGAAAGGTTTGGCACCCGATCTGCCTCTTGGATGGATTACTATGAACCTTCCTTCACTTTTCCGGTTTTTACTTCTTCTGCGGGTGATGGTTTGATGCAAGTTTACTCAGATAGCCTGATGATCTATGAAGAAAAGATAGCGCTTCACCGTGGATTAAGTTATTATGATTACAGTCTGGAAGTAAACGAATCATCTGTTCAAGCGACCAATGAGCTGGTAAAAATGAAAGACCCTGAAGCAAAGCAGTTTGTAGAAAAAGCAGAGAATGGCAAATATTATATTCTCCCCGGTAAATACAGAATAAGTATTTCTCAAGGAAATCACCAATCGGATGTTACATTAGAAATAAAATCAAGAGATTAAAACATAAAAAAATATGCAATCAAAGAATACATTTTCAATATTTAGAAAAATCGCGTGGATAGAAGGTATTTCCTATCTGGTTTTATTATTTATTGCCATGCCCATGAAGTACATGTTGGATATGCCATTAGCCGTGAGGATTGTCGGTAGCCTGCATGGCTTTTTGTTCGTTGCTTTTATTATATGGATGGTCCTTGTCTGTATTAAATACAAGAAAAACCTATTGTGGATGCTTAAAGCATTTGTGGCATCCATCATTCCATTTGGTACTTTTTACATGGAAAAGGAATGGAAGAAAGAAGAACTCATGGCTTAATTTGAAAACATGATTCAAAAGGTAAGGATCGATAAATATCTGTGGGCAATTCGGATTTTTAAATCCCGTAGTATTTCAACGGATGCCTGCAAAAATGGAAAAATAAGGCTCAATGATCATGCGATCAAACCCTCTGCATTGGTCGTCCCAGGTGATATCATCGATGTTGTCAAAGATGGTTTTCGATTAAAATACAAAGCCATCAGCCTATTAGAAAAACGTGTCTCAGCGCTGCTCGCCAAACCATGTTATGAAGACTTAACACCGGAGGACGAAATCAACAAATACAAGAGTTGGTTTATTGGAAAAGCTTTACCGGAGCGAAGAGAAAAAGGGGCCGGTCGACCTACGAAAAGAGAACGAAGGGAAATTGATGATTTTAAATTGTATTACGATGGAGAGGATTGATGGAATAAAAAGATTTCAATCACCCTTTAATTGCCATGTTCACGACCTATCGAACGGCCTGATTGCGAAGCGCGATCTAATTCTTCATCCTCCTTTTCAATCTGTGTAAGAACTTTCTGACCCGGTGCAATGGGTTGTCCGGCATCGACCCATGCCGTGTACCAAACATCCCCTACTGCTTTGACCGCAACGCGAAAACGATCTTCTACCATATTGTCCATCGCCTGGTCATAAGCTTTTGCATAAGCTTGACATTGTGTTCGGGCGGTTTTGTCTAAACGAGTATCAAAACAAAACTGTTGATCGGAAGGAAAAGTCTCACTCAGCTCTTTCTCAAGTCCCAATACACGGGAAACTTCTTTATGACTTCCAAGGACAATGTCCCAAAAGTATTCTTCAGGATCATGAATATAAGTCGCTGGACCTACGATCATATCAAATTCCTCTAAGGCAAACAATTCAGGAATTCTACTTTCCCAAAAAGCATGAATTCCTAGTTGATTGGTCAGCTGGCCATTATAGTTAGAAGTTGTATGAAGCGGTACACTTGCATCGGCAATATAGTGACCAAACTCAGCAGAAGTGCGGAGTACTTTGTTCAGATCATTCGCTTTAAACGCAGCTGTCAACCGATGCAACATAGACTGCAGATGATAAGGCACGATTCCATGTTCTGAAAATGCATCGGCGATGTAAATGGTCGAATTGGGATTGCCTTTTATCTCCGGAAAAAGGAGTACGACACTATCATATGGTATTGTCGCATTATCCTCATAGTATTGCTTCAAATAGAACTTGCGCACCAATTCAATTCGCGAAGAATGATCAGGAAGACTATCCTGCCATTGACTATAAGGATACGCGTGTAATAGAAATGTAGTATCGTTGTTGGCAATGGTAAATAACTCCACATTCAACGCCAAGACCTGATCCCATTTTCGCGGCACATGATCAAAAGGTAATTCGCCCCATTGATCAAGATCAATATAATGCCTGACCGCTTCATGTTTGGAAGCATACCTTCTTTTGTCTGGATCCACTGCGTGATCGGAGAGATAATCAATATTTGGCTTATACCAACCAATCATCTCCGTAGGTACAGTATAGACCGCCACCCGATTGATCAAACGATGACCAAAGAAGCCCCAATCAGAGCCACAAAGGATTGTGATGATATGTAACCAGGTAAAAATCATTCACCAAAAAAGTATCCATAGGAACGAAATGCGCCTTTCAAAACATTGTGCTGTCCGATCATAAAATCTCTATCTGAATAGTTTATAAAATACCGGGTCACAGGAGGCGAAAATTCAGATGGATTCGGCACATGAATAGGAAAGAAAGTGAGCACAGATTTTTTATCCGGATACACCATATTTATTTCCATAAATGGAATTGAGAGCAGCACGCTGTCTTTCTCAGAAGCTTCATTCATATAATCTTCACACGCCAGATTGCTTAGCATTGTAAAATAGGATTTCACTCTATTCGTCAATTCACCGTCTTTACTGACTTTTAAAGGCGTCGTAGAAAACATTGGCTTAACATCATACGCACTTCCTTTGCGAGATATGATAAATGAATGTTCTCGTTGTTTTGGAAAATGAACCTTCATCGTATCAATTTTATCATTCTCTTCCATCCAAAACCGAACATCGCGCCAGTCCACCGTTCTTAAATCATAACGCGCTCTTAGCCCACCTTCAAACCCTGGTTGTGCCAGGCAGTATGGTTGCGATGTACCTTCTTTCAGAAAAAATGTGCCACGCTCATCTTGCGTTACACCCCCCACATAATAGTTCAATAACTCCTTTCCCTCTCGATCAAATATTTCTACATGAATACCGGTCACCGCCATTGATGGCAGGATGTTAGCTACTGCCGCTTTGGTCGGTATATGTTCAAGATGTTGCTTTTTGATTCCATTCAGCAAGTAATCGATATTCGATTGCCTCACTCGGTATTGGTCATTGACAATCCAATGATCCTCAGTTCTTATTAAATCTGACCGGGAACCATCCTTGTGTGTTAAAATGATTCGACCGATTTGATTGATATCTTCAATTTTGAAATTGCTTTCTGCTCGATCTATTGTCGTCGTGGTGTCTTCTTTGCCATTGTAAATAAAAAAAACAATGAGGCCGGCCAGTACAAGGGAAATCAGAAGGAGAATATTCTTTTTCATGTGTATAATTTATCGCCAATTCGATTTAAATGAAAAGGCTATATTTTCTATATCAAAATAATTATTAATTAAATGAACCCATCACACCGCAGGTTGACTATACTTTCGCCTTCTGAGATATTGGTAGATCAACCCAATGATTAGTATAATCAATAATGGGCCCAGAATATTGATGAGTTGCCATTTCACACCTTCTTCCTTTGCTTTAACAGTATTTAATAGACGAAGTTTAATATCCTTGGATCTTGCTTCAAGCACACCGGATTCGTCCAACATATACTCAATCGCATTTAATAGAAAGTCTCGGTTGCCTGTAAAGGAGGTATTCTCATACTTATTATAACCAAGTGGAGCCGTCTCACCGGAACTCGAATTGACAAGGTTTTTAATGATATCGCCATCTGTAATCACTAACACTTTAGCTGAATCGCCCTGCGCTTTAAATGGCAGACCTGCATCTTCCAGTACTTGAAGTTGTTCATTGACCAATCTGTTCTGATAAAAAGATTCAAACTCACCTTCCAGCATCACGGCAAAAGGCTGTGGTCCTTTATTAAATAACTTGGGATCAGGTTCTTCGCGCAGTATATCAAAATTCAAGCGCACGGGTGTTAGTTGTGTTCGGCTGTATTGTGAAGAAGTCAGTAGGATTGTTTTTTGAATGTTGGTGGCCGTTTGAATCGTATCAATACTTCCGGGAAATTCAAGTTGAATTCTATCTAAGCCTTTCGTGATCGGATGATCTGAAATCGAAGAGATCAATGGATGATAGTACCATGGAAACAATTCCGTTTGTGGTTTGTCGCCTTGCATGCCCACGACCATAGGAATACGGGTACACTGCATATCAAGCACTAAATCGGTATTGATTCGCGCTCCTAACTTAAACAACAAAGGACTCAGACCCACTTCATTGGGTGGGGGTATGTAGTATTTGTTATTTCCAATACTATCCAGAGAAACGACCAGCGGGTCAATCAGAAAGAGAACATGTCCTCCATGCATAATATACTGATCCAACATAAACAGCTGCACTTCTGAGAATAGCTCTGTTGGCTTGGCAATGATGAGAACCTTAACCTCCTTTGGAATCTGTACGACACTGTCCAAATTGATTCGTTTGACGGCGTAACCATACGTTAGATCCTTTTCAAAAGAAGCTGTCTGTAATCTCGTCAGTTCCCCTTGACCTTCTGAGAAGGCAACAAGTCTTCTGTGCTTTGCTTTCACTTTTTGTATTCCATCTGCCAGTTTGTATTCCAATAAGCCAATACTATTATTAAGAATCACTTCTTTATCTGCACCCGGAATATCGTCTTGTAGCAAACTGACCGGAATACTTCGTGTCCCATAATTGATGATGGCAAATGGATAGATGTATTGTTGAGAAGCACCGGATGCATCACTAATGCGCAACTTTGTAGGTACCAAACCCTCTTTTGCAAATTGCGCTCGGCGTTCGTTGACAACTTCAATGGCCCCTTCATTTGGGTTTTCGAAGTTGTATTCTATTTGCGGATTCACTTGAGAAAATCGGCGCAACATATCCTCCGTGGATTCTTGCAAACGTTTAAAACCGGCAGGAAATCTGCCGTCCAATAATACCTTAATATAGATCTTGTCATCTAATCCCTCCAGTAACGTTTGTGTTGCCGGCGAGAGTGTAAACCTTCGTTCTTCAGTAGCATCAATCGTTGTATGCATCCATTGCGAACCGATGTAACAAATAATAAGGATGCCCGAAATGAGCAGACCGGATGTCATCACCTTTCTGTGCTCTTTTGAAAAGATATTTGCCATCAGCTATTAGTTTCGTTTTTTTACGGAGACCCATGTCCATGTCAGACACAAACCAATCAAACAAATGAAATACATCAGATCACGGGTGTCAATTACGCCACGACTGATCGAGTGATAATGGTAATCAATCCCAAGTGATTCAACAATAGCATCCAGGCTTCCTGTAAAAGAGGCCAGCTTGCTCATGAAGTAAAAACCATAATATAGGACAAAGCAAAGAAAAACAGCCACAACAAATGCCACGATCTGATTAGATGTCATGGAAGAGGCAAAAACTCCTACAGCACAAAAGACGGAACCAAGAAAAAACAATCCAAGGTAGGAAGCAGCGATCTGTCCTAGATCAATATTTCCCGGAGGGGATCCCAACTTGTAAATTGAAATTACATAGATCACCGTTGGCACGATCGCGATGAATAACCAGGTAATGGTTGCCAAATATTTACCAAAAACAATCTGCCATGGTGAAACCGGACGGGTAAGTAATATTTCTAAAGTGGCTGTTTGTCGTTCTTCCGCAAAGGTCCGCATAGTAAAAGCAGGAATCAGAAATATGAAGATCAGCGGCGCAATTTCAAACAAGGCATCTATGCTGGCAAAGGGTGTCTGAAGCAGACTAAAATCAGGAAAAACCCAAAGGACCAAACCCAACACAGCTAGCAACAATCCCACCGTGATGTAGGCGATCATGGAACTAAAATAACTCCCTAATTCTCTCAAATAAATCGCTCTCATCAAGTCAGCTTCGTGAGTTGTTGGAAAATATTTTCTACACTATCTTTCACCGTATTCATCTCCAGAATTTTTAGATTTTTACTGATTGCAAAATCAAAAATTGCTTCATTTAACGTATCTCCTTTACCTGTGATGACATAACGGTTAGTGCCAAGACTTTTATGCGTTACATAATCCTTGATCAGCGAAAGCGTCTGATCTACGACAGGTCTTGAAAAAGTAACTTCAACACGATATTGGCCGGAAAGATGTTGGCTGAGCATCTGGATATTTCCATCTCCAACGATTTTTCCTTTATTGATAATCACTACCCGATCACAAAGCGCTTGTACTTCCTGCATGATGTGTGTCGACAATAAAATCGTCTTTTCCTTCCCCAGATCACGAATGAGTTGCCTGATCTCAACTAATTGATTTGGATCCAGACCAGAAGTGGGTTCATCTAAAATGAGCACTTCAGGATCGTGGATAATCGCTTGAGCAAGGCCTACCCGCTGACGATATCCTTTGGACAGCGAACGAATAGGCTTGTGCTGCTCTGAAGTCAAACCTGTCATCTTCAGAACTTCCTTAATCCGCTCTTGTGGTTTGCTAATCTTATAGATACGAGCTACGTACAGAAGATATTCTACCACATACATATCCAGATATAGGGGGTTATGTTCCGGCAGGTAGCCTACAGTAGCTTTAATCTGATGGTTTTCCTCAGTGACTAGTGTATCATTAATTTTAATCTCACCGGCATCTGCACTCAGATATCCTGTGATCATGCGCATCGTGGTGGTCTTGCCGGCGCCATTGGGACCAAGAAAGCCCAGAATCTCCCCTTTACCCACTTGGAAAGACACATCATTGACAGCCATTTGCTGTCCAAAATGCTTGGATATATGTAAGACTTCTATTGCCAAAACAGGGAGACTTTTAGTTAATTCGTCTGCAAAAATAGGGGAAAATGTGGATAGGCTTTATGAAATCACTAATAAGCTGTCCAAATAGCAAAAGCCAAAACAAAAACTGCAAAACACATAAAAATTCCAAATAACGGCAAGATGAAGCGAAACCACTTGCCAAATGGAATTTTGCTCAGGCTAAGCATCGCCACCAGCAATCCATTGGTTGGAACAATCATATTTGAAAATCCATCACCAAACATATAGGCGAGCACAGCGGTTTGTCGCGAGATACCCAGCAGATCGGCTAAAGGTGTCATGAGAGGCATGGAAACCAAGGCCTGACCAGAGGCAGAAGGAATAAAGAAATTAAGGAAGGTCTGGAAAAACAGCATCCCCATAGTAGCAAATGCGCGTGGTAGAGCAGCCAACTCATTAGAGGTATAATATAATATGGTATCCATAATCTGGCTCTCCATCATCACAATAGAAATCCCTCTAGCTACACCAATCACCAATGCTGGTATGATCATGACCCCCAGCCCTTTAATAAATACATCCATTGAATGATCACCCGACATCCCACTGATCAAAATAACCACTATGGCTATCCCTAGAAATCCTCCACTCATTTCTATAAGCCCCCAGCCCATAAACTGAATAGCCATCAAAATACCTCCATATCCCACGATCAAGGTTAGCAAAATCCATAAATGCTTCCCGGTCAGTTTGATGTCAGAAAATTCATCCCCATACTCATGATTGATGGGCTGGTCTGGCAGAGCAGGTGGTATAACCTTGTTTTTAACTTTGTTGCCATAGCGCATCAAATACCAGAAACCAATCAAAATACCAATACAAAACACAACTAATCTCAAGAGCATCCCACTGCCTATTGGCAACTCTGCAATCTGCTGGGCAATCTGAACATTATAAGGATTGGTCGTAGCGGTAGACCATCCTACATACAATGGAATCGATACCAATCCGAAGCCGAACATATAGTCATAACCTTTTCGCTTGGCTAATAGAATAATAATAGGCATCAACGGGATTAATTCCATAATGATCCCCATGAAAGCACTTCCAACAGAAATTGCTACGTAAATAATAAAGAATAGTAAAGTTGTAGAATTCTTAAATTTCCTGATCAGCCAGGAAAGAACAGCGTGAATTGTTTGTGTTTCTATGATTAAGCTAAATACAGCACCAATAATAAATACAAAAAACACCAATGCAGCTGAATGACTTAGCCCTTTTGGAATAGCAGTGAGAACACCCATACCCGAAACAGGAGAAGCCATGCCTTCCTTCGGATCATCCAAAAACAGACCTTTCAAGGTATAATTCTTTTCAATCTCGCTATAAGTACCAGGCATGACAACCGTTTGCTCAATTTTGTGGTAAACCTTCTTCTCCCTTTCAAATGCACCCGAAGGGATGAGATAGCTTAATACGGAACAAAACAAGATGATGAAGAACAGGAAAATAAATACCTGTGGTATCTTAAACTTTTTGAGATTCATAATGGGTGAAGTATTTGGGGTCAGCAATTTTATTTGGATGAATCAGCGACGTTAACCCCTGAGCAATTTTCAATTCCAAACATACTAAAATAGTCGTGCAAGCGGAAAATAGTGTTTTTAACAGTGTTGACTTGCCTTTTGAGTCTTTTCCATGCAAAACCACATTTAACCCAAATTAACACATATAACTGCTGAATTGCATATCTTTGGAATTCGTTATACAAACATTATGGCTAAAGAATCTTCATCACAGAAAAGGAAAATTGTCGCGAATAAAACCAGTGGCAATCAGATAACAAGACGATCTAATAAAGGCAGAGAAGAAGCTTTTCCTTTGTTATTTTCCAATCAAACTTACCTATACATAGGGATTGGATGCGCTCTTATTGCAGTGGGCTTGATACTAATGCTTGGCGGTGGAATGAAAGATCCTGCTGTTTGGGATGAAAGTGTCATCTACAGTCCTATAAGAATCACCCTTGCGCCCATCGTTATTCTGGCCGGCTTGGGTATGCAGATTTATGCCATTTTCAGAAAGTAAGCTAGCCTCTCCACATGAATGAATATGTAGAAGCCATCATCCTTGGCATCATCCAGGGATTAACTGAGTTTTTACCGGTCAGCAGCAGCGGACATCTCGAACTCGCTAAGTGGCTACTCGGAGATACCGAGAATGCTTCAGAGAGTTTCCTGATGACCGTAGTACTGCACTTTGGTACAGCACTGGCGACCGTTTGGGTTTTTAGAACCTATATCCTTGAAGTCATTCGAAAAATAAATAAACCGGAAGGCCGAAAATACATAGTCTGGATTGTCATTTCAATGATTCCGGCTGCCATCATCGGCGTGACATTGGATGATCAGATAACAGCCCTTTTTGATCGGCAAATTATTCTGGTTTCCTGCATGTTATTATTAACAGGCCTGGTACTCATTTTTTCGGATCAATGGAAGGGAAAAACAGAAGCACTGACTTCTGTCAAAGCTTTTATAATTGGAATCGCTCAGGCCATTGCCATCCTTCCGGGTGTTTCAAGATCCGGCTCAACGATTGCAACCGGTATATTCCTCGGCGTGGACCGAAAAGAAGTGGCCCAGTTTTCATTCCTGATGGTGATTCCATTGATTTTTGCTAAAATCGCCAAAGACTTTGTCGGTGGAGATTTTGATGTTGTGGGTGATAATGCATTTCCTATGCTACTTGGATTTGCTTGCTCATTTTTCGTTGGTATTGCCGCTTGTAAATGGATGATTAAAATAGTCCAAAATGCCAAGTTGCGCTATTTCGGTTACTATTGTGTAATCGTAGGCATCCTCGCCATTCTCCTTCGCCTGTTTGTTCTCAAAGGCTAATTTAAATGGGACTTTCTTTTGTAACAGATCTAAAAAATGCCGATTTCGTTTCAGGTGCTTTGCTTCTAGTGGACAAACCAAAAGACTGGACGTCCTTCGATGTTGTCAATAAAGTTCGCGGACTGATTAGACACAAATATGGCATCAAAAAAATCAAAGTTGGACACTCAGGAACACTTGATCCGATGGCCACTGGATTGCTGCTGATCTGTACCGGCTCCTGGACTAAAAAATTAACCGAGCTAACCGGATTGGATAAAGTATATATAGGAGAAGTTACGCTCGGCATTGAAACAGATTCTTATGATGCTGAAGGTATCATCGTTGAAGAGAAAGTAGTGCCCGAATTGTCGATAGAAGCTATTGAAAAAGAACTTAAACCTTTCATGGGAAAGTTCGAACAGTATCCACCGATCTTCTCTGCCATCAAGAAGAATGGAACGCCTCTTTATGCCTTAGCACGCGCCGGCAAAGAGGTTAAAACAGAACCAAGAAATGTTGAAATCTTTGATCTTAAAATCGGAAACTTTCATTCTCCCAAACTGAACCTTTCCATTCATTGCGGCAGTGGTTTCTATGTAAGATCTTTGGCCCATGATATCGGTGAACGACTAGGTTGTGGTGCGCATCTTTCCGGCTTAGTTCGAACGCATATCGCGGATTATTCTTTGTCCGATGCTTTCAGTATTGAAGACATTATAAATGCGTTGAAGACGGAAGACTAGTTCAAATCAAAAGATTTGGAAACTGCCGCAATATTCAATTCATCAAATCGACCGGAGCTCATCCACAGCAAAACAATGTTTTTATTGCTTGCACATGACCGAACGTGACTTTCCAATTTGGTAGCATCCGTAGCAATTTTCAAATCGAGCGCATTAAAGTATTCAGACAACTGATCAGCTGATAAGTCCGGTAATTTTTTGATCGCTAGTGTGTGCGGACTGTAATACACGATTTTAGCATCCGCCTCTGATAATGAATCTGCATATTGAGGTAAAAACGCCGGATTCAGCGAGCTAAACGTGTGTAATTCGAGACAAGCAATGATGAAATCGTTTTTATGTTTTTCACGAACGGCATTGACGGTTGCTTTGACTTTAGAAGGCGCATGTGCAAAATCTAAATAGGCCGTGACATTGTTGGAGTGATGTAAAAGCTGTAGTCGCTTACTCGCTCCGGTAAAAGATTGAATCGCCGGATAGAATTCGCTTTTTAACAGGCCCACACAAGCCGTTGCTAATTGTGCCGCTTTAAGATTTTGCAAATTGTGTTTTCCAAAAACTTCTAATTCAAAACTTTTTCCATCATCATTCTTAACTACCGTTTTGGATCCTTCCATTGTGTATTCGTGTGTCGTGTAAGGCAAACAAACACAAGCGGGCTTGATCCTGTCAACTAAAGCCACTAAATCAGGATCTGCAGCGCAATAAATCAGTGTATCCGTGATGCCCAAAGATTCAATCAACAATTGGAACTGATAAACGTAGGAGTCATAGGTTGGAAATACATTCATATGATCCCAGGCAATGCCGGTAATAATCGTGATCTGTGGATGGTAGTGAAAAAACTTAGGCTTTGGATCCAAAGGACTGGTGAGATATTCATCCCCTTCAAGGACGATGATCTCGGCATCAGAGAGCTCTACAGGCTCCAAATCACCAATTTTAGCGCCGATCATGCGATCTGCTTTCACGCCCGCGGCATGAAGTACGTGAGCAATCATCCCACAAGTGGAGGTCTTCCCATGACTTCCGGCGACCACAATCCTCATTTTATCCTGTGAGATATTGTAGATAAATTCAGGAAAAGAAGAAATCTTCAGGCCAATTTGCTGGGCTTTGAGCAGTTCCGGGTTGTCTTTTCGCGCATGCATACCCAATACAACCACATCCAGACCCTTGTGGATTCGATCCTCGTGCCAACCTATTTCTCTGGGCAACAGTCCTTTATCTGCTAATCGGCTGCGACTTGGCTCATATATCTCATCATCTGATCCGGTGACTTCATGCCCTTCATCATGCATGGCAAGCGCCAAGCTATGCATGATACTTCCCCCAATTGCCACAAAATGTATCCTCATAAACTGTTAATTACGCTTGTTTTCATTATTTTTTAATAAAAAGCTGCCGGAATAAAATAATTTTGCACTTTAAAACGATTTATATCTATTAACTGTTGATAACCAACAAGCAAATTAAATTAAAGTATTGTAAAACATGAAAGTATCTTCTTTAAAGTTCATTCTGATTGCTGTAGGCTTAGTAGCCTGTGTGTCAATGACTACGAGTTGTAACAAAGGCTATGGTTGCCCAAGTGATTTCTCAGTAGACGCTGGTATTGAAATGCCGGTTCAAATTGATCCTTCCTGCTAATTTCCCAATTTCACTCGGGAAATAGAACACTAGAATACCGGTTTTTCTGAAAAAAATTGGTTTACCAGACACCAAACCACCTATAACCGATAAGAATGATTGCGAATGACATCTCTCCGACCTTGGGTTGGGATGATGTATACATTGTCACAACACACGACGGTTCCGATACATTGTATAGCCGATCATACGATGCATTGTATCACTCTGCTTTTGGTGCTGTCTCTGAGAGCAAGCATGTCTTTATCCAACAAGGACTGCTCACGCAATCGGAGAAATCAGAGATTTCTGTACTCGAATTCGGTTTCGGGACCGGATTGAATGCATTTCTCTCTTACCTGTACTCCATCCATCAACATAAAAAGATCCATTATACCGGTATCGAAGCTTTCCCTATCCATTTTGATGTTGCTTCGAAACTCAATTACCCGGAATATCTGGCCTTTATCGAAGAAGGAGAAATATTCCTTCGGATGCATAGTGAATCTGAATTTCTCATAGAAGATTTTCATTTTAATAAAATCCGGCTCCTTTCGGAAATCAAAAAGGATCAATCCTTTGATTGTATCTACTTTGATGCCTTTGCTCCCGGTGCACAACCGGAACTATGGGAACAATTGGTATTTAACCAATTGTTCAAGATTTTGAAGCCGAAAGGCTGCCTAGTCACCTATTGTGCACAAGGCGAAGCCAGAAGAAGACTGGAATCTGCCGGATTCAAGGTAGAACGGCTTACAGGACCTCCCGGAAAAAG
The DNA here is from genome assembly GCA_037969625.1 of Saprospiraceae bacterium. Classification (GTDB taxonomy): domain Bacteria; phylum Bacteroidota; class Bacteroidia; order Chitinophagales; family Saprospiraceae; genus Opimibacter. The sequence continues at coordinate 22,534 of JBBKXT010000320.1, forward strand.
AGAAATGCTCCGAGGCTTGAAAACTTAAGCATCCCTTTTAAGTTCTATATTAAACCACGATCGCTTGGTGATGACTCATAAACCCATTCGATTCGCTATTTTTATGCCCATAAACAACTTATCAACTATGTCAGAATCTAATGAACTTTTAGGGGTTGGTTCGCGTGTCAATCATCCGGCTTACGGCGATGGCGTGGTCATCCGATTACATCCCGCGGCTTATGATGTGACCTTTATCGTCTATGGCACCAAAACCGTTGGAAAAGAATATACCGCTTGGGAAATTATGGATCATGTGGAGGCAGAAGCTGCTGTGTCCTGGAGTGATGCAGAAAAATCATTGATGCGCATCCTCAAAACCTGGGGTGAAATTTCGGAAATAGCACCCATTGGTGATAAATGGAAAGGAGGCATGATGTCTCTGTATCCTTATGACAAAGGACTGAAATCAAAAGATATTCCGATGGAAACGTTTTTCCATAAAATCGTTATGCTTCGCGATCGTCTGCGCGTCATGGAACAAAAAATAAATAGTCATAAAATAATGACGGACGAAGATAAAATCGATCTGCAACAATACATCACTCGTATCTATGGAAGCTTGACGACGTTCAATGTTTTGTTCAGAGACAAGGACCATCATTTTGTAGGCGATAAAGCATGATTCAAATGACAAAATGGTTTCTGCTTGCACTCGTCATCACTTCAACACTGTCATGCCTGACGTTTGGAGAACATTACGAAAAAATTCCTCCGGGCACCTGGCGTGGTGTCCTTGTTCTCTCTGACAAAGCAGATGACTTTGATGAGAAATCTAATGGCGAACTACCTTTTAATTTTGAGGTAGTCTATGACAGCCCGGATTCCTTTCACCTCGTCATTCATAATGGCGAAGAGCGAATCGTTGTGAGAGATATTTTCATGGGCGTTGATCGTCGAACCGCACGCGATACAATTCGCATTGAGTTTCCGATGTATGATAGTTATATCACCGCACAATATGAGGAAGATGCGATTGAAGGTTTTTGGGTTGTCAAAAGCAAAACTGATTACCAGATTCAGTTTAAAGCTTTACATAGTCAGGTCTATAGATTCTTTCAATTACCCGAAGCTCCCGTTGCGGATCTATCCGGCAAGTGGGTTTGTAATTTTGGCATTGAATCTGAAGAACCGGATCAAATGCTTGGGGAATTTAAGCAAGATGGAAATTATCTTTCCGGCACCTTTCTTTCCGGAACCGGTGATCATCGATTTCTCGAAGGAACTGTTCAAGGCGATCGACTTTTCTTATCCACTTTTGACGGAAGCCATGCATTCCTCTATGAAGCGAAGATTATGCCTGATGGCACATTGACCGGTATATTCCGCTCGGGTAATCACTTTAAAACTTATTGGGAAGCAAGCAGAAACGATACACTACAGTTAGAAGATTTTGGCCATCCGATGGAATTGACACAGGTGCTTGATGAAAAACCATTTGCACTTGAATTTACGGATCCATACGGCAAAGTTATCAACATAGATCAGGGTGATTATGCAGGCAAACCTAAAATCATTCAGATCATGGGGACCTGGTGTCCGAATTGCAAAGATGAAACAACCTTTCTAACTGAATACTTATACGCAAATCCGGATCCCGGTTTTGAAATACTCGGACTTTCTTTTGAACGATATGCAGATACCTTAAAAGCAAATCAAACGGTCCGCACCTATATCGAAAAAATGAATATCCCCTACCCTGTTGTATTTGCAGGATCGAGTAATAAAGATGAAGCAGGAAAAACACTCCCGATGTTAAACCAAGTAGTGGCCTATCCAACAATGATTTTTCTAAACAAAGAAAATCAGGTGGTTGCTATTCACACAGGATTTTCGGGACCGGCCACCTCTGCTTATGAGGGTTTCAAAAACGAATTTGCAGCGTTAGTCGCCAAAATGAAATCTGACCTATGAGAAAATGTGCACTCATCACCGGAGCAACTAGCGGAATTGGATTGGCGACTGCCAGAGAATTTGCCGTCCATGATTATGACCTAATTCTCACAGCGAGACGAGAAGATCGACTGAAGGAACTCAAATCCGAATTAGAATCTGCATATAACATTCATGTGACAACTTTATGTTTTGATATTCGGGATCACGAGGCATGTGCGAAAGCGGTTGCAACAATCGACCGACCTATTGATCTTTTAGTTAACAATGCAGGACTTGCCAAAGGATTGAGTACCATTGATACCGGCGAATTGGACCACTGGGAACAAATGATCGATACCAACATCAAGGGACTGTTATACATGACGCGACTGATCAGTCCGGGGATGGTTGAGCGGAAGTCAGGACACATTATCAATCTTGGTTCAACAGCCGGCAAAGAAGTCTATCCAAAAGGAAATGTTTATTGTGCTACAAAATTTGCCGTTGAAGCTTTAACAAAAGCCATGCGAACAGATTTGCACATGCATGGTATCAGGGTTTCACAAGTATCCCCTGCACACGTCGAAGAAACTGAATTTGCCCGTGTCCGCTTTGATGGCGATCAGGAAAAAGCGAAAATATATAATGACTTCAATCCATTGACATCAAAGGATGTCGCTGAAACAATTTATTTTATCGCTTCAAGACCGTCGCATGTCAATGTACAGGATGTACTCATGATGGGCACGCAGCAAGCTGCCAGTACGATTATTGATCGGAGTGGGAGGCGATATGATCAGTAGAGACTTTTTGGGCATAGAGCGAAGAGCAAAGAGCATTCGCCGTCGCTAAGGTTATGGCGAACAAGGGACGTCGAAGCACTGAAGGCGCTCCAATTAGAATAGCGTTTTATCCCCATTAGCAGGAGACACAGAGTAAAATGAAAATTGAAAAAAGTTACGATCTCGTCAAGATATTTCGAAGCAGGACCAAGACACAGGACTTAATATATTACTAACAACCCAAATGAAAAATTAATTTCCGTTCACCTTTAACCGTTTACCGTTTTCCCTTTTTGTAAAATAACCAAATAAAAATGAAATCAATTCGAAATATCTTCCTCCTTGCTTCAATCACGTTGCTTTTTTCAAATTGCAAAAGTGATGCGAAAACAGAAGAGTCCACCGTAGAAACAACAGACCATATTATGGATACGCATTCTTATGCCCAACCGGACAAAGCTTTCATCACACACCTTTCACTTGTTCTGAATGCGGATTTCGGTGCGAAACAAATCAGCGGCACTGCGACTTACGATATTCAGGTGTCAGCAGGTGCTGAAAATATAATTTTCGATTGTAAAGAACTGGACATCCAAAAAGTAACTGTTGATGGCAAAGAGGTAGAATTTGCACTCGGCGAATCAAAAGATATTTTTGGCCAGCCTCTGACTGTACCTGTTTCAGATAAATCTAAAAAGGTTGTCATTACTTATGCTACTCCGCCTCATGCAGAAGCATTGCAATGGTTGAATCCTTCACAGACAGCAGGAAAGAAACAACCATATCTTTTTACACAAGGACAAGCTATACTCACACGCACATGGATTCCTATCCAGGATAGTCCGGGCATTCGCATCAGCTATGATGCCACAGTGACTGTACCGAAGGAACTGATGGCTGTGATGAGTGCTTCCAATCCACAAGAAAATAATGGAACAGGTGTATACACATTTACGATGGCACAACCTATTCCACCCTATCTAATAGCCTTGGCGATTGGAGATCTTGAGTTCAAATCACTGGGTGATCGCACAGGTGTTTATTCGGAACCTTCCATGGTGGCTAAATCAGCATTCGAATTATCTGACATGGAAAACATGGTAGAAGCGGCAGAAGCCCTTTATGGCCCCTACAAATGGGATCGTTATGATGTCATAGTATTGCCTCCGTCATTCCCATTTGGTGGCATGGAAAATCCACGATTGACCTTTGCTACGCCAACCATCATCGCCGGTGATAAATCTTTAGTTGCCCTGATTGCACATGAACTAGCACACAGTTGGTCCGGCAATCTCGTGACCAATGCGACATGGAATGATTTCTGGCTAAACGAAGGTTTTACTGTTTATTTTGAATCGCGCATTATGGAAGCGCTATATGGCAAATCCTATGCAAGTATGCTCATCAGTCTCGGCTATCAAGGGCTTGTAGAAACAGTTGAAGATCTCGACGAAAAGGACACTCATCTTTTTCTTTCCCTGGAAGGAAGAAACCCGGATGATGGAATGACGGATATCGCCTATGAAAAAGGAGCACATTTTCTGATGATGCTTGAAAAAGAAGTTGGACGCACCATCTTTGATGCCTTCCTGAAATCCTACTTTGAAGATCATCAGTTTCAATCAATGACAACAGACAAGTTTATCGTCTATCTGAAGAAGAATCTCCTTGAACCAAATAATGTTGAAGTCAATATTGATGAATGGATCTATGGTCCCGGCCTTCCTGAGAATTGCCCAGTCGTAAGTTCTGATCGCTTCACCATAGTGGGTGAACAAGCCACCGCATTTATTGCCGGCAAAGCAGCGAATTCATTGACGACTGAAGAGTGGACAACACATGAATGGCTACACTTCATCAAATCATTGCCTTATACATTGGCGAATGGACAAATGGAAGACTTGGATAAAGCATTTGATTTAACGCATAGTGGAAACAGAGAGATTCAAGCGGCATGGTATAAACTTGCGATCTATCAGGGGTATGGCAAAAAAATCGTTCCTTCTATCCGCACTTTTTTAGTGGAAGTGGGCAGAAGAAAATTCTTAACCCCATTGTATTCAGCGATGATCGAATCAGGGATGAAGGCAGAAGCGAAGAGCATATTTGAAGAAGCACGACCCAATTATCACAGTGTGTCTTACAATACGATAGATGCTTTGTTTGCGGAACAAAACTAATTGCATCCAACTGTTTAGTCTGTTTTGACAATGTAATAAACCCCTGTGGTAAAGAAATTTCTAAGCCACGGAATATTACTGATAAACTTATTTTGTCGTTTGGGCTTTACGTTAAACTTGAATTGATAGATGGGATTAAAAAGGTAATGCTGTTTGCCTACGATCTTAAATCGATTCACACGAATACATTTTTCAAATCGTTCGATACTGATACCGGTAGACTTAACTTCCATCAGATCATCAATGGTTAGTTTAGGTTCACCGCCTAGTTTCAATATGCCTTTGTACAAAAATCCAGGTAACAAATGGAAGAATGGCAGCTTGCTAAGTAATTTACTCTTACAAACTTGCTGATGTCCTCCGTAAGGCATTTGCCATGGTGGAAATGCAAAAAAAACAACACCACCCGGATTTAAAAACAAGGATAATTGGGCGATAAATTCTAACTGTCCGGGTATATGCTCGATGACATCTTTCAAGAGGACGAGATCATACTTGCCACCCAAATCATGCTCGGGATCGATATCAAAAATATTGCGATTGACAAACTCTACCCTTCCTTCTTCCAAAGCTTGTTGATGGTATACTTCTGCTGCTTCTATCCGTGGCTGGGACAATTCTACCCCAGTACAGAAAGAACCATTTTCCAAAAAACACTTAAGAACACCGGCTTCGGCACATCCGATTTCCAGGACACGATCAAATGTCTTGCCCGGCAATTTCTCTTGTAATAAGGGATATATATACTCCTTTGTTACCCGGTATTGCATATCAAAATACCTATCCTTGTCTTGATGAAATTCGTACATCAGACCCCTTTAAATTGAGCCTTGCGCTTTTCAATAAAAGCACTGGTGCCCTCATTGAAATCTTCGCTATTGGCAATATCTCCAAACGTTCTTGCTTCTAATGCATATCCATCTACACCGGGAACAAAAAATCCATTGACACATTCAATTACACCTTTTAATGCAAGAGGACCTTTAGTGTTTACTTTATTTGCCAACTCCATGGATTTATTTAATAATTCTTCCGGAGTTACAACATGATTCACTAAGCCCAAAGCCAATGCTTCTCCTGCTGAAATCATATCACCTGTCAGTAGAAACTCCATTGCTTTTCCTTTCCCGATTAGTTGTACCAATCGCTGTGTACCTCCGTATCCGGGAATGATCCCAAGATTAACTTCCGGTTGACCAAAACGAGCTTTCTCAGAAGCTACGCGCACATGACATGCCATCGCCAGTTCACAACCACCACCAAGAGAAAATCCATTCACAGCAGCAATCACCGGCAAATGAAATTTTTCAATTAAATCAAATATTCGTTGGCCCTTGCTACTCAGATGTTCTGCTTGTTCACTATTCAACCCATGCAGTTCTTTAATATCAGCTCCGGCTGCAAATGCTTTTTCGCCTGTGCCAGTCAGGATAATACTGCCCACTGAATAGTTTTTGTAATCCTCTGAGAAAAAAATATTCAGTTCATCAAACATTAACGTGTTTAATGCATTCATGGCTTCAGGACGATTAAGCCTTAGAATCAGCACGTTGTCGATAACTTCTGCAGTCAGTGTTTTATATGTATTCATTGTACAAAAATAAAGAAGTAATGGCAGGATATCGAGAAACTCAACGTTTAAGCATGAATTTTCTCAAAAAGAGATGCCGTATGTATTAAATCAAGCTAAATAGGAAGTAGAAATCTAAATATTTCGAACAACCCAATAAAAAGTGATGATAGCTAAAAGGATCAATGCAGCACGTCGACTATACCAAACCGGTCTGATACCGAGCCAAAGTTTTGGGAAAAAAACCATCGAGGTATAGCTCACCATGACATAAACTAATGCAGGAATAAAAAGAAAGTTCAATTTAAATGAGGATAGAAAATTTCCATGCAGGAATTGATACATGGCTCTTTGTGAACCGCACCCCGGACATTTCCAACCTGTGAAACTCAAAAAGGGACATTGTGGAAATGGGAATTGTGCCGGATCTAAAAGACCATATATTAATAGTACGACGACACCTAAAAGAACCCACCATGTGATCTTGCCATTCATTTAAACCGGAACGCCGGCGACGCCAGCCAAAAACCCAGAAGACAACAACAAGAAATAAAGAATTAATGCGATCACGCCAAAGATAACGCCATATTTAACCCATCGTCCTGCTTCAAGGCTCAATCGCTCTGCAGCCTCATTGTGTCCCTCTTTCCATAAAGTGTCAACCAAAAGGGCAAGTATGATGCCTACGATGCCAAGCGGCAAACAACAAAAAATGGTTACCAAAACGGACTCTATCAACCAGTTTTTAGGGGCAACCGGCAATCCATGTTGGGGGTGTGTTTTTTGTGTTGTAGTACTTTCTTCCGGATCTATCGGAAACAAAACATTCAGATCGGACAAGGTATTGGCAGCCACCCAATCCGGCAGTCCTTCTTTCCATACAAGTGTATGGGGTTCAATATTTTTAACTTTCAATTCTTCGACAGAAAAAGGACCAAACCTTTCTTTGCCATCGGTGTAATAATATTGAGCCATTTGTTACTCTTTTGGAACTATTCAAGTTAACATTGAAAGCAATCAGACATCCTCATTATTGAGCAAGTCAGGACGCCTTTGTTTCGTACGTTCGATGGCTTGATCATAACGCCATTGATCTATCTTCGCCTGGTGTCCACTTAGAAGTATTTCAGGCACCTTCATTCCTTCCCATTCCGCCGGACGTGTGTAGACCGGTGGTGCCAACAAATCATCCTGAAACGAATCTGTCAAAGCAGAAGTTTCATCTGATAACACACCCGGAATCAATCTTCCAATCGCATCTACAACAACGGCGGCTGCTAATTCGCCTCCACTGAGCACATAATCTCCAATGGAAATTTCTCTAGTGACAAATTTCTCTCGAATGCGCTCATCAATGCCTTTGTAATGTCCACAAATCATCAGCAAGCGCTTTTTCAGCGAAAGCTGATTCGCATGCGACTGCTGAAACCTGCTCCCATCAGGGGTCAGAAAAATGATTTCATCATATGGTCGATCTCCTTGCAATTGAAGGATCGCATCTGCCAAAGGCTGTGGTTGAATGACCATGCCGGCTCCTCCACCAAATGCGTAATCATCTATCTGCTTGTGCTTCCCATAACCAAAGTTGCGAAGGTCCGTGACTCGGACCTTCAGCAACCCTTTCTCTTCAGCACGATGCAGTATGGAATGCGAGAAAGGCCCTTCCAGAAGTTCGGGAACTACAGCAAGGATGTCGATCTCTAACATCGCCGATTGTTTTTAATGAATTATTATTCTATACCTAAAAGTTCAATCTCAAAGATCAATGCTGAGTATGGCTTGATAGAACCACCGGCACCTTGCTCGCCATAAGCCATAGCATAAGGGATATAGACTCTCCACTTAGAACCTACAGGCATTAATTGAACGGCTTCTGTCCATCCTCGGATCACTTGATTCAGCCCAAAACTAATTGGTTCGCCACGATCTACTGAACTATCGAAAGTTGTACCATCGATCAAAGTACCATGGTAATGAACCTTTACTTTATCGGTAGCTTTTGGCTTCTTGCCATTTCCTTCTTTCAATATTTCGTACTGGATGCCATTGTCAATACTGATGACCCCGTCGCGTTTTTTGTTTTCGGCAAGGAAAGCTTCTCCGGCTTCCTTATTTGTACTGTGTTGATTCATCTGTTTTTTTTGTGCGTTTTCTCGAACAATCGCATTACAAGCGTCAAGTGTTAATAATGTTTTTTCTCCTTTTAAAGAAGACTTTAATCCTGCTGCAATCAAATCTGCATTTAGGCCTGTAAAACCTTCCTGACTCAAATTGTTAGCAATCAAAATGCCGAGGCTGTATGCCAGGCTATCATCAGCAGTTTTTAAATCCTGGGCTGTTAATGTGTTACTCATAAGTAGAATTAATGTGAAAATTGTCGTTAAAGATTTCATGATTTTTTCATTTCAGCATAATACATAAAATAATAAGGTATTGTTTCGATTCCCTTGAAGAAATTGAATATACCGTAATGTTCATTTGGTGAGTGGATCGCATCAGAGTCAAGTCCAAATCCCAGCAGGACGGTCTTCACACCAAGTACAGATTCAAACAAAGCAACAATTGGAATACTTCCACCGGAACGCTGCGGTAGTGGGGTTTTTCCAAAGCTCTTTTCCATCGCTCTTGCAGCTGCCTGGTACTCAATCGTGTCTGTAGGAGTCACTGCAGGATGTCCTCCATGATGTGGCGTCACTTTTACCTGGACAGAAGGCGGAGCAATACTTTTAAAATGATCCGTAAATATTTTTGTGATCTTATCAGGATTCTGATTAGGCACCAATCGCATACTAATCTTTGCAGAAGCCTTGGATGGCAAAACGGTCTTCGCCCCTTCGCCGATGTAACCTCCCCATATGCCATTGACCTCCACAGTTGGACGTATGGAGGTTCGTTCGAGTGTTGTATATCCCTTCTCTCCCATCACAGCTTTAACATTGAGATCTTTCATGTACTCCGCTTCACTGAAAGGTGCCCTATTCATTTGTTTTCGTTCCTCATCGGAAACTATCTCCACATCATCATAGAATCCCGGGATGGTAATATGCTTATCCTCATCATGTAGGGAAGCAATCATCTTGCAAAGGATATTTGCTGGATTGCCGACGGCGCCACCGTATACACCGGAGTGCAAATCAATATTTGGTCCTGTTACTTCTACCTCTACATAACTTAAACCACGCAAACCAGTGGTAATGGAAGGCACATCATTTGCAATAATACTGGTATCGGAAACCAAAATGACATCCGCCGTTAAGCGATCCTTATTTTCTTCAAGAAAATGTCCCAGATTATCTGAACCAACTTCCTCTTCCCCTTCAAACATCACTTTGACGTTACACGGTAGCTGGCCTGTTTCCATCATAGCTTCAAGTGCTTTTACATGCATGTACATCTGTCCTTTGTCATCACATGCTCCGCGGGCATAAATCTTATCGTCCTTGATCACCGGTTCAAAAGGAGGTGAATTCCACAGATCCAATGGATCAGGTGGTTGGACATCGTAATGACCATAAATCAAAATTGTTGGAAATGAAGCATCTATCATTTTCTCGCCATAGACGATAGGATGTCCTTTGGTAGGAACCACCTCAACGCCATCCATGCCAATTCGATTCAATTCTTTCTCCAACCATCCGGCGGCCTTGAGCACATCATCTTTGTATTTCGTATCTGCGCTAATCGAAGGAATCCTTAGAAAATCAAGTAATTCATCTAAAAAACGCTGGCGATTTGCCTGAATATAATTTTGTACTTCTTCCATGATAAATAAACGGTTTTAGTCAATGTTTGCGTGCTTTTCGATACCAATCAAGGGTATTGAAATGAGCGCACAAGGTACACATTCATAAGCAAAATGACGACCCGCTGCCGAAAGGAATGTGGCAATATATAATCAATTGAGACTTCCTTTAGAGAATACAGTCAAACAAAGCCTTATTTTAGCCCTTTCGAACAACCAATTGGGATGACCGAAGCCAAATACCTACGATTTATAATTCCTTTGATCCTATTGGGTCTAATCCCGTTGTCATTGGGCGCCCAGCGGTTAGTGGTGAATAATGCAGGGGAAAGGGTTGTGGTTCAACCGGATGGTTCCTGGCGTTATGCCGTCCCCTCGGACTCACTACTCCTGACGAAAGATCCCTACCAAAAGACAGCAAATCACCCCCGAGCAAGTGGTCAAACCATGAATCAAGGGGAACATTATGAATTCTTACTTCGCCAATGGATCGATTTATATAAGGCGATAAAAAATGAAAAAATTGAAGCACAAATAAAATTCAGAGACGCCACAAATGCCAAGTTTAAAGCCAGTGAAGAATATCAAAATGCGCAATCCAATAAAAAGATTATCGAACCGCATTTGTATGCCGATATCGAAGAAACTTTCGAGTCCTCAGTCAAAGATTTAAAGCTTAACAAGAAAAGACAGAAAAGCATTAGGGCATTGTTGGAAGATGCAGATAAAGTAAATGCTTTACTGTCAAAACTAACAGAAAAAAAGGTATCGAAAATAAGAGGTCAATTCAATAACTACTTAAATAGTTACGAACCACAGCAGATTCAAAAACAAACAAAACAACCAACACAAAAGAATGACAAATTAACTCAATCCGGTTCTATGACAAAGTCCGGTATAGCAATGGTTTCAGTCCCGCCGATGAGCCCGGAAATGACACATAAGCGTCCGGCCTATTATACTAAATCAGCCTACCGTGCTAAACCATTTGATTGTACATTTACGACCGACAGTGTTGATGTCATGAGCGGGCGAACTCGGATTGAAACAGCACCGGGAATACTCTTTACGTATACTGAGAAGGAACTCAGACCTTACTTTAAAGATAAAGACCTGATGAAATGCCTGGGCAGACTGTCCAAATTAGGCCCCTATATTTATCTGGATATTGAGTTTCAAATAGCTAGTTCACATTCCCAAAGTAATTTCGGCTCGTTACAGACAGGAAGTCTTCTCCGTTTTCAGTTAATGAATGAAGAATCTGTTTCCTTATACAATGTAAAAACAAACACCGGACGGATTGATGCCTATAGCGGGCACACAATTTTTACCGGACAATACGCACTTGGAAAAAAGGAACTAAAAGCGCTCAAAAAATCAGGACTAAATAAAATGCGGGTGATGTGGAGTACCGGTTTTGAGGATTACGATGTGTATAACCTGGATTTTTTAATCAATCATATTAATTGTTTGGAAGCAGGCAGTCATAAAAAACCTGCTCCTAAAAATAAATAGAGACATAAAACATGCTTGGATTAAAATTGCCTACGGACCCGAGATGGGTTAATCTTGCAGAAATATCACTTGAAGAAATATTAACGGATCATGCTTACTGTGAGCAAAAAGCGACCACAAACTGCATTACATTAATCCAGTTCTATCCCGAGAAAGAAAAGCTGGTCAATGAACTCGCTCCGATTGTGGCAGAGGAATGGAGTCATTTCAGATTGGTATTAAATGAACTTCGAAAAAGAAATTTAACCTTGGGCAGACAGCGCAAAGATGAATACGTCAATGCGTTATTAAAATTTGAGAAGAAAGGGGGTTCACGAGAAGATCGTCTGATCGAACGGCTGCTCACATGTGCTTTGATCGAAGCTCGAAGTTGTGAGCGATTCCGATTGCTTTCACTGCATATTTCGGAGGATGTGCTAAAAGAATTTTACCACGGATTTATGGTCTCAGAAGCCGGCCATTACAGGCTATTTATTGATTTGGCCAATGAATATGGGGATCCGGAAAAAATAAAAATCAGATGGGCCGAATATCTTGACCATGAAGCTGAAATCATGGCTTCCATGAGTCTCCGGGGAGACCGAATTCATTAAACCCTGACATCAATTATTAAGGCAGGGAATCAACCTTGAGGCATTGTATTTGGATGGAATTGTTACCATAAGTCTGTGTTCCGACCAAAACTATAACTGTTTCAGAAGCCATCACTTTCCACTCACTCATCTTGTAGTTCTTTGAATCAGGCCTTAAAAAAAGTAATTGGGCATCATGCGCATAGGACCATTGACCCGTATACGTCTTTTCCTTTTGTCTCCCGGCTTGATAAGTTCCATCTTTATTCAAGTGCAACCAATCACCTTTTTTTGGATCATTTTCAGCGGTACCTGCACCCATCACCGTATTAAAGTACAATATCTTATGCGTCAGGAAATTATAATCATGGCCATCCGAGACAGGTCGGGTATCTCGTTGCGTTTCAGCGGATTGTACTGGATCAGACGATGCAGGTTGCTCAGTCGTTGATTGCTCAGTAGCACTATCATTTTTACATCCAACGAATCCAAAAACCAGTACAATGGAACAAATGACATAAATTGCTTTCATAAGAATAATTTAGATTGCAAATTTATGGATCAAAATCATATTAATTGAACCAAATCTATTAAAGTTTCAACTTTTTTTTAACTGTTTATGCGAAAACCAGTCGTACAACCACTTCACTTTACGGTTCAACAGTTCTTTAAAGAACATGGGGTTTCTGAGCAAACACGTCTTTTGGCTGGTGTCAGTGGTGGTATGGATAGCATGGTTTTACTCAACATTCTATTCGAGATTGGGTACAATGTTTCTGTAGGACATGTCAACTTTAATTTACGAGGTGAAGAGTCGGATGCGGATGCTGCCTTTGTCAAAAACTGGTGCGAGCAAAGGAATATTCCATTTTTCATTCTCAATAAGATCACAAAGACTGTTGAAGCTGAACTTAGAATAAACACGCAAACAGCAGCACGAAAAATACGATACGATTGGTGGGATCGTTTAGCAATCAAACACAAATTTGAATTTGTTTGTACCGCACACCACCTCGATGATTCTATAGAAACGATGTTGATCAATCTTTTTCGTGGATCAGGTATAAAAGGCTTAAGAGGTATTCCTAAAAAAAGAACACATTATATTCGCCCCTTACTTGAATGTTCTAAAAAATCAATTGAAGCTTATGCTCAAACGTTTGAAGTTCCGTATAGAACGGATTCATCAAATCTTACAGATGCTTATCATCGGAATCGAATCCGTCATCAATTGATGCCTATCCTGCAGGAACTTTATCCCGGCCTTCATACCAGCATGAATAAAACCATCGCCAGAGTAAATGCAGAGTGGTCAGCATTGGACAGTGGCTATCGCGATTGGGTATTGAAACATGCTCAGACGACCAATGAAGGAACACGGATTGAACATCAAGAAGGAACACCTGCATTTACATTACGACTTTTAGAAATGCACGGCTTCCCATGGCATTTAGCATCGGATTTCGTTCTTTCCAAAGCACAAGACACAGGGCAGTTTCTTGAATACAATGATCAACGACTTTCAAGAACTGAATTCGGATTTTTTCTCGAAGATTTGAGAGAACCTGTTTTCATTCAAATGAATCAACCAGGAATATTTGATGGTGGTACTTTCGAATTAAGTGTTTCAGTTGTGGAGGACAGAGGGGCCATTGCATTTGATGATCCAAAGACCGTTTATATTAATTCAACAATGATCAAATGGCCGATGACACTTAGGCAAGTACAAGCCGGTGATGCTTTTCAGCCTTTTGGAATGGTTGGGAAACATAAAAAGATACAAGACCTCATGGTCGACTTAAAAATGGAATTATTCGAAAAGAAGAGGCTATTGCTCCTTGAGAATTCTGAGCATATCATTTGGGTAGTAGGCACAAGACTTGATGAAAGAGCAAGAATAAACGAAGGGGATTATTCCATTTACAAACTACAGTTTATTGAAAAATAGTGTAGTTAAAAGAACACAAAAGCAATCGCAAAAGAAAAAACTGTGGCGATGATTCCATACATAAATATCGTGTAGCATTTTCGTAGATTCGCGTATTTAGCACCAAGTACTTTTCCCAGAAAAAACAAGTCGCGCATGATGGTTGTATCTAATATAGTATCATCTGCGACCGTGGCATTCATTCCTTCTCTATAGTCATCAAAACTCATCCTGAAAAAATTACCAAAAAAGAAAAGATTTGATTTCTTTTGAAGTATACTTTCCATACTACTCACTCCTTTCATTTGAATTGGACGAGTAGCCAACGTAGCAAAAATCATGGACACTAAACACACACAAAGTAAAAGTAGTGTGGGTATCAATAGCGTACGATTTACAACGATTTCCTTTCCAAGCAAAGGCAATGCAAAGGTGATAATCAGTGCATTGACAGACAACATAATATTGGCTTTATTGTCCGCGATTGAGCTCAAATCAATATGATTTCGGAGTGCTGTTTTAAATTGTGTTTGGGCTGACCTGCTTGTTCCTATTGTATAACTTATATCCTCGGATGACGGCTTTAACGTCACCACCTGGCTTTCTAGCATGGCCTTGTTCTCCTGCTTTTGTTTGATGTATTTCAATTTTCCTGTTTCAGAATAATACTGGTGGTCATTGAAAAACTTAAGATTAGTCCGTGCCCATTCTGCTTTGCTGAAATTGGTATTTTGCAGGGAATTTAATTCCTTCCGAAGTGTATTGGTGAGAATATTGAATTGTGGCTTTGCCAGCGAACTGGTATCAGCATCCTTAATCAATTTTTCCAAATCCGTCTTAGGTAAGACTTCAACCTTGGTGGCTAATATCAAATCTTTAATAATTTGAATTTTCTCATGCGGATATCCTCTTGAAGAGAGGAATGTATCGGCACTGCGCGCACCTGCCTCTTCATGACCATTAAATGTTTCAGAAAATCCTACATCATGAAACAAAGAAGCCAGATCAAGTAATTCCAGCTCATTAGCAGTAACTTTTGCCAATCGGGCAAGATGTCTCACTTCATCACGTACATGACAAGTATGTATCCAATTGTGATATAGGTAGATATTGGAGGGTATCTTTTCTTCAAAAACCTGCCGAACAAAATCTTCAGCTTCTATGATAATATCTGATTGCTGCACAGTGCTATGTTGCTAAAATTGTACCGTTTTGATTATGAACCGAACCAGACAAGCATTCCTCTTATTCATATTCTTCGGATTATGGCATCTAAGGATTCACTTTGCCTTGAATAAGTAGTTGAATGTGTATTATCTAAAATGCTGATATTCTATTATTTAGAGTTGAAAATTATTCAAATTCAGAATTCATAAAATTTGATCTGCAAAGATCAGAAATCCCGATCGATCGGGTGCGGGAGACCCTTTTTTTCTGCGTTTTTTGCTATTTCTCTACGAGATCTGCGGGAGCTTTTTTTCTGTAATTCGTAATTAACTAATTCGTAATTCTGAAATTTGCATATCACTTCAGATTATGATGAGCCAAAACTCATTAATTACCCGGATCAGCTGTCCCATTGACATCTCCCATTTTAATACCTAAAAGATCAATATTTCCGGGATCACCGGAGAAATCTGGATCAATCACCAATTGTGCAGGTTCAAAACGCCAGGATGGCGCGGATAGTAAGTTTTGGATTTTTCCGAGTAACAAACGTAGAATGACTAGAATATCACCAACCGCCACACTACCATTATAGGTCACATCTGCCGCCAAATATTGCCAGTCAAAATCAAACGTATCCTTGCCAAGGAGATGTTTTTGAATAGCCACGAGATCAAGAACATTTAAACCATTCGAAGGATTTTCAAGTTTTTCAGGAGTTATGGTGTAGGTTCCATTTCGATTGACACCGGCAAATTCAAAACTACCATCATCTCCTGTTGCTAACGATTGCTCAAGAGATCCTGTAATTTTTACCACGGTGTTTTTTACAGGGACGCCATTATAATTTTTGACAAACCCGCGGATCGTCATAGACTCACTGCTCGAAATATTAGGAAGAGATTGCACTTGTGTCAATCCTGTTTGATCCGGATCTAACCAGTCGCCAAGTCGTTCCTGTGCTGTACTTCCCAAACTCCAAGATTTTGAAAGTCTGCCGATGTATGTATTATTAATAGACTCACATCCGGAAGTACCCCCATGAAGCTGACCCACTAACAAACCATCTTCATTAAACAAAGGTCCACCGGAAGAACCGGGTTGATGCCCACCTTCCGTGAATTTCATTCTGAAATGATGATATCCTGGAGTCGAATATCCTTCTACCCATCCTATTTCATTTGGATGAATGGTCGCTTCATTGACACAAGTTGAAATCTTTCTGATATCTGCATTCGGGTGATGTATCAGGTAGCTCGTATCCGGTTTGGCATCCGCATCCCGATCCCAACCTGCAAAAGTTACATTTTGATTGGTTGGAATCTGCTGATCAAGCAAGACCAATAGAAAATCAGATTCCTGCCCCAACGAAATCAATGAACAACCAGTGAGGGAGGCAATGGAGGGTTCTAACGTCGGATTAGAACATTCGCTTGAAGTATATTTAAAATCAAAACGCCACATATCATAGATTGGCGTATAATCATATTGGCAATGGTAGGCAGATAAGAGATAAGGGGTCTTATCATTTCGGGTTGTGTTGACAAACGCACCGGTACACCACCCGATTCCTTCCTCCATGACCATGCGCATACGCACTGCACTATGTGCAATAAGTTGCATCATTGAATCTTGCTTACATGCGGTATTCGGATGACAAGGTAAAGCTGTGTTAAAACCAATTCCGCGCGTTCTTTGTGCATTGGTATTCTGATAATAAACTTTATCAATGGAGAATGTGCTCTGATAAACTGAGTCCTTATCTCGTTTCCACACAAGCAAAGTCTTCGAAGGATCAAATGATGGAGTCATCACCCGTTTGCTGATTTGTTTCGTGAAATCAAAAACAATTTGATCATCCTCCTGATCCAATAAGTAAAATTGTTCGCCGGGATAGATATTCAAATCATTCACGATCAATTCAATGGAAGACGCAGCGGGCAGATCAAATCTAAAAGTTGACGTAGCGGATGAAGACTGCCCAAAAGAGCTTGCCTTTATATTGGTTTGTATTCCTGGAATCTCCAGATGACCTTCATTGGTATCATGCCATGCTTTTTCATCTTTGATATCCCAGCGCACAGAAATAACTGTGACACTATCATGAGCCTGATTAGTAAAACTCACGTTTGAAGCTACTTGCGCCTCCAATTGAGTGGCAGCACCAAGTACTAAAAAGCAAATGAACGAGAAATACGGAAGAAATGAACGCATAAGCGTGAAAAGGGAGTTTTTATAATAAAACGCAAAAATACAAGGTTATCTCGTATCAGCCTACCTGTTACTTTGCAAATAATAAGCCAATATCCTTAAATGCCTTGAATTCCAAAGCATTTCCACAAGGATCTTTGAAAAACATAGTGGCCTGTTCACCGGCCTCGCCTTTAAACCTTATGTAGGGCTCTATCACAAACGAAATACCGGCTTGATTGACTTTTTTAGCCAATTTTTCCCATTCTTCCATAGGCAAAACAACGCCAAAGTGTGGAATAGGTACGTCATGACCATCAACTGGATTTGCATGAGCCTTACGCTCAACCCTTGGTTGATAATGTATCACCAATTGATGTCCGAACAGATTGTAGTCTGTCCACAGTTCATCACTACGACCTTCAGGACATGCAAGAATATCTCCATAAAAATGCCTCGCCGCTTCCAGATCATCAACCGGTATCGCTAAGTGAAAAGGTGTAAGGTGTTGATTTTTCAAGGGCTAAATTTAATTTGTAAAACGATTTTTGGCATTAACTTTTTTAACTAAAAATGGGATGATCGCCTGCCCTGATTTCCTGACTAACAAATCCAATGCGCTGTTTTCAGCAGCGCGAGCAACCAGGCGTGAAGAGAAAAAATAATACAAAGCGACAAACTGCCTTCCTAGAAAATATTTCATCAATACTTCATCTCTAAAGTTCGTTAGAATAGCATATTCAGGGCTTTGGGTGGTATAACAATAGGTCACCACAAAGCAAGCCTGTCCTCGGAGACTCGCATTCAGGTGATAAGTCACAGGCTTCTCCTGCCGCTCATGACAAGTCAACACGATTCGCCCTCCTGCTGGTCTCTCACCAAGCTTTGTCGCATTGAATAAAGCATTGGTTCGAATCGAAGCGCCTCCATACAACATGCCGGCGACGAACTCACCTTTGCCCCATTGATCTGCCATAATTTGATTCTTTCTAGTATCTATTAATGCCGGCAGATCAAGATGCAGATAAATATTCCGATCCGTTGGATTTGAAATAGTGATGCCCAGATTGTACCATTCACTTCCTATTCCTTCCGTAGCTTCCCATTTCACTTTCATCTTCAGGTAAGGTTCAATTTCGGCCGGCAGTGTCAGGCCAGGTGTCTCACTGATGACTTCGTCCGGATCTTTTCCATCGTAAAACAATGTTGACAGCGCCTCATAAAGAGCATCCCAATCCCAAAGATCAATCCCTGATTTATCCGCAAGTCGTTTACTGTCTTCGGAAAATGTAGAATTGGTAATCACCCAGAAATTCTCCCCTTGAAGCTCCTCCATGACTTTAGCGGCTTTTTGGATCGTTTCTAGGTCAATGACCTGGTCATTGTTTTTATGCACAGGATATATCAAGTGAAGACCATCAGCTTTCTCGGCTTTAATCAGTCCTGGCAATGGTGGGGAAGATTCTTTTGGCAAAATCTTGAAATCATCCACTTCAAACAGATATTTTACAAAATCCTCAAATACCAGCGGACTCTGCTCTTTAAAGCGTTTTGGGATAGATTCCTTCAGGAAATATCGTATATCTACAAGATTAAAGTCCATGTTTGACAGAAAAATAATAATTTCGGCACTCGATAGATAATAAATATTTCCCATATGAAACATAAAAAGTATTTAATCGCCCTGTTTTGCCTGATTTCATTAGGTTTTGCTACCACATCCTGCAATTCCTCAGACACTACGTCTAACGAATCAGGATCAGCAACAACCTCAACTAGTGATTTTGGCGCCCGAGTTCTTGACAAAAAGACCTTTGAGGCTCAAATGAATAAAAAAGGCAATGTTTTGATTGATGTACGCATGCCTCAGAACTTTGCGCAAGGGGCATTGGAAGGTGCAATCAATATTGACTTCTTCTCTCCTACCTTCAAAACGGATCTTTTGGATCTGGATCGATCAAAGAAATACTACCTCTACTGCAAGAATGAAACGTTATCCTACAGGGCTATGACATTTATGGATAAAAATGACTTTAAGCATGTCTATATCCTGAAAGGTGGTTTCGAAAAGTGGAATGCTCCTGAGAGCGAATAATTTTTTTTGCGCAAACAGATAGCACAAAAATCAAAGATTACTTTCCAGTAATTTTAGAAGATTGAATGATCATCAAGTGTGATTAAACAGTCAGGTCTAATGTATTTACATAATCGAGTGACTGCGGATTAATTTGTTGAATGTGCAATTCAAAAGGTGGACGAGATTCAAGTGCCTCTGCTTTGATCCAACCGATACATCCCACACCAACGACTTTGACCCATTCGGTTTGATTTTCAAGCACGCCTACCCAAATCCCTTTTGCTAGATAGCATGTAGGAACACTATTCTCATCCGGTGATTGATACACCGGAGATTTTGAGTGTTTTACATATAGGTGCGAGGTGATCATGATTTTATATAGTAAGGCAGTCAAGCTTCTACTTATATAATGTCTTGAGAACGCGAAATGTTACCATGAAAAGGAAAATACTACAAAATAATTACGAATTACGAATGGGTGAATGTCGAAAAGATGCATTATCTGTCTTAGCATAACCCGATCTATTGTGTACAGGAATAGCGAGAAAGCTTAAGCTAAGCGAATTATAAAATGAATAGATAAATGAATTAGATACCCTTCCTTAAGAGGGCAAAGGGGGTAAAAAGGCATCGGGTGAAAGCAACTCTGCTAATAAAAAAAGGGTCTCTCGCAGATTACGTAGATTCCCGCAGAATCATTTTCTCTAAACTGCCTCAACAACATGCGCCAAAAGCGCAGCGTGCTAAACCCTCTCAACACATTATCCACAGAACCTCACCCATGAACGACCTCCTTCGTCGGAGTACATCCGCCTCAAGCGTATGCGCTTCGATCCTCAAAGTCCTTTGGTCGCCTTAGCCCCTTTTGGCGGCGGCGACTCAGGTCTTTCTACGGCGTTATCACCGACTCCTCCGCCAACTTCTTAAGTTTCTTCACACTATTGTAAGGATTTTCAACAGCGTAGAGATTTGTCATCCAAGGTGGAATATGACCACCGGGATTCTGAATCAGGACATATTCTAATATGCATTGATGCTCTGTTCTGCCTTCTAGTTCCCAATGTCCTTCAAACTGTTTTATCTGAATGGCATCAGTCCGCTTTTCGATAAAATTGGGAACAGATTTAAATCGAACCTGTGCTTTTGAAATAGCTTTTTCAAAACTCATTTTCGAAACCTGATATCTGTTTTGCATCGGCCAAGCAGCATCCTCGTGAATAAATACATAGAAGGAAGAGTCTAACCGGTTTAATAAATAACATTCATCGACATCATTCATCCATGTTTCATATTCGTTGAAGTCGAGCAGAATATCCATCACTCGATCCATCGGTGCATTGATTGTGGTCAAGACTTTAATTTGTTTGTACGGAGAACCTTCATCAAGTTGTGTGTAAACCCTGATGCCTTCTTGGTCAAATTCCAATTCCCAATGCGTATTCGCCAGTAATTTGTTGGTGGTTAGAAATACCAGAAAAACTAAGCAAGTAAGTTGTAAGGTTAATTTCATATCATTTCATTTTGCAACACACTGTGATAGGAGATTTTATTCTAAGAGCTTGAATGAATCAAGAAACTTGCTCATCAATTCATCGGGATGATCCTTTTCCAATCCAAACACCTGCAAGCCGTAATACTTGTTACCGGACAAAACAACTTGCCCTTTGATGATACCTTTTCCTTTTAGGTAATTGCCTTTCCAAAT
>JBBKXT010000321.1:0-46193 GCA_037969625.1 Saprospiraceae bacterium
AATCAGGATGTGCGATGATCAAAATGGTGTATGAGGAAAATTGTGGTCACAGAGAACTCAACTCAGATACCAGGCGGTTGGGGTGTTCCAGTTATCTCCTAAGTAGGCTTTCAAACCCATTGGAGGTGGGATCAGTTTATGAATTAAGTTTTTGGGTTTATTTCCCAATAGATTCAATTGTTGAGGAGTCTATTTTGCAGAATATAGGATTCCTGCCTTTATTACATCCTGTTGAGTTGAGTGCGAACAATATGCTTGATATCAACAGATTTTTTTACGAAACTATTCCACAAGGTCAGTGGTTTCAAATCAAGAAATATATTCGTGCTCTTTGTCCTTTAGAGTATGTTGTCCTTGGGGCATTTAGGA
Source organism: Saprospiraceae bacterium (assembly GCA_037969625.1). GTDB lineage: Bacteria > Bacteroidota > Bacteroidia > Chitinophagales > Saprospiraceae > Opimibacter. The sequence goes on from JBBKXT010000321.1 coordinate 370, forward strand.
ATAGTTTGTTTCCGGTTCTTCATAGACCTTATAATGATCACTATCCATTCTATTTCATAGATGATGTTGTTGTTGAAAAGATTAAGGAGGACACCCTGGATACCAAAATATTTCCTACACCATTTTGCAAATTTTATGAAGATGAAAAAATTCGACTCGAGGTAGGACTACAGAAAAATGTTTCCATTGAATTTGATACTGACTCGTTTAATATATCTGATGATGAAAAGGTAACTATTGATTCATTTATTAGTGCCGTGGATCAAAGATGGAAGCCGGTGTATAGTATTGTCGGCCATACGGATGACAGAGGGGATAAAAATGCATCCCTTTCTTTAGATCGGGCCATGGCGATTAAGTCATATCTTCAGGAAAAGTATGAAATCCCAAATTATAGGATGGTAGTTTTTGGAGGGGGAAGTTCATTTCCGATAAAGAGTAATGAAACAGCCCGGGGCCGATCAGAAAACAGACGTGGTACGCTGACCGTCACTAGTCTTTCAAAAGAGATGGGTCTGTACAGACAGTGTCTGGAACTAACAGAATCAGGAAATTACGAAGAGGCAATTTCGCTTCTAATAAAGTGGGTATCAGCATCTGATTATTATAATGTGATTTATGCCCTATTTGATTATCGACTGGACATTCTTAAAAGTCAAAAAGCATGGCATCGTGTAAATGCAGCAGTTCAGAACAAGTACGATAAATTCTATGCCTCAGCCGATGCATTCCTTCTTGACTCATTAAGGTGTGAGGATCAATGGTATCGAACACTTGAGTTGTCAATAGTAAACCTTCCAGGTTATTTTCAGCAGTATGAAAATTTTAATTTTGATCACTATAGGATTCCCATGGACAGCTTGAAAGTTTATGACAATCGAATTATTGCCGCGTTAACTGACTATTTAGACCATAACGAGTTTCCGACAATCTCGCAAATAGGGAGACGGAATGTTGAAGGGTTGATATTTATCATGATCCACAGTGGGGATACAAATTTGATAAAGCAATATTTGCCGGTAATCAGGGAGATGTGTTTGGAAGGCGAGGCAGAATGGCCTACCTGGGCCATGTTAAGCGACAGGCTCTGCGTATTACAAAACATGCCACAGCAGTATGGCATGCAGTCTGTATTTATTGATGATGAAAGGACACAACTACAGCTGTATAGATTGGATAGTCTGGAAATGGTGAATGAACGAAGAAAATTCATTGGTCTTTCGCCAATAGTTGACCCGGAGCGTATTACTTATCTGAAGATGAATTAGCACAGCTAGATGATAAGGCGATCATTCTAATTCTTTCGTCTGAACAACTCATTGCGGAATTGAGAATGGGAAGGTGGCTACATGTAAGGGAAATTTCCCAAAAGGGCATTATGGGTGGGTCAGTTTGCCCGGAATTTGCACTTATGGTGCAGTTTGATCCAAAAAAGCTGAGTAAAAAGCCGCCAAGTAGAGCAAAGAGAGGTTTTGTGGGGAATTCACTTCATGATAGAGGGGATTCACCCCAAATTCGTACCATTATAATGGTACGCATTTGACATTTATGAAAATTCATGGCTGTTAAACCGCTCACGTACCATTATATTGATAAATATTTAACATTTATAATAAAATGAGTATATTTGACCCAATAACAACATTATAATGGTACAAAACCATGGAAATAGAAGAATTAGGAAAAAAAATAAAACAAAGAAGGGAAGTGTTGGGACTTACTATTAGAGACTTGGCCGAACTGACGGGCATGTCCAAGACGACCATTTCCCAAATCGAAAGAGGGAATAGCAATCCGACATTTGAGATTCTGCAAAGCATTTTTGAATATCTCAATTTAGAAATAAAAGTGGAGGTCAAAAAGCACAATTAACAGCATATGCGCATCGGAAATAAATTGGAGGTGATCTATAAAGGAGAGATTAAAGCAGGCCTGCTTTGGGTAGATGATGACGGCTATCATTTTGAGTATAATGATGCCTTCATGGAACATGATACCGTGCGACCAATTTCAGTGAATATGCCTAAGACAAAAAAAAGATACCACGCTAAAGAGTTATTTCCCTATTTCAAATCTATTCTTAGCGAGGGCGAAAACCGGGAACAAATTTGTAAAGCATTACATATTGACCCCAGTGATGATTGGAGCCTTTTGGCATTGACTTGTCAATATGACACCATCGGAGCGATCACTGTAAAAAACATAGATCATGACACAGTGTAACGGCTGCCTTAAGGATAATGTAAAAGGTTTTTGTTCATCCTGTGAGACCATTTTATTTGACCGCTCCAAAGTCAGTCCTCAACTCGATTTCAATTGGGAAGATATTTCAAAAAGAATTGATGGTCATCCCATGGGGTTTAGTATTTCAGGCGTTCAACGAAAAGGATTTATTGGAAAACCCAGAGGAATCAAATTAATGCCAATAATGGATGACGGTGAAAATTCTCATTATATCATAAAACCAATGTTATCCAGGTTTAATCTGCCGGACCAATCACCCGCCAATGAGCATGTCACCATGCAAATAGCTAAACAACTTTTTAAAATTAAAATAGCCGAATGTGCATTGATGCATTTTGCCAATGGAAGGCCGGCATATGTCACCAGACGATTTGATTTTAATGAGAATGGCGAAAAATTAAATCAAGAAGACTTTGTATCTGTACTTCAGGCAGCTGATAAATATAAATCAAAAACCTATCAAAATGTTGGTGAGTGGCTTGGACCATTAAACAGAGTTGATTTGCTCCGCATACTTATTTTTAATTTTCTTACCGGTAATGGAGATGTGCATTTAAAAAACATTTCGCTGCTGGAAACCCCCGATGGGGATATGATGTTATCACCCTCGTATGATTTGATGAATACCAAAATTCACCTTAATGATAATTTATTAGCATTAAATCTATTTGAAGAACTTGAACAAACAACCCTACCATTAGGTGAGAAGTATAATTATAATAGCAAGGACTTTGTTGAATTTGGAAGCCGACTGAACATTAGAGACTTTGTAATTACCAAAATGATTGACTCATTTAATCAAAAAGAAAATGAGCTATTAGCCATGTTAGACAAATCCTTTTTGGCGGACGAAGCTAAAATATTGTATAAAAACAATGTAATTGAAAATTATAATTTGTTTAGACAGTCATAGCCTGATGTAGACTAATTGAAATTGAAAACTTAATTTCAAATGAAGGCACACTGACCAGACCTCTATGTAAAGAAACTAAAGGTAAGTTATACCGAAACCAAATTCCAAATCAACCTCTCCTCCTTAATTCCGTCAAGATCAATCAGGAATCTAAGCGCCCCCCTTCAAATACCTGTCAAACCAACTCATCAATCGCAAATTGTAATCATAACGTGCAGTAGAGTTTGCATTGCCATGGCCCTCCCCGGGATAAAGGATTAACTCAACCGGTGTGTCCGTTCTGCTTTTGATGTGGCGATACAGTTCCATAGATTGTGAAGGAGGTACACGCGTATCATTTTTACCATGCATGATCAGCAATGGTGTTTTGCATTGATCAGCATAATAGATTGGACTCTGCTTCAGGAAATATTCATAATCTTCATACACCCATTTGCGGGCGTGCACCAGATACTCTTCATTTGGAATATCAGTCGTACCCCATTTCGATACATTATCACTGATGCCAACAAACATTACACCGGCAGCAAAACGATCAGAATATCGGGTGGACAACCATCCGGTTGCATAACCTCCGTATGATCCTCCGGTCACACCAACTTTTGATTTATCCACAAGCCCCATTTCAATCAGGTAGTCCACACCATCGACAATGTCATCAAATTCTTCTTCGGCGGGTTGTGCCTGGCTGGTGAGTGCAAATTCCAAACCTCTTCCGTTTGAACCTCTGTAGTTAGGATAGAAAACAGCATAGCCTTGTCCTGCACCCATTTGTCCTACATTGCTATAGCTTGTGAGCCATCCATTGTTGTAATGCGATTCAGGACCACCATGGACTACAGTAATCAATGGATAACGCTTTCCTTTTTCTTCATTTAAAGGTCTGATCAGAATGCCTTCTATTTCCATTCCGTCTCTTGCTTTGTATCGAATCACTTCTTGCTTTGCAAAGGTGATTTCTGAAAGCCATGGATTGCTATCGGTGAGTCGCTTGTAATCCGTTTGACCTTGTGTGGATATAAAAATTTCGGCAGGATGATTATAGGTATCTGTCAGAACAAGCGTGGAACCATTGGTTGCTGTTTCAAAATGTTCGATGCTGAAACCAACTTGATTTTTTAATACCTCTGGTTTCGCTTTGGCTGTGGGTTTGATAGTGCCAAGAACAGCTTCTGCGCCCATGCTTCCGAGGAAACGAATGTGTTCTTTGTCTGTCCATTCGATTTGATCAAATTTTCCTTCCCATCCTGCATTCAACATCGTGGGCTTGCCACCGGAAGACGGGACTACAAACAAACGGCCATCGGTCGGGTCGTTGATGTTTGCACCGGCTATGAATGCTAGTTGGGTACCTTCTGGACTCCAAACGACATCACCGGATTTTCCCTGATGATCGACGGTGCCAATTACCTGCATCGATTTTACATCGATGATGGTGATAGTCTTGGCCATATAAGAATCATCCACAAGAGGTGTTGGCGCAATCGCACAAACCAATTTGGTTCCGTCAGGACTCCACGCCATTGAACCAAAATCTCCCTCTACAGGTATTTCTTTAGCTTCTCCATTTCCCGGCGCCACAACATACAATCGGGAGAAGGTCAGGTTTTGCTCATACAATTCTGGTTGATAGGGTAAATTACTTTTTTCTTTTTCAGCAGGTTTGCCGGCAATAAAAGCAAGAGTCTTACCATCCGGAGACCATTGGTAGGAACTTATGGATACATCAAACTTATATAACAAAGACGCTTCACCGCCGGTCAGACCAATCTGATATAACCCGGTGACCTTGTCATCGTCAAGACGGTTGAGGAAGGTAATGGTACTATGTCCGGGTCTGAAGGCGACCTGACGCACATTGCCACGGGTGACAAAAGCAGTGGATTGCCCAGAGGCCACGTTGATCAAGTGAAGCTCGGCGTGCGCAGGCTTATTTTCTTCTGTAGGATCGGATTGGACGCGAAGGGTATAGGCGATAGTGTTGCCATCTTCAGACCAGGTAGCAGAGGATACACTTTTCAGGGAGGCCACATCCATTGGGGTCATCGGTCGGGTATTCTGGGCCTGAAGGGTCACAAAGGAGAGCAAAAACAGAAGTCCGGAGATGTATTTCATTGGGTTTGTTTTAATGAACAAATGGGTTGAACACAAATTTATCAAATATAGGCTTTTCCAATAGGGCAAAGGGGGCCAGATCTTCCAATTTGTCAAAGGATGGTCACATCCCTTATTTTCTATACATTTGTTCCTCTAAAAGAAGACAAAATCTGAATTAAATTATGATCTTATTAGCTGAAGTTCAAGGTTTTCTAACCTCTCTCGACATTTGGGATATCTGTTTTATTCTGCTATTGGCCATTTTTCTGGGCATCGAAGTCATCAGTAATGTGCCGGCGATCCTACATACGCCATTGATGAGTGGTGCCAATGCCATTCACGGTGTCGTCATCATAGGAAGTATTATTGTCATGGGCCACACGAGTCCTGACAACTACCTAGCCCTCACATTGGGATTCCTGGCGGTCATTTTGGGCACCTTGAATGTGGTCGGTGGATTTGTCGTGACGCACCGGATGCTTCAGATGTTTAAGAAAAAGAAATAACCTCCTTACCAAACCATTTACCCTTCACCGTTTACTCTAATTATTACAATGGATTATAGCGCTATTTTAAAAATATGTTACCTGCTGGGCAGTCTTTCCTTTATCGTTGGATTGAAAATGTTGTCTCGCCCGGACACGGCAAAAAAAGGAAATCTTTATGCCGGAATAGGGATGCTCATTGCTATCGTGGGAACGATTCTTTTTCATGAAAACATAAATCATGTGACGGGAGAAGTTTCGCGTATTGGCAACCTGCCCTATATTTTTGGAGCCATTCTAATAGGGACAGTGGTAGGATATATAATTGCCATGCGTGTCAAGATGACCGCGATGCCTCAGATGGTTTCTTTGTTTAATGGAATGGGAGGTGCCTGTGCTGCATTAATTGGTTTGGTGGAAATGAATACGCACCATCCGGAAATGTTTGGCGAGCGATTCATTATTTTCCTTAGTCTTATGATTGGTAGTGTTTCTTTTGCCGGAAGTATGGTTGCCTACGGAAAGCTGGAAGGAAAAATAAAAGATGTCGGCAGTAAAATCATGCAGGTATCAAACAATACGATAGTCTTTGCGATTATCGGTGCTATAATATTTCTTTCCATCAGCGGGCCATGGAGTGATGGATTTATCTGGCTCATTTTAATTGCATCCTTAGTCTATGGTGTTTTATTTGTGATGCCGATTGGCGGAGCAGATATGCCGGTGGTTATTTCTCTTCTTAATTCATTTACAGGAATTGCTGCAGCGCTTGGTGGATTTCTTTATGACAATCAGGTGATGTTGACCGGTGGTATTCTGGTAGGAAGTGCGGGGACGATTTTGACGGTGTTGATGTGTAAGGCGATGAATAGAAGTCTTTGGAATGTGATTAGTGGAGCTTTCAGTGCCAGTGGTCCTTCCGGTAAGTCAATGGACGGTTTGTCTATCAGCGAAATCAGTGTTACGGATACAGCGATCATGTGTGCGTATGCCCAGCGTGTGGTGATTGTACCAGGTTACGGATTAGCTGTTGCGCAAGCGCAGCATACTTGCCATGAATTTGAAAAGGCACTTGAAGCAAAAGGAGTTGAAGTAAACTTTGCTATTCATCCTGTTGCGGGTCGTATGCCGGGACACATGAATGTGCTTTTAGCGGAGGCGGATGTGCCTTATGATAAATTAAAAGAGATGGAGGATATCAATCCACAGCTTCCTAACACGGATGTTCTGATTGTGATCGGTGCCAATGACGTAGTAAATCCCGCTGCGGAAACAGATCCTTCTTCCCCTATTTATGGTATGCCAATCATTAAAGCAAATACCGCAAAAAATGTGGTGGTGATGAAGCGATCTATGGCCAAAGGATATGCCGGTATCGAAAACGAACTTTTCTTTGACAAAAAAACCAAAATGTTATTTGGTGATGCCAAGGCTTCTTTGGAGAAGTTGATTGCTGAGTTGAAAGACGTGTAAGGAGATTTATGCTGTCTTTTTAATTGGGTAACGATATCGGTCGGAACAACAGAAAGTGTTTTGTGATTGGGAAATTTAGTAATTCACTACTCACTTATTTATCGATATACACGAAGAATGTCTCTTCCAGATAACGCAGATTGTAATTTGCTTTCTGCCTTAATCTTACTTCAGCATTCCTATGCTTTTCAACCAACTGATTTTGTCACTGGTATAACCCGGACAGATTTTATACTCTGGAGTCATGAAAGAGTGATTACCACGTGGATAGATTATTGTTTCAATCGACGCGGGATTTGTTAAGTGCGGAAAAATATTCTGAAGACTTTTCTGCCTGTGGACACGCTGATCATTTTCCCCGTATTGCAAGAGAATAGGACAGACTATTTTTCCAGCTTCAAAGACAACACGATCATTTAGGATATCATCGCGTTGAGGTGAAGCAGGTAAATCCGTAAAATCTGGAGGAAGAAATAATCGAGCATTTTGTTCTCGGTAAATATTTGCCCTTTCAATGACCTTTGGATCAATTTTACCTTCGAGGATGCCCGCATAATAGTCGTTCCATATTTCACGAATTTTCATGTTGTCGATTTCGTTCACACCCATATTGCGATGGTGGTGATCCATGGCATACAGCTGTCCTTCACGGAAGGTCATAAAGGGTCCTGACGCTGCAATAGCAAAAGCCATCTCATGCCCTAAGTCTATGGCCATCATCAACCCAAGTCTGCCTCCTTCGCTGGGTCCATGTACACCAACCTGGTCGGGATTAACAGCCGGATGATTTCGGAGGTAGTGAAATAATAATTTGTATTGATCATTTTTCTCCTCAAAGGATTGTCGGTGAAAGTGGCCATTACCCTTGGACTTTCCGTTGCCTGATTTATCAAACACAAGACTAGCCATTCCGTGTGAAGCGAAAAGGCGTGCCTCATAGGTGTAGTTATCCATTCCAACGGCTCCCCCACCTGGTAGCACTAAACATGCAGGAACTTTTTCTTTTGTTTCCGGAAGGTATAACTGGGCAAACAAAGTGTCCTCTCCAATTGGTATCCAAAGATCCTCAACGGTAAAAGTCGGCACACGTCGGAGATGATGTTGGTTTCCATTTTGACAAGTGATTTGCAAGTCTTCAAAAGTCTCTCCTTTTAACGCAGAGAAAGTGGCATGTTCACCCGACACACTCCAAAAGATATTTTGACCAATCGGCTTGAGGGACATCGTTTCTTCTGAATAGGGAGACATAAAATGGAGGTAGTCATATCGGGAGTAGATTATGACACGGCGTTTTTCTTCATCTTCAAAGACACCCTCATATGGTATAAGTTGACTTGATGATAGTGGTGGGTTTTGCTCGTAAAATTTTATTTGTTGTCGAGCGGTTGGCATGTATAATTCGCCTACCAAACGTCCATTTTCAATTTTGGTATTAAAGCGCCAAAGTTCTGCACCTCTTTTGATTTCCCAATTTTGTGGTTTTGAAATATCAAGAGGCAAGCTGAACTTTTTGTCACCATCAAGGTAAGGAATGGAAAAGGTGCATGTATCTTCTGAACATACTACTTTCGCATATTCGTATGTGTTTCGGTACAAGACATTGCCAATGTAGGTTTGCGCATTGGCTGTCCACGTGATGATCGTGATGAAGAGGAATAAACTAAATTTGTATTGCTTCATTATATGCCTTTTAGGTCCACATACCGGCTTGTGGAGGATTAAAATTTAGTGGTCATGACAAATATAGCCTAATAAATAGTTATAAAACTATAAAATACGTTATAATATTTTCATTGATCCAATACCAACTTCCAGCGATGAAGCCTTTTAATGAACAACACCATTTGGACTTAGGTAAAGTAGCGACAGGAGGTCAAATAAAAAGAGCCTGTTTGATTTTCAATCTTATAAAAGAGGAATGTAATCTCAATGCCTTAATTTACACCACAATCTTACGATCATGACCTCTATAGTGCGAGCCAATAAGGAAGATTATGTGTTATTGACAGAAATTGGTGTCCCATCGTTTCTAACGGCACATGCCCATAGCGCAACTAAAGAAATTGTTGATGTTTATATCAGTGAAAAATATAGCCTCGAAGCATTTAAAAAAGAGTTGGAAGATCCTAGAAATATATATCACATTATATACTACAAAGGTAAAGCTGCAGGCTATTCAAAAATAATCCTAAATGCTGCTCATGAAGATATTGACAAACCTAATGTGACAAAATTGGAGCGATTGTATTTGCTAAAAGAATACTTTGGAATGCATTTAGCGCAGGAACTCATGACATTCAATATTAACTTTGTCCAACAATCCTGGCAGGAAGGGATGTGGCTTCATGTATGGATAGAGAATGCCCGGGCAGTTGCTTTTTATAAAAAATCCGGTTTTAAAGTTATTGGCGCTTACGACTTCAAAATTTCCGGAGATCATTATAATCCCAACCATCACATGTACCTTGAGTTTTAGAGCTTGACTACCAAATGAGTGAGTTCAACGCCGTTGTGAAGTGTAGTTTTTAAAACATAAACACCCTGACTCACTTGATCTAATGTCAAGGAATTGGAATTTCTTGATGATGTCAGCAACTGACCAGAAAAATCATACAGCTGCAAGGTGATAATTTCTTCAGCGGGAAGATTAATGGATACTTTGTCAAAAGCAGGGTTAGGATATAATTTCTCCTGATGTCCATTGACCTGAGGAATAGACGTAATTGTGGAAAATTCAAATGCACCGGCATCAATTACGCCATTACTTAGGACCCGATCCTCGAAATTTAGTGGATGCTTGTAGCTTTTATCGGGTGTGAGTGAAAAGCCATTCACGGAAGTGAGTTCAACACCGGAGTCCATAGCAGGGGATGAGCTGTTGATATTGTAATCGTAATTAGGCTCGTCAACGAAGTCCATATTTGCGATGACGGGTTCAATGATGTTGCCACCTATTGTGGTAGCGGTTCCGTTTATTGGCGTTCCTGTTCCGGTAAAAATATTGTTAAAGATTTCAGCAACTTCTGCACCATCCTGAATGTCTATAAAAATGCATGATGCTGTTCTTTTGTTCAGCATAGTATTGTTAACCACATAGAGATGTGAAGAGGTATTGCTGAGCCCTTCTCTCCCATAACCAATTAATGTATTGTTTTCAGCATTTGGACCTTGCATCAGAAGATTCCCCATGATGATTGTAAAGCCACCATTAGACAGATCGATCAATCGACTGGAATAGCCGGACTCTTCATCCATGATTCGATTGTAATAAATATAGTTTTCATTAGCCCGTGATTTTAGATTATGTCCAACTTTTGTGTGATGGGAATAATTGTATCGAAAGGTCAGCGAATTGACATGCCCAACATACAGATTATGGGTGTAGCCATCGCCAAAACCATTGTTAGCAAATTCGGAATACTCAATCAGGATATCTCCCGCATATGGATTGCTGGTTAAAATCCCATTTTCGTTATCATGAAAAAAACAATTTCGTATGGTGACTCCCATACCATCCAGTCGAATACCGGCACCATTTTCATCAGGCACTTTCGCGCCCGAGAATTCAATATTGTCAACGGTAATGTTGTTGCCGGCCAGTACCCAAATGCCTTTGCCTTGAATGTATTTTTCTTCTGCGATGAGATGTGGTCTGCCATTCACACCAACAATGTATAAGTCATCCGCTTGCCATACTGCTAGTGAAGCAGTTCCACTATAGGTCTCTCCATCAATAGCGATGGTGTCTCCTTGGGCTAGGACATTCGCTTGGTACAATGCATTCGGCGTAGCATATTCTTTTGTGGAGCCCACCGTATAGGTTGTTGCGAGCGCCTGAAGGCCGTTGCAACAAAGGAAGAGTATAAAAGCTGTTTTCATCTTATCAAATTTTATGGTTTCCTAAGCCCTTCCAATTTGTTTCTGGAGAAGACATTCTCTCTCAAAGAAAGCGCATTTTCAAAAGCGATAATAGCGTTTGCTTTATCTTCAATCGCAATATAATAATCACCTAAGGAGTCGTAGACATTAAAACTATTGGGATAATTTTCAACATTCATTTTATAGAAGTACGCTGCTTGTTTGAAGTTTTGATTTCCCAGTGCACCATAACCTATGCTGTTTATCAAACTCTCAGGAGGTTGAATTTTATAGCCCATTTGTTTTGAAACATTGGCATAATGCGCTTTGATTTTGTTGGCCATGGACAGCGTAGTATCATTCAATTCAGTCCCATCAATAGCCAATGAGTAAAAGTTGAAGATAAATCGAATAGCATCGTATTCAGTAATCAACGGGACGGAACTATGGTCGTCATTTTCGTAATATTTGTATTTAAAGGCGAGTCCATTCTTTTTGTTTTTATCCAATGTATGACCCAGATCAAAAATGGAGCGCATATGATTTGTTACTTCCGTTGTATCCTTTTTTAGCTCTTTGAGCGTCATTTCACGAGGCATCGTATTTGCAATTCCAAGGTATAGGGATTTGCCTGAAAAATCTTTGTTTTTCTAAAGTGCTTCCGATTCGCCCAATAAGCGTCGATCATCCCACCACATACTTGGGTCAATTGAAATGTAAGCATTGAACACCTCCGTATGATGGATCAGGGCATTGATCGCGGTCAAGCCTCCTAAGGAATGTCCTATCAACATACGGTAGGGCTCGGTAGGATAATTGGCCTCGATGTAGGGCATCAGTTCTTTCTCTATAAACGCCATAAATTTCTCTCCGCCTCCTGAGTTCTGAGAAAGAGGTCCGGTCTCTGAGACCGTAGGTGTTAAGTCTCTTGTTCTGTTCGTGTTTTCTATACCGACGACAATCATTTCAGGGCAGAGTGTATTTCCATTGGTTGTACTTAATTGTTTGATCATGCCTACTACGGAATAAAAATGACCTGGACCATCAAGCAAATAAACAACGGGATAACGTTGACTCGCATAAATGTCTTGCATGCCTGTATTGGGTGTGTAGACCCAAACTCTTCGTTGTTCGCCCAGTATATCAGACTGGATACTATCAATGGTTCCGATGACAATATTGTTATTGTCCTGACACTGTACTGTTAAGTAAAGGGCGATAAATAAAAATGATAAAATCCCGTATCGCATAGCGCTGAATTTTTAATTTTTTTAAATTCCTGAATGATGTATTAAATGGTAACGTATGAAAGGTAAGGTATGTATATGGATTTTATTTTTTGCTAAAAAAGGAAAGGGCCGCCTCTAGGAAAGAGACAGCCCTTAAAACACCCTATATTTTGATGTTACATAATTTATCGTGCAGCAGTTCCTAATGGATTTGTGGCTAAAGCATTATTGCTCATACCATAGACCATATGCACAGCGGCGGAATCCGAAACCATTGCCACTAATGGTTTAAGTGTAAAAGGAGCCGGGCTATTATCAGGGGATGGCTCAACGGATACGACAATAGTACTTCCTCGGAGACTTGTTGGAAATGTTACACCAAGTCCCGCAGGGGCATTTTGAAGAAAATCCTCTCCAGGAAAAGGTGGACCTGCATTCACCCCACTATATGGAGCTGACATATCAATTCCGGAGGCAGATGTAAATTTACCGGTGGTAACAGGCGAGCCATTGATGACCGCCCAACCTTCATAAACCCATCCGGCTGGAAGTGAAGGCAATCCCAATGTTGCTGTTGGTCCAGCTGGATCCAAAAACCAAACACCACTTTCTTCGTCATCCATCGTACCATCAGTTGGTGTCGCAAGGATGAATCCACCGCTGGCCGTTTCAAAAGTTGTTCCAAGCGCTGCGTTGTGACCAACAGATAGATTTGCTGATGAACCTGAAAAGTCACCTGCCAGGATGTGAATATCCGAAGGTGAAGGATCGGCATCTGGATTTGGCTCTATGGTCAATATAAAAGCTGTTGCACTGTTTAGTGTTCCCTCTTCAATAGGAAAGGATGATCTTGAAAGGTTTCCGTTTCCATCAACATTAAAAGTTCCTGTGCTTTCGGGAGTTCCATTGACCATTATCCAGCCTTCATATTGTGCTGTTGACCCAAGGTCTTCTAGTCCGCTAATGTTTAGATTCAAACTTTTCGGATCATCATCTTTGTTGCAACTGGCAAAAGTTATTCCCAGAGCCAGTAATAAAAATAAATACGTTTTCATAAGTAGTGTTTTAATAGTGAAAGGATTTTTTGTTTAAATACTACTTATAGTATGCATCGGAGGGGACAATGGTTGCCTGAGGTAAAATATAGTTTGATTATAAAAATTATTGGGAGAGAATTTCCTTGTGCATAACAAGAAGCAGGAGAAGCCAAATGGTTTCATCGAATAAAATAAAAAGGTGTTTTCTGATTTTAAAAAGTGTGCGTCAGACCTGCCGACAACAATACGGCATGTATATACGTTTGCGAACCATTGGTTTCTGTACCACGTCGCAAACTACTTATACCACTGCGATATTGCGTTTCAAGGATGAGTCCCAATTGATCGGTCAAGTGATATTCGATATTGATTTTACCGATCGCCTGACCATACCATTTCTGCGTCTGAGAAAGATTTTTTGGTGTTTCAGTACGGGTGCTTTGTAGTTGCCCATTATGGTAACAAGAAATATTAAAATTATTTTCAAGTTTGGCGAGATAACCAACTCCAAGGCCAGCGCCTAATGAAAGATCAAAACGGTTCAGGGATAGTATTTTGTATTTGATGTTCATATCAAAGTGTACCGTGTGCAGCTTTTGATTCATTGTGGTATACTCATTAATTATATCGTTTTCCTGCATTTGATCGCTCACTCTAAACGCAAGCATCGTACTGTAATCTCCCAGTGGGTTGATAACATCAATTTGTTTTTGATAAACTTCATTGCCATCGGGCATCATGATGACATGATTGCCTTCGAATAAAAAGTTGTCTTCCAAAACGCTGCTGTTTTGATATTGTTGATAACCCAGGCCTGCCTCAATAGAAATCTTTTTCGAGAGTGGTTTGCCGATAAAAGCATAGGCGCCTGCACCGGATTGACTATTGTCATATTCATATAGCTTGGTCACCGGACTCTCGGGAATGTTTTTCATTGTAAGCCAGGATTGGTTACCTCCAACCAGTATCCCATAGCGCATAATTTTGTTCACTTTGGACTTATGCGCAACTGCGATTGAAGGGCTTGACAATTCAATCGCAGGGTATGTTGTTTCTACTACGAGATCCGAAATCAACAAAGGCATCAAAAGCGGAGTTATCCATTGTTGTTTTGAGTTTACATCCTCTGTGATATGAAATTCATTAAGCGCAGGTAACTGTTCTGAATCGAGACCTGAACTGAATCCAGAATTGATCAACACCGGTGATGACGGGGTTAAAATTTCCGATGATGAATTGGCTACAGTTTTCGTTTTCATGCCAGCTGAAGAAACTCTGGATTGTGCTTTTGGAATGCTGCCTTCGGCATTGACAGGAGCAAGGAGTTGCTGTGCGTTCGGTTGAGAATTAGTAATTGTGGTGGAGACGGGTTTTTCTTCAGATATTATTGAACTGCTAAAAGCGGATGTTGTCGAAGTGGGTTCAGATTGATCATCCACTCTAGCGCTTTGATTACTTGCTGTTTCATCAAGGGAGGATGTTTGAGAAAGTTCTGGATGGGGCTGTTCATTTGCATATACGACGGATAGGGATTGAGTGGAGAAAGATTCTTCGAGGGAATTTATTTTGTTTTCGAGTGTATTGACTTGATTTGCGTGCATTAGTTCGCGACCAATGAAAGCAGCGAGGAAGAGAAGAGGAAGAATAATCCAAATCGCACGATTGTTCTTTTTCTTTTCGGGGAGGGCGTTTATAGCGTTTTCAAACACGTGATCGCCGGGAGTATTCCAGGAAGCATTTTCTGAAGAATCATTAAGTTGATCCCGCAGAAAATCGTCTAATTTATCATGCTCATTGTTCATAATATTCCTCTTTATATCATTACTTCAAGTGCCTGTTGAAGTATTTTTCTCGCTTTAGATAATTGGGATTTTGAAGTCCCTTCTGAAATCTTTAGTTGGGCGGCAATTTCTTTATGTGAATATCCGTCAAAAACAAACATATTAAATATCATTCTGTAACCTGTTGGTAATTTCTGGATAATACTCATTATTTCCTTTCGGGAGATCTTGTCAATGGCATTTTCTTCGTGGTAAGCAATCGAATGGTCATTGCTCAATTCATCTACGATAATATTTTTACTGTTTTTACGCAGGATTTGAATACAGTCATTCGCAATTATTCTGGATGACCATCCACCAAACTCACCAATCCGGCTGTCAAACTGATTGATTTTCGTGAAAATGTTGATTAGACCATTTTGTAAGGCATCCTCCGCGTCAGCGCGGTTAGGCAAATAGCGTAGACAGATCATAAACCACTTACTACGGTAATGGTCGTAAAGATACCGCTGAGCAGTAGCATCGCCCTTTTTAGCTTTCGCTATAGCACTGTTTTCCGTAAGGATTTCACTCATATCGCCAAGTAATCACCTATATATAGGTAAAAATTGGTAAAATGGTTGCCTGAGCAGTGGATTTTCTGCGAAAATGTGGTGAAAGGTTAACAGTGAAAGGTTAAGAGAAGCTCGTCAGTCCTCTTCATTCAAGGATGGGCAATTACCCGTTTTCGCATGAAAGAAAGCGGCTGCCTTTACTCTAAAGCCAGGAAGCATGTCTACAAAATCACCTGCCTGATAACGAATATGGGTGCTGAAAGATTGGTCATAATACCTATTGCTGGTAATATTTTCACTTGCCGAATAATGCCGTTTTCCACCGGCGTCTTCATTGGTTGAAAGGGTTATGGTGGTTGGACAAACCGTATACAAGTCAGCCTTCCAGATACCTCGTCCAATTGTAGAGACTACGATTTCCGATGATGTATGGTTTATATATATATCACTCACCGGACTTGCAGGTAGATTATTTCCAAAATAAACCCAATCGCCCATACTGTCATCTCTATAATACACACCAAGATCTGTCCCAAGATACAAAGCATGATTTCCCATTCCATTATCGTGAAATGCAATTTTATTAGCAGGGACATTTGGTAAGTTGCCAGAGATGTTAATCCATGTCCCGGGATTACCGGCATTTGTTGAATGATATACTTTATAGCCGTCACGGGTGCCTGAATAGACAACATATATTTTATCTGCATTATCAGGATCTACTATAATATCCACAATGGCAACACCCACGGAATCATCATTTATTATTTCTGTCCAAGTAGCACCATCTTCATCACTGGTCAGTGCATCTGAAGTTCTATACATTTTACCACCATGGATAACATACATTCTGTTTCTGTTGCTTTTACTTTGTGCAATAGCTTTTGTTTTCCCCGGGCCGGGATATCCGACATATCGGGCTGTTTGAGCACCTATATTCAGGCTCCAAATAGAATCCTTACCGGTAAAGATATAATTGGGATAAACCGGATCGAATTCATAAGGAGTGACCCATGCGCCACCATCCCATTCAGGTTCAAAGTTCGCACCACCCGGACCGGCATTTTCATCAGAGTCCCAGCCATTACTTGTAAAGCGCAAGCCTCCACCCTGACAAGCCATATAAGCTTTGTCCTCATCAGTATAGTCGATGAGCGTCATGGTAACATCACCGGTACAATTTCCACAGACACCATTAAACTCACCCCCTGATTCGATTTTGTTTCCACCGGTATCCTGAGCACCGGTGATATAAAGACTTGTGTTTTGTGGCGTTCCGGCTACCGAGTAGGCTTCAAAAACTTCGATACCAGGTGTGATAATGGTCCATGAATCTCCACCGTCCATTGATTTTGTAATGCCTCCATCATTGACATCAAAAAGGGTACTTCCATAGAATGCAAAATCGTGATGATCTGAATGTAATACGTTGTCGGCGCCTACATCTGTCCAGCCACCTGGCTGCCCTCCGTTGGTCGATCGCCATAGCGCAATCGCCATGACAAATAGGCGCTCATAGTTATTAGGGTCCACGACAACGCCCATATTATATTTTGGTTGCTCCCACCATAGATTAGTAGTGGAGTCCTGAACAGTCCACGAACCGACGAGCCCTGAGTTCAAAGACCGCATCACAAAATCACCCTTGAGATTTGATCCGACCAAATAAAGGCAATTTGGATGATCTGGTGTCACACCAATTTCATTACGCCACATCGTATCTAAGAAGCCAAGTTTTGGATCAATTATTTTATCCCATGAATCCAGATGGCCCGACGAGTCGCTTCTAAAAAATCCTGTTCTCGAAGAGGCATACATCACTGAAGGAACCCCCGGTTTAAATTCAATATCAAAAACATCAAATTCAGATTTAACCAATGTGGCCGTTACCCATGCATCATCGGTTCTATAGATTCCATTAGTTGTTCCGGCAAACATGATGCTACTGCTTGAAGGATGCATGACCAGTCGCCAGGCCCATGGCATATCTTCAAAAGGGTTGCGAAGACTCCATGTGATTCCTCCATTTTGAGTGACATAGACACCTTGCGAAGCAGCTATTCCATAATCAATCTTTGAGTTGCCGGTCAATAAATAGATTTTAGTAGGATTGTTTTCTTCAATGACAAAATCAATCCCAAACAAATAGGGTAGATCCTCTGTGAGGTTTTCCCAAGTGGCACCACAATTTGTTGTTTTCCATAACCCGGCAGAAGAGGTTAGTACAAAAACAATATTTGAATCTGCAGGTACGAATCGAACTCGGACACAACGGCCAAAATTTGCCTCGGTAAGATTCGAAGGGCCCATAAATGCCCAATCACCATGTGTAGCACGATCATCTTTTGAAAGTGCTCGTTTGAGTTCTGTATGGGCTTTATTTCTTTTTTGTGTCAAAACTTCCAAATCACCATGAGGATATACACGATCTGCATAATAGTTTTCGAAACGTCGCCAGTGCTTTTCCTCTTTTGCCCCCGGATGCGCATTGTAATGCTCGTTCATCGATTGCTGTATGTCAAAGAAATTTTTGGTTTCATTCGAAACACTTTTCGCCTCTTGACACAGGCCAACCGGTAATCCTCCAAGCAATAGGAGGATGACACATAATAATTGTTTAGAAATATTCAAAAAGCGCATCATCTGGTTATTGGTTTTTTGTTTGTGTTTTTGAGGTGCTCCTTTTTAGGCCTTGATTTTCTTCTTCCAGTTGAAGGATACGCTTATTCATTTCAATAAGATGTAAGGTGAGTTCTTCAATTTTTTCCATCATTTTTACCTGCATATCGCCTAGATCAAGCCCCTGTTCATCAATGACAGCAGCAGCGGGAATACCCGGCAAGTGACCATCTTTTTTAATGGATTTTTCTATGTGATCCAAAGGCATTAGATGGTAACTATCTGAAAATACATAGTCCGGCCAATCTACTTTTAACTGACAGCGAACCTCTTCTGCAATGATATTGCCACTGACACTGAGACGATAACCTGTGGCCATGGTCTCCGATCCAAGCGCTAGTCGCCCGTCTGTACTCAGGACCATTTTTGTAGAACCATTGTATCGCCAGTCCAATTCATTAGCTTCACTTTGGTCCAATCTGATTTCCCAATCATCTGCTAAATTTTCCAAAGAAAGAAATGCATCATCTTCAACAGATTCGATTTTTAATCCGGTGGCTCCGTCACCATAAACATGTACTTTGGTATTGGGTACGTTAGTTCCTACACCCACCCGACCATCGTTAAGGACTAGAAAGGCATTTCTTCGATCCGTATTATGAACGCCATTTCCTACAATAAATAAGGGTGTATTATTTTCAATAAAATTTTGAGGTTGGAGCGCTATAGGATCATTATAGATTCCTACTACGGTGTTAGAAAAACCATTTGCAATAGTCCCATAACCAAAAGAAGAAGATGCCTTGCCGGATGCTTTTGTCCCTTGACCTGAGGCAAATGCAACATCGCCGGCTGCTGCGTTTAACTTTCCAAGAGCAGCCGATTGGTCACCATTCGCTGAATTATCTTGACCGGCAGCAAAAGCAGCAATTCCACTAGTTCCGTTGTTGAGTCCAAAAACAGCACTGTTGTCACCACCTGCCACATTCGAACTGCCTGCGGCAAGGCCATGATCCCCCCAAACAGTATTAAAATATCCCATCACAGTAGAGTAGTCACCATCAGCGTTGGTTTTATTTCCGGCAGCTTGCGAACAGTAACCAGCAGCGCGCGTATTCCAGCCGGAGGCAAAAGAGAATTGTCCCAGGTTTGCCGGCTGCCAATCACTATTGGTGACACGTCCCGTTCTAAAGGCTCCTTTATCTTTATCGAAAAAAAATATGTTTGTAGATAAATTTGTCAAGTGGTAATCACCAAAAATGAAATCATCTGTTTCGTGATCACCCGTGTTTTGTACAACCCCTCCAATATTGGCAAACACACCGCCGCTTTGATCCTGCCATTCCAACTGACCATTAAAACTCATCGCTAAAACCTGTCCAAAGTAACCCGTTTCTCTAGGGAATATTATTTCTCCAAGACGCGCCTGTGCGGTGCCACCCAATAATGAAATACCATGCACACGATTTGTATCCGGCACTTCCATCCAAACATAAAATGCGAGTTCGTCGGAAGGGTTAGCAGACCAGTTGCCATCATAACTCCAGGCATCACCGCCCGCGTAGGGATCTGTATCATTGACATTACATTCGCCATCTTCATTGCTATCGTAAGTTAGTTCCAGGAAAATAGTTTGTCCTGCTGTTACATCAATAGGATAATTGGTAATAGAAACATAACCAAAGCTTGTGTTCGGGATGTCAACAGATCCGATATCAAGTAGAATACCATTATTATCGTTTTCTTTTAATGCATAAGTAAATTTAGCCGGCCCCGGCCCAAGACTTCTGGCGTTGATATCTATACCAATCACTCGTCCATCTGTTTCAATAGTGATCGTCTGCCCTGCTCCCATCCCACTATTAACAGGATAGGCCGCTGACCCGGTAGGCGATGATGGCCCATCATGAAATATATAATCAATCAAATCACCATAGGCGATGAAAGGATGGTTGACCTCACTGGCCTGAGCCGGATTTAATCCGATATACCCATTCGGAAGAATCGCTATTCTTTCTGCAAAAAGAGAATAATCCACTGCACTGCTGGCAATTCGAAAAGTATCTGATTTGCTAAATAAAACATATGGCCTTGGGTCGTTGTTGTGCCCCGAGAAAAGGCGAAGGAAATGGCTCATAGATGGAGTTGCCAATTGTACATCTGGTGAGGCATCATCCGCAAGACTTCTGATATCCAAAATAGATTCCGGTGCAACGATGTTTATACCAACTTTATCCTGCGCATGCAGACTAAAAGAAAATAAGAGGAGAAGGAATAGATAAATATTTTTCATCGATGATAATTTTATTCATCTCAAAAAAACACTGATATTATTAAAATCGGAAGCACCTTTTAGGATTTGGCAGATTGGGTGAGTATTTGGGAAGGAGGCTTGAGTAGAAACCGATGAGTTTAGAGAGTTTAGATCAGTGTCTTTGACACTTAAGTTTAGAGGGTTTAGTTTTTGTGATGGTTCTTGAGTTTAGGAGATTATCACCAAAGAAGATTAAAAAACTAAACGCTATCATCTTCAGATGATAGTTCTCAACCTCGATACCGTAAAGTATCGTAACTAAGCCCTCTCAACACCATGACTACAGAAGAATCAATATTCATGAGTTTAGACTCGCCTTCGCCTATTCCGATCCATCGGAAATAGCGAGCGAAGGGGTTTAGATCAGTGTCTTTGACACTTAAGTTTAGTTATTAATTTTCTTACAATCCTACTGAGCGGGCGCTAAGAAGCAAGGAAAACGCTAGGTTGTACAGGGTGAGAAGTGAGAGGTGATTTAGTGATGGGTCATGGGTGATGGAGTGATTTGGGTTATGGAGATACTCTATGCCCTCTGCCTTGTGTCTCGCGCCTTGTGTCTCGCGTCGATTTATCTCGCGTCTGGCATCTCGCGTCCTTTTTTTCGCTTCGCCCTTCCGTAGCCTCCCGATCGATCGGGATAGCGAAGGCGGGTAATTCACACATTTGGTTCCTCTGCCATAGCTTTTTGCGAAGGCGGGTAATTCGTAATTGATTATTTCGTCAACAATTGAATCAGCGGCTCCTTATTCGCCCGACTAACAGGAATTTGTTTCCCATCTTTAAGAACAAGATATCCACCCTGACCCCGAACATATTTCTTCACATGATTGAGATTGACACAATAGGATTGGTGCGATCTGAAAAATTGCGGGAAGTGAATCATCGCAGACATTTCTTTTAAAGTTCGGGTCAGATAATATTTGTGTTTTGAAACAAGATGAACCCACGTATAGTTGTTGTCCGCTTCCAGATAGGCGATGTCATTGACATGCACAAACTCAAATCCTTCTGCCGTGGGAAGCGCGATGTTTTCCATTTCTAATCGGGAATTTAAATGGATATTATTGATGAGCGCTTTGATATGATCATTGTCCAGAGGAGACCCCTTTTTATCGGTCACTTTTTGTACTGCCTGAAGGAGCTTAGTTTTTAAGATGGGTTTGAGCAGATAGTCAACGGCATTAAATTCAAAGGCTTTAACGGCATATTCATCATAGGCGGTAACGAAGATGACATCAAAATCGATCGTCTCCATTTTTTGCAATAATTCAAACCCATTGATATGCGGCATTTCAATGTCGAGGAATAACACATCAGGAGATTCTTTTTTCAACTTCTCCAATCCTTCCCGTGGGTCACTATAAGTGCCAATGACCGTGATTTCAGGGCAGTACTGTTGAATTTCTGCACTTAAGGATTCCAGGCTATCGGGTTCGTCGTCAATAAGTATGGCTCGCATAGGGGATTTTTATTTTTACAAGTGTTCCGGTTGATTGTTGATGATTGTCCATTTTGTCAATGATTTCCATCTCAATACCCATTGCACTCATACTATTCAATAAGGTAATTCTATCCTGTGTAATGCCCATGCCCATGGACTTGTATTGGGTGGCGGATTTGCTTTTTATTTCAGCAGCACTTTGACGACCGATACCATCATCTTCAACTTCACAAATGACATTTCCATTTTTTCTATGGATGCGTAACGCCAGATGTCGATCACTTTCTTTGTGCAGAAGTCCGTGCCAAATCGCATTTTCTATAAAAGGCTGAATGATCATGGGTGGTATTTGTATCTGAGAAATATCAATGCTGTCATCGATTTGACAAGTGAATTCAAACCCATCTCTAAAGCGCAATTTTTCTAAATCAATATACAACAATAGTGTATCTAACTCATCTTTTAAAGACACGGTTTTTTCTCTGGAGTTTTGAAGTATCATTCGAATTAGGTGTGAAAAATTCGATAAATATTCAGATGCTTTTGTGGTTTCGTTTTTTAGGATATAATTTTTTATCGAATTCAAGCTATTAAACATGAAGTGCGGATTCATTTGTGAACGCAAGGCCTTTAGTTCGAGCTCAGCCATTTGTTGATTTATTCTTGTTTTCTCTTCTGCTTGCTTCTTGATTTTTCTAATGCGCGTTCGATAGAATTGATACAGACAGAACACAAGCAATGCTAGTCCGACCAGCAAAAACCACGGACGCATATATAAAGGTGTGCCAATATGGAAGGCCAATGATTTGACAGGTGATAAGGCTTCGGGCGCTCCGGTTTTTACATGGAAGATATATTTGCCGGGAGGAATTCTTGACAGCGTTACTGAATTGTTTTTCCCCAAATAAATCCAATGATCATGGAGGCCATCTACTTTATAACTATAAGTAACGAGTCGGTCATTAGGAAAAGCAAGTCCTTGAAATTGAATGTCAAGTGTGTTTTGATTTGGACTTAGTGAAATCCTTTCCCGAAAGTTGACGTTTTTTAAATCAACATCTTGCATGCCTTCTATGCGCAAATCTTTGAGGACAACAGGCACATCCGGTCGCGAGGTAGCAGACCACAAGGAGTCGGGATGAAAGACGATAAGCCCATTGTCATTTACTGTACACATTCGACCATCATCAAGATTTAGCACCTGAACAGGATCATTGTTGTTGACCGGCAAACCTTCTGGCACACCGATGTTTCTTGTTTCATTCAGCACTGGATCAATGACACTCAAGCCACCATTGGAGAATATCCATATTCTGTTTTTATAATCAAGGTGTAAATGCGTAGCCGTAATGTTGATCAGACCATCGGATGCCGTGTAGTACTTCATGATGTGCAGACTATCGCCAATCAATTGATATCGACCAATGGTTGAAATTGTGCCCAACCAATACATCCCTTCCTCATCTTTGATCACATGTTCATTAGAGGGTCCGCGAAGTATGCGATCTGCTCCGGTATTGAGATCAACTTCATGTATTTCTGAACCGCCGGAGAGGATAGCATGATCATCATCGGTAAAGAACAATCGCGTATAGTTTCCGGTGTACGTTTTCTTTTCTGGATTGTTAAGATGTCGGAGTGAATGCTCGTCATCAAACCAGAAAAAATCATTCGGTGCAATACCGGCGACAAGACCGTTATCTCTACTTTCCATAGACCACAACCACGGAATTGAATAATCGAATGAATCATGGATGGAAATTTTTTTCAATCGTTGTTGGTCCGGATTCAGTTGATACAAAGCTGATTGGGAAGCTACCAGAATTCTGTTTTTCGAATCAACACAAATCCCTGATAGAGCGCCCGAAGCATTTATTATTGAAGGTTTTATTTTTTGATCTAAAGGAATCTTGTAAATGTGGGGTTCGTTGCGATTGATTAAATAGATGGTTTGATCTTTCGGATTATATGCGAGTCGACCCGGATACACTCTTTCCTGCGTGCCCAACTCAGCCAGAGCATAATAATCAATATGTTGTGATCCGGGGTGCGTCACTTCCAGTCCATTGGTCGTGCCTATCCATATATTTCCTGCTCTATCTTTTTCAATGGCGTTGACATCGCCATATTGTTCACGCTTTGTGATGAATTGGTAGTCGAGATCTTTTGAAAATGATAGCACTGAATTTCTGGAACCAACCCAAGTTTCAGCTACGAAATGTTTGATTTCAAAAACCCCATCAGTGGCTATTTTCCCGGAAGGCAGCGGTACGCTAAAACGAATATTTTCACATGATTTTGTTTTGGGATCATAGCACCACAAACCATGAACCCAAGATCCACCCCAAAGTCTGCCCTGGCTATCTTGACTTTTGACAATACCCTTACAAGCCTCCAGTGAGAGTTTCGAAGTTGATTTATCAAAGCGTGCCATTTGATAAGGTATATTCGATGCTACAGTACCATCCGAATAATCATAAATGCTTAACCAAATTGTGTTAGGATCCGTTTGATCCTGAACTAATCCGGTGATGACTACATTGTCTAAATAGGCTGGTATATCATTTGCAAAAGGATGTGTTGTAAACTGGTTTGTCTTCCTATCAAAACTTAATAGAGAGGATTCAGCGGTACCGGTCCAGAGAATGCCCGCATCATCTTCCAAGAGTTGGAGAATTGAGTTGTCTGCAACCGGCGCTGCAAAACGCTGAAAAGTCTCGGTCTTTGGATCATAGACGTTCAGACCATCTCGGCGCATCGCAAGCCAGATTTTACCATCTGCTGTCACCAACATGTTGGTGATTTGTCCCGGGCCTATACTGGTGCTGTCCGTAGGGTCGTGTGTAAAGTCTTCAAAAATATGTCCGTCGTATCGAATCAACTGCTGATACCCTGCGAAATACAAAAAGCCTACACTATCCTGACAAATGGCTGTGATAAAACCACTATTTAATCCATCATGTGCATCAAAGTGTTCAAATTGCATACCGCGCCACTGCGCAGATGCACCATGGGAGAAGAGGAGGACACAAAGAAGGACTCGAAAATACACAAGCGAACTACATTATTTATATTAAGGTACAAAATCGGCATTGCAAGACGAATATTCTATACATACTGAGGATTTGGCAGATATGATTAGTATTTGGTTTCGTTGAAATAGGTTTGGATGTGGGGATTTGTGTCATCCATAAGGTGGACAAATCCTGGTTTAGGTGTTATTTTTTGATAAAAAGAGTTAAAAAGACTTTATTTGTAAACAATAGCGATAGGATATTTAGCATTTTAATGGAGATCACTATTTTTAAATAAAGCAAGACGCCTAAGGAATCAGTCAGTTAAAAATCAAAACAGCATTGAGTAAACCAAGAATTTTAGTGACCGGAGGATGTGGTTTTATCGGAAGCCATACAATTGTTGACTTGATTCAATCAGGTTTTGATGTGGTATCTCTCGACAACGGAATCAATGCGTCCTTGGATGTCATGGAGGCTGTTGAGGCCATCACCGGTTACAAAGTTGTCAATATCGATGTTGATTTAAGTCATACGCAAGAAGCGCTTGATGCATTAAAACCACTTGGGCACTTTGATGGAATCATTCATTTTGCGGCATTGAAAAGTGTGGAAGAATCTGTGTTCCAACCATTGAAATATTATAGGAACAATGTGGGTGGTACAATATCTACAATGGCGATTATGCACGAGATGGATATTCCACATTTGATTTTTTCTTCCTCCTGCACGGTGTATGGAAAACCGGATCAACTTCCGGTCACCGAAGAGACGCCAATTCGCCCTGCAGAAAATCCATATGGTGCCACAAAGCAAGCCGGTGAAATTCTTTACGATCAGTTTTTTAACACGCAACCAAATCGATCCGGGATATCATTGAGATATTTTAATCCGGCCGGTGCACATCCTTCTGCGATGATCGGAGAAGCCTCCTTGAATAAGGCCACCAATTTAATTCCGGTCATCACTGAAACGGCTTATGGATTGCGCGATGAATTATCTGTTTTTGGAAATGATTTTCCAACGCGCGATGGGAGTTGTATTCGAGACTATATTCATGTAATGGATTTAGCCAAGGCACACACATTGGCAATGGATTTTTTAATAAAGAAAAAGAATCATAAGCCCTATGATGTTTTTAACCTGGGAATTGGAGAAGGTGTGACAGTGCTTGAGGCGATCCATGCCTTTGTAGAAGCGACAGGGGTAAGCGTAAACTACAAAATTGCACCACGACGTGCCGGTGATGTCGATGCGATCTATGCCAACAATACGAAGATTACGCAGCAGCTAGGTTGGAAGCCAACAGAAGATATTCAATCCATCATGCGATCGGCCTGGGCCTGGGAGCAGGTAAGAAGAAAAAATTCCTAAGAATTTATAATGCAAAATAATTCATTCCAATGAAAATATTTAATCTCACGCTAGCGGCTGTTTTCATTTTGTTTGCTGTTGTTCAGTTAAATGATGGCCAGGACGACGTGATGTTTTGGTTTTTGTTATACGGTGGCGTGGGCATTATTTCTTTGTTTGGCGCCTATAAAAAATACCAAGTACTTACGATTGTTTTAGGACTGGCAGTAGTCGTCTTTGAGCTATTTAGAAAATTCCCCACGTTTGCGAAATGGATAGGTGATGGTATGCCGAGTATCGTCGAGGAGATGCAAGCCTCTACACCACATGTTGAATTAGTGAGAGAATATTTGGGGCTTTGCATTTGTTTTATAGCACTTGTATTTCATTACATTCAGTTTTACAAAATCAGACAAAAAGAGGTTCCTTTTGAGGAGTAGTATTTCATTTTAGTTGGGGTAGTACTCAAAAACAGAGGTTGATTGTTGAAGTGGTTGAATGCTACCATGATGACCCTACGCAGAAAGCAAAGGATAAACGGCGAGATAAATACATGATGGATGTCGGCTTTACGATTTTGCGTCTTAAGACTGAAGCGATGTTCAGAAGAGTCAAATTAAATGCCTGAGAATCTCTCCATATTTCTCCCAGTTCCACCGCCACTCCGGCCCATCCCAGGGACCACCAGCCGAAGAATACAAATAAGAAAACCGAACACTAAAGGCCATCAGTAAAACAACTAATGTAAAAAATGAATACTTGAATATCGGTCGCCAACTTCTAAACACTTGTTGGTATAGGCCCGCCAATGGAAATGCAAGAATCGCATAAAATTCCACATAACACCGATGTCCGAAAGCACCGCCAAACCACCACGCCCACCAACTTGCAAATATGTAAGTAGCTACAGTAAAAAATAACAAGGCTACTGGCGCCTGGAATTTTTTCTTGTTTAGATTCGTAAATATTCCAACGATCATAAGAAGTACCAGCGGGGAATAGAGAAACAAACCATTTTGAACATCAAACAATACGGCTGCTATTTTAGGTTGATTCCAATATGGAAAACCTTCGTTCGTGTAGGAATAGTAAATCCAATCACCAGTCATTTCCTTCCAGTATAATAATTGCGGAATGAACGGAAAGATAGATCCGATGGCCATCAACAAAAGACTTTTGATATTTCTAACCAAAAGGATCACCCGATCTTTCAGATCATTCCACGTATAGACACTATATAAAAGGAGTAAGAAGGCAATGATGATGTTCGTTGGACGAATGAGAATAATCCACCCGAGTAGCGCACCAATGATCAGACTGTTCCTTGTGCTTTGTTTTTTTAGGTATTCCGGTAACATGTAAATGAGCAAGCTGAAGAGAAGAAAACTAAAGACATGGGATATGCTCATTTCTTTGGTGGCGTAATGAAATAAATTAGTTCCCAGAAAGACAGAACAAATCACTAGGAAAGTGATGAATGGAGAAACTATCCGAAGTAGTGATTTGCGCATATAAAATAATCCAAGAAAGGCAAAGAAGAGCCCACAAAGGGCCATCGCTCTACAATACACCGGGTTGAAATATTCTGACGGATCATATCCCAAAGGCTTGCTAAGCATATAAGCGGCAAAGAAAAATGGAAGCTCAAAATAGGCGATGCCACAGGTGTATTTATTTACATATTCTCCTTGTTTATTATAGTATGGCCAAACACTGCCTGGAGGAAGTTTGTGGACATCTTTGATGACGAAAACGGCAGGTAAATACTGATAGTAACCTTCTGCATCCGACCAGATAACAGCTCTAGGGTTGACATTTATTCTGGCGAGCATTAGAGGAATGCTTAGAAGGAAAAACAAAAGGAGGTAATGGTGTTTTACCAGCTTAACCAGTCTCCAGCTTGCCAGTCGACTGGCTTGCCAAAGGAGATAAGTGCCATAAGTAAAAAAAGTTCCCTGTTGAAACATAAATGTACCCATTTGTATACAAGTATCATTTCAATCAGAGGCAATAAATTTGAAGCGTTAAGGAATTACTTAAAAATAGTCACAGCATTTATTTCTTTTATTCCAGATTTATCTCAAGTATGGTTATTTAGGTTTTTACCAAATCCAACTCACCCTAAATCTGGGCTCTTGACTAAATGTAATAGTTAAAGCAAGCTGGTTTATGACAAAAAATAGAGATGTCTCCCACCGGGCATTTTAAAAGAATCGAATGATTAGTATGCGTCAAAAAGGGATAGACATACGCAGAGCAGCACATCTAAAATAAGGAGATAAAAATTTTTGAAAATGAAAGAAACCAATGAAGAGGAGTTTCATTGATCATGAGAAAAATAACGGCATTTTTGGCTGTATAATGTTAAGCCTGTTGTGGGGAGGAATGAAGCACAATCCGGTTGCCCTCCGAATCAATAAAAACCGCCATGTATCCATATTCCTGGGAATTTGAGTTTTAGCCACCACAATTTCACCTCCTACTGCTTCTATTCTATCGAGAATGATCTGCCCTCCGGATTGGCATTCAGATAGAGCAAGGTTCCCTCGGAGGAAGAGGGCTTATAAAAGTCTTTTGCCAGAACAATAGCCCCTCCAATCCCAGCACCAGGATTTTCTAAAGGAAACAACCTCATTGTAAGATTGGGTGTATCCATTGAGAAAAGGGATATGCCAAAAATGTTTTCGTAAAACTTTGTCGCTCGATCTAAATCGGTGGCGGGTATTTCAAACCAGGAAATAGCATTTTTTATTAAAAGCAGGGTTAGGTTGGTAAGCATCAGGAAGTAACAGATAATTTTTTTTCACTATAATAACTATATAGCTCTTCTTAATTCATATAAATATAAGATCACCTTGCCTTTTTTAGCCTCCGGAAAAGGATAAGACGCTAAGTTTTAACAATTAGCGTCCCAAAATTCCATACTTTTGCGCCACTCACCCAAGAGTGCCCAAGGATTATTGCATAACTGAACAAACCTTAACTCTTTAAGGAGGGCTTTGTTTATCACCAAAAAGAATCTAATGAGAAAAGTACTTTTCTTACTGGCAGTGCTATGCCTGTTAGTAGCTAATGTAATAGCTCAAAAACCAGTGGCAAAAAAAGCCATGGAATTGTTTGAGGGCCGACAATCATCTTCCTATAGTTTATTTACAATAGGCACGCGCACGAATGAGGATTTTAGCTCTTATGTGGATAATGGCCTAAGTCTAACTTTAAATCCTGATTTGCTAGAGTCTCTCAGAGCTGCGGATGCAGGCATTGTTCGAATTCAACTGCCAAGTCCAATTGATGTTCAATTAGATTTATACGAAGCTGAAGTATTTAGTCATGAAGCCAGAATCATCACTTCTGATGGTAAAAGGTTACACCCAAATCCTAACCATAGGTTTTATCGAGGCATCGTCCATGGCGAATCAAATTCACTGGCGATCGTCAGTATTTTTAACAATCGGATACAAATCGTTTTTGCGGATGAAACAGGCAATCAACGAATTCAACAAACCGAAGGAGATCAATATATTTATTATGCAGATAAAGATATTCTAAGATCCAAACAACTTGAATGTTATACCGATGATATCAGTCAGGCCAATTTGTCTGATGGTCACAAGGGTGGTACCAATCGTTCGATGACCGGCAACTGTGTCGAAATATATGTCGAGGCCGATTACGATGCGTATGTAAAAAATGGCTCCAGTGTGCCTAATACCGAAGAATGGGTGGCAGAGTTATGGAATGAAGTCATCACGCTTTATGAAAATGAAGATATTCCCGTGGCGGTTTCAGACGTACTTATTTATACTGCGCCAGATCCCTATGCAGGCATGAATTCCACCATTGCCGTATTAAATGCCTTCCGTGCACATATTGATACGCTTGATTATAATGGCAGGCTAGCCCATTTCATATCTACCCGATCATTAGGTGGAGGTGTTGCTTACGTCAATGTACTTTGTTCCAATTCATATCAGGTGGCTGTTAGTGCCAGTCTGAGTACCAATATCATTCCTGTGCCTACCTACTCTTGGAATGTGGAAGTTGTCACGCATGAGATGGGACACAATATGGGATCTTCGCATACCCATAAGTGTGTTTGGAATGGCAATAGTACACAGATAGATGATTGTGGCAATGAATGGGCATTCAACAACAATCAAACACCGGAAGGAAATGCTTGTTTTGATGAAGAAAATCCCATTTTGCCGGAGAAGGGAACGATCATGTCTTATTGTCATTTGATTAGTGGCATCGGCATTGACTTTAATTTAGGCTTTGGCCAGCAACCCGGAGATCTCATTCGAAGCAAATATGAAAACGCAACTTGTAATACGGGAAATTGTACAACACCCGTTTGTTCTTTTCTCGTGACACCTGAGGATGGTGATACAGGAGTGGATAGTGAACAAGATGTTTATTGGAATAGTGTCCAAGGCGCCAATGGGTATCGACTTACGATGGGGACGACGCCGACCAATGGAAGTATTGTGAATAATGTTGATGTTGGTTTGGTCACCTCTTATAATCCAGTTGATCCTTTTCCTTATGTCACCACTATTTATACTAAAATCGTCCCTTATAATGATCTGGGGGATGCCATCGGATGCGTAAACGAATCTTTTACCACGGAAGGAAATGTGGCGCCAAACTGTACGGAGCTTACCACACCCCTGGATGGGAGTACAGATGTGCCGGCTGATGTGGTTATCACATGGGAACATTCAAACGGCAATCAAACAGGATATAAAATATCCATCAGTACCTCGCCCGGTGTTTTCGATATTCTGGATCACTTGGATGTTGGGAATAACAATTCATATGACCACCCGAACACATACCCTTTTAGCACAACACTCTATGTCTTGATCACCCCTTATTGGAGTGAGGGAGATATTCTCGAATGTTCGTCACAAAGTTTTACAATAGCCGATCCTTTAGAGGGAGATTTTTGTTTTAATGCGTTTGATCTTCCATGTAATGGAGTGATGGAAGGGAGCACCCTTGGTGCTGAAGAGGAAATAGACATACCATTTTGTGTTACAGCTATTGAAGCCCCCGGCATGTGGTACACATTTGTTGGCGATGGCCAAAATACAGTGATTACTACATGTATGGACAATAGCTTCGATACCCAGCTTAATGCGTATGAAGGCAGTTGTAATGAACTCGTATGTATCACCGGCAATGATGATTTTTGCTTTCGAAGAAGCTTAGTTTCCTTTCCAACGACAGTAGGTACTACTTACTATATTCTGGTTCAGGGATGGGATGGTGAACAAGGAGATTTTGTCATTAACCGTTCTTGTTATGACGGTCCATTTTATTGTGTTTCTTCAGGAAGAGATGCCAATGCGGAATGGATAAGTAATGTCACTTTTGCCGATGAAGCAAACCAGTCCGGTTCATCTTCCTATAGTGATTATCTTGATTCTCCCATAGAGGTGTCAAGAGGAGGAACGTATCCTATTCAGATTACGCCATCATTTTTGCAAGGCGCGCGTAATGAATATTACAGAGTTTGGATAGACTTTAATCACGATGGTGATTTTTCAGATAGTGGGGAACAAGTTCTATCTACCGGTCCAACCACGTCAAGTGTCTCCGGCAATATTTCAGTACCGATCACTGCAGTGAAGGGAATCACACGCATGCGTGTTTCGATGAATCATAACAACCTCCCCTCTTCGTGTGGCACATTTGATTACGGAGAAGTAGAGGATTATGCGATTGATATAAGATGTAATCTCGTGACCAGTACATTGGATGATGGGGGTAATGGAACGTTGAGAAATGTATCTGCATGCGTGGATGAGGGTGAAGAAGTTTATTTTGATGCGTCCTTAAACGGTGAAACAATTTTGGTTTTTGCCGATCAAATTGTTGTGGAGGATCTATGGAAGTGGATGGCCAATGCAGGTAGTAGCATCGAAATTGAAGCGATTGGAACAAACCGCGTATTAAAAATTCCGGAGGGAGCCACAATTGATATACAGAATTTAACTTTTGTTGGAGGGACTGCGAGTAATGGTAGTGCCATCGAAAATTTTGGAACACTGAATTTGAAGGATTGTACTATTCGAAGACCACCAGGCTCTCAATCAACGACATTGAACAATAATGGGACCTTAAATGTGTTTGGTCATTGCAATATTAAACAGTGATGCTTATTCAATCACGCGCACGATAAAAAAGCCATCATCTCCTTGTGCCTGATACTTTGGCATAAGCATCAAACCATCAACAGGAGCCTCAATGGGCCCGTATTGATTTTCAGCAAGGATATCTCCTTTTCTTATTTGTTGAAAATTTTTAAAGCCTGGATGCATGGTAAAAATTTCATCCGCTTTGATTTTTTGATGGTGGATAAGCTGCGTTACTTTTGGTAGTCCCTTGGACATATGGATCAGGATGCCATCATGTCGATGATCTACATCACTTGAATCAACAGCTCCGATCGTCCGCATACAATTAACGATAGCTGCTGCTGTTCGATGCACGCTTTCCGGATCATTATGCTGGCCTGCTTCAAACACGATGCAATAGACCATCTTTTCAGGCCTATTGAAAAAATGCAAGGTCGTTCCTTCCACACCTTTTTCAAAACCGAGTATAACAGGGGCGTGAAGTCCTTTCGCCAGACGACTGCTCATCGAATCGGTAGCCGCAATCGTAAAGATTCCACCATCAGCAGTAGTCGTATGTAAGTCAAGAATCAGCGTTGCCGAAGGTTTGTAATCTTCTATTTCTGCTTCGACCGCTCGGACCAATTCAATACTCTCTCTGTCTTCCGGGGTCCACGCTGACTCGTCAGTTGATTTTATTCTTTCGAGTTCTTCTTGAAGGAGCATCCGATTGAGGTCTCTTTGGATGTACCGCTGTTTCAGTTCAATGGCCGGTAGATTGCCACGTATCCCTACAAATCTGCCTTTATAGCTGAATCCCGGATTATGATTGTGCTCGATGGATAACAAACGAAATATTTCAGCAATGGCCATAAGTCCTGCAGGCTCATTTCCATGAACGCCGGCGGTACATATTAATAGTGGGCCTGCTTCCGCTCCTTCATATCGACCTATGATTCTGCTCTCCATGGGCGGCAATGATACTAAAGAGATTTGATTTATAAACGCAATGGCTTGAATTATTATTATAATAACCTGAAAATCAACATTTTGAATGTTTATAGATCAAAGCGTAAGGTTGCCAATAGATTAAGATAAGGTTAACTTTGAAAATTAAATTATTACCAAGGCCTTGCTTATTTTTGCCATATGAAATCAAGATATCAAAATGGGATAGCAGTACTTGTACTTTTTGTGTTTGCTATTCCTTCTTCTCAAGCGCAGCAAATTGCGAATGCCGCTACTGACACAGTTCATGTATATGGAAATTGTGGAATGTGCGAGAAGACAATCGAAAAAAGTGCTTTTGTCAAAGGGGAAGCCAGCGCCGAATGGGACAAAGCAACGGATAGGGCCGTCATCACTTATGACAGTACTAAAACGACCGTTGATCAGGTGCTTAAAAGAATTGCAGATGCAGGATATGACAACGAGTTGTACCGCGCTCCTGATAAAGTATACAACAACCTTCACGGGTGCTGTCAGTACGAGCGGAAGCCTGAATAGATAGCCATGACAACCGAACCCAATCAACAAACGAGGGCAAGGTTTTTATATATTCCATATATTTGAGTTGATGTTAGGGAAGAAAACAATTATCTACTGCTTACTGCCGGCCTATGTGCTGTTGCTTTTGCACGCGATCATTCCCCATCACCATCATCATGGTTCAAACGAAGATCAATCCCAGTTTCATCATGCGTTTAATGTGGATCATGAAGATCATGATGTTCATATAATAAACCATGAAGATCACGAAGGTGAATGTTGTGCTAAGGACCATCATTGCGATCAGTCCCCGGAGAACCATGACGTCTTGATCAAATCCGGTTTTAAGCGAATCAAAATTCAACACGTTAAATCCATCCCCGGATACTTGCTGGATATTGCAAATTCCGGAATCAATCAAACTGATTTTTGCCACCAGATTAAGGATGGTGATCGATTTCAACTATTCAAGAACTATTTTGTCAAATCTAGTTCGCTTAGAGGACCGCCCAGGTCTCTGGCAATTGCCTAACGAAACTTTGTTTTAAGAAAGGTTCGTTGACCTTAAATGCATTTTTAGAGCTGCATTTAGGCATTCCTTATTTCATTTTAATTAGAAAAATTATGTTTCCTTGTAAAATTGGAAGCGTGCTTTTTTTGCTGATTTCTGGATTTAATTATTCTTTTTCACAGCGTTCGATAACGGTGGAGGAAGTGATACAGCTAACCTTAGAAAGAAGTGATCAGCTAAAAGCCGCAGACGCAACGATTGATCATGATCGGTTGTTGGAAAAAACGGGTGGATTTATACCCGACCCAGAGCTAATCCTTGAAAGTCCTACGGGCAACTTTATGACACTTGGTGTGCAGCAATCATTCGCGTTTCCAACTGTCTATGCAAAGCAAAAACAGTTGGGTCAACAGCAAACTATTTTGTCTGAAAAGGCAAGAATGATCACGGAATCAGAGCTTAGGAAACGAATCAAAGAGGCCTATCTCCAATGGCAATTCGCTTACAACGAATTAGAATATCTGAAAGAACAGGATAGCCTTTTGTATACGATAGCTGAAACGGCAGAACGGGAATTTACTGCCGGTCAAATTGATTTTGTGATGAAATCGTATGCTCAAATTAAGTACGTAAATATCCATACTCAGTTTCTGGAAGCAGAAGGACAGGTAGCCGGCGATTTACTTTTGATCCAACAATATGCAGGCATCACAGAAGATGTTGAGCCAACAAAAATGATAAAGTTGGTTAATAATTTTGCGTATTCCAATAGCACGGTAGATAGTAGTATGCTCATCAATACGCCAATCATGGCCTACCATCGGCAGCGTGAGTTGATCAGTGAGAAGGCGATCCAGTTAGAGAAAAACAAAGTGTTGCCAAACATGACCATTGGTTATTTAAATCAAGCAGATAAAAACACACCCTTTTCTCAACGCCTGCGATTTGGTATGTCAGTCCCACTTTGGTTTTGGCAACATAGCACTTCCATTAATGCGGCTAAAACAATGTTAAATGTTTCAAAGCGCAATACATCTGCCCAGGCATTTGAATTATCTCAGGCATGGATCACAGCTAAAAACGATGCACTGAAATATGAAGTAGCCATGAGCTATTATGAGTCGGCGGGTCTTTCGCAAGCGGATGAAATGGTCGAAGCAGGGAAACGAATGTATGCAGCCGGACAATTTGATTATATCAAATACCTCACAACTCTTTCAGATGCCTTTCAAATGAAATTGAAATACATCACATTGGTTAGAAACTATAACGAAGCCCTTATTTCACTACAATATTTAATCGGACAATAATGAAAAAGTATCTCAACATTTTACTTGTACTCCTGATGGGTCTTTCGATTCCTTCACAGGCGTTTGCAGGTCCCGGTCATTCCCATGACGAAGTGGCACCAGTGGATAAGCATGAAGGCGTTTCGTATGCATCATCAGAAGTATTTTCGGATAAGTATGAACTCCTATTGCGGTATGATCCAATCCATCCGGGAGAAGTTGCCCACATGACATTGTTTATCAGTGATTATGAAACGAATAAGCCGGTTAATGAGGCAAAGATTAGCATCATAGCGCAGGAAGATTCAGGAATAACTTTTTCTATCCATCAGAATGGAAATGGAACCTATTCCATCGAAGCAACCTTCCCGGAGAAAAGAGATTACTCACTGGCCGTGCGCCTGGAAGGTCCGTTGGGCCCGGATCTTATGTTGTTGGAACATATTGAAGTGGGTGTTGAACCCGAACTGGCACCCAATAGTTCTCTTGCACATTTTCTTGAAGACAATAATTGGATTTTAATTTTGCTCGCTCTTTTAGTTGGATTGTTCGTAGGGTTTTTATTCCGCAGAAAAGGTAGATCGCTAAATACAAGAACAAATATTTTAGTGTTGATCTTTATCGGATGGGCGATCCCTTTTCAGCAGGCCGGCGCGCATGGTGATGATGATCATACAGGAGGTTCTGCCGGAAACAACTTTTCAAACACAGTACCGATTCCAAAAGAGACACAGTTTCTGTTTGATATCTACACACAGAAAGTTTCAAAAGGAAGTTTTCAGGAAAGCAGTCATTTGTTTGGGACGATTTTTCCAAGCAGTAATGGACAGGCGATTATTTCTGCTGATCAAAACGGAACGATTGCACAGGTACATGTGAATGTGGGTCAGAAAGTGAAAAAGGGACAATCACTCGCGACGATCAAAAAGACGATCGATGTGGGTACAAACATTGGTCTTCAAGCCGAAGCGAATAGTCTGGCCGCTGAATATGAAGCTGCTAAAAAGGAAGTTGAGCGGCTATCTACCATCAGTGATATTGCTGCAAAGCGAGATATTGATGAAGCTGCATCGCGATTACAAAAAGCAGAAACCAATCTGGCTCTTTTTAATTCCAATTCAGGTAAATCAATGACACTGACAGCGCCTATCGATGGGGTCGTTAGTAATTTTAAATTATCAATTGGAACGACCGTAACAACCGGCCAAACACTTTTTACTATTACGGATCTTTCTTTGTTGTATGTCGAAGCACAAGTGTTTGACAGAGATGCTGAAAAAATCGTTGCGGATGCCATCTATACGATGGACTGTGTCAATGATCACGACACGCATGTGAGTAGTCAGGTCAAACTCTTATCCAAAGCGCTTGAAATCAATACAACCAATCAGTCTCAGAAAGTTCTTTTTCAAGTCGACAATCCCAATGGGGATTTTAAAATTGGAGAGTTTGTCAATATCAGAGTCTTTTCACCTTCGCCTTCTCTACATATCACGATGCCCAATAGTGCGATCACCGAAATCAATGGAAAGCCGGTTGTCTTTGTGAAAGAATCAGCCGAAAAATATACTGTTAGTTATGTGCAGATAGGCCATAACAATGGAACACATACCACTATTCTGAAAGGATTAGAAGAAGGTGAACGTGTGGTCGTCAATGGAAGTTATCAATTAAAAATGATCTTTCTCAATCAATAACCATTTGATGTACCGTTTATCACGATTAGTGATAACTGCATCAGTAAAACTTATAAAAATGAATAAGAATATTTTGCTTTTAGGCATGATGATACTGACAGGGATGAGTTTATCATCTTGTAATGGTGCGCAACAAAATGAAAGTCAGTCGGACGCGGTTGCTCATCACGATGATCATGGCCACGCACATGATTATGCTTGCCCGATGCATCCCCATCTCCAGGGACACGAAGGAGAGAAATGTAATACATGTGGTATGCCCTTAGAGAAGATCAAAAACCCATTGAAGGCAAGTTCCTTTAAAATGGACTTCCATCCTTCTGCCACCGAGATTCATCCCGGAGAGTCCGTCAGTTTGATATTTAAGCCAACCAACTTGGAAAATGCTGACCTCATGGTTCCTTTGGACGTGGTGCATGAGAAAAAAATTCATTTGTTGGTTATCAATCAGTCGCTGAGTTGGTTTGATCATATTCATCCGGTGTATCAGGCCGATGGCAGTTATGTTGTCGATGAGACCTTCCCCTCTTCGGGAGGTTACATGCTTTTTGCAGACTATAAGCCAAGTGGTGGATCTGGTCAAATCGATCGAATGGATGTTGAAGTAATAGGTCAACCTCGTCCGGCACCGGACTTTAAATCACCAAAAACAAAAGGCTCCAGTGGAGATTTTTCAGTAGCCCTGATTCCTGATGATCCTGAATTTTTAGCACAGCAGGAAATTCATTTTGATGGGGTCATGACCAAGAATGGAAAACCTTTTGATGTCAACGACTTGCAATACTATATGGATGCCAAAGGACATATGATAGCGATCCAAGTAGACAGCAAAATGATCGTTCACATTCATCCCGAAATCGAAAATGGAAAACTACATTTCCATGCGGAATTCCCAAAGGAAGGTTTTTATCGGATGTGGTTGCAGTTTAAGGAAGGAGAAAAACTCCATACAATTGATTTTACGATCAACGCAAAAAAGTCATCTGGAGCTTCAAATGCTGTTGAGTAAAATTGTTTGGTGCATCATTATGAATAGTCAATCTAAGCGTACTATCTAAAAAACTAATCATGCTTGATAAATTAATTAAGCTTTCACTCCAAAATCGACTGCTCGTAGTTTCTCTGGCAGCACTACTAATGATCTATGGAGTTATCTCTATATCGAATCTGCCGGTGGATGTATTGCCGGACTTAAACCGTCCGCGTGTGACCATCTTTTTGGAAACCAACGGAATGGCACCCGAAGAGATAGAAACACAAATCACCCTACCGGTCGAAACGGTGTTGAATGGACTTCCGGGAGTTGAAACCGTGCGCAGTAGTTCGTCCATTGGCATCGGGATGGTCTTTGTTGAGTTTGATTGGCAGACTGATATCTATCGTGCTCGTCAACTGGTCTCTGAAAAACTTCTAACGATCCAGCTGCCTAATGGCATCGTACCCGTGATGGGGCCTATATCTAGTGTGATGGGACAGATCATGCTCATCGGAATATCCGCCGATAGTACCCCTTCTTCCGATCTGCGGACCATGGCAGATTTTGCCATTCGCAGACGCTTGATGAGTATTAGGGGTGTTTCGCAAGTGATTCCTATTGGCGGCGATCGATTGCAATATCAGGTACTCATTTCTTCCGCTAAGCTCAAGCAGTTCAATCTAAGTATTGATGAGGTCGAAAGAGCGATGCGCCTGACCAATCAAAACAGTACCGGTGGATTCTTTGATCAGTATGGCTCTGAAGTATTGATCCGAAATGTGGGCCGTGCCTATTCGCTCGATGATCTGAAGAATACGGTTGTGTCTAATCGAGATGGCTTACCGGTCTTGTTATCGCAAGTGGCAGAAGTTCAATTTGGCGCAGCCGTCAAGCGAGGAGATGCCAGTGTCAATGGATCTCCCGCAGTGATTCTGACCGTGGAGAAGCAACCCTCCTTTAATACCGTCGACCTGACAAATGAAGTTGTGAAATCGTTGGAAGAACTTCAGGCCTCCCTACCTCCTGATGTCAAGCTCAATCCGCATATTTTTCAGCAAAAGAATTTTATTGAAGCAGCATTGTCAAATGTAGAACATGCCTTGCGTGATGGATTTATTCTCGTCATGATCGTTCTCTTTTTGTTTTTACTGAATTTCAGAACAACACTGATCACCTTAACAGCGATCCCATTGTCATTGGTGATCACAGCGATAGTTTTTAAACTATTCGGATTTAGTATTAATACGCTCACATTGGGTGGTCTGGCCATTGCTATTGGCGAACTGGTGGATGATGCGATTGTGGATGTAGAAAATGTATTTCGGCGGCTCAAAGAAAACAAAGCATCCGCCCAACCAAAACCTGCATTGCAGGTCGTGTACCATGCCAGTAGTGAAATTAGAAATTCAATTGTCTATGCGACGATCATCGTTGTGCTTGTATTTATTCCGCTGTTTTATATGCAGGGAATTGAAGGAAGGATTTTTGCACCGCTTGGGATAGCTTATATCACTTCGATATTGGCCTCGCTTTTGGTATCATTGACGGTGACGCCGGTGCTCTGCAGTTATTTGTTGAGGAATAGCAAAACAAAAGAGGAGGAGCAAAAAGAAATCAGTTCTAAAGCCACCGATCAATCTTTCTGGCAACGTATAAAATATTTGTTTTCTTTCGGAGCAGGGGATAAAGATAGTCCACTAGTCAAGTGGCTTAAAGCGAAAGACACGAAGCTTTTACATTGGGGATTGGAGCGCCCAAAAACCATTATCGGCGCGTCAGTTGTTTTGATTCTGGCTTCGATCAGTGTACTTCCTTTTTTCGGCACAGAATTTTTACCTGCATTTAATGAAGGTTCTTTTACTATCAATCTTTCCACGCCTCCCGGAACTTCCCTTGAAGAGAGTAATAAAATCGGTACTATGGCAGAAGAACTAATGCTCGAAGTGCCGGAAGTGGAGTATGTCAGTCGCCGAACCGGTAGAGCAGAGTTGGATGAACATGTAGAGCCTGTATCTAATTCGGAGATCGATGTTGAGCTGAGGAAAGACAAGCTTCGGGGTCGTGATGAAATTGTAGCAGATATACGCCAAAAACTAGAAGTACTAAAGGGAGTTTCGGTTAACGTAGGTCAACCTATTTCTCATCGACTGGATCATTTGTTGTCCGGTGTCAGAGCACAAGTCGCCATCAAACTATTTGGTGAGGATCTGATGGAGCTCAGAACAAATGCCAACAACATTGCCACTGTCATTAAATCTGTAGAGGGCGTAGTGGATGTGCAGGTAGAGCGCCAGGTGATGGTGCCTCAGTTATTAATCAAAATAGATCGTACAGCTCTCCAGCGGTATGGCTTGCAGGCAGGAAAAGTAGCGCAGGATTTAGAGATATTTTATAATGGAAAAGTGACAGGCCAAATATTTGATGGCGATAAGACCTTTGATATTTTACTACGGACAAATGATAAGGAGCGCTCAAATATTGAAAGTATTCGAAACACGTTGATCGATGCGCCGGATGGTACGTTGATACCGTTGCAACAAATCGCTAGTATTGAAAACACCTCCTCGATCAATACCATTACCCATGAGAATGCGCAGCGAAAAATCACGATCAGTTGTAATGTTCAGGATCGGGATCTTGGGACAACGGTTAAAGAGATACAAGAAAAAGTAAACCAAGAAGTTATGTTGCCGAGTGGATATTATGTGCAGTATGGAGGACAATTTCAGAGCCAGCAATCTGCTTCAAAACTTATGTTATTCCTGGGATTGTTTTCATTCCTTGGCATCTTCCTTGTGTTGTTTTCTCACTTTAAGTCTTATCAAATTGTGATTCAGATAATGCTCAACATTCCCTTAGCTCTAATCGGAAGTGTAGTGGCTGTGATGCTGACAGGAGGTGTGTTTTCTGTTGCCACGATGGTGGGCTTTGTCACCTTGACGGGCATTGCTTCCAGGAATGGGATTATGATGATATCACATTACCTCCATTTAATCGAACACGAAGGAGAGTCCTTCAATAAAGAAATGATCATACGGGGATCCCTCGAAAGATTGGTTCCTGTATTGATGACCGCACTGGTCGCTGCGCTTGCCTTGATACCCCTGACGCTGGATCCACAAGCATCGGGAAAAGAAATATTATATCCGGTGGCAACCGTTATTCTGGGTGGACTGGTGAGTAGTACGTTGTTGGATATGATTGTGACACCGGTCGTGTTTTATAAGTTTGGAAGAAAGGCGATTAGCCGCTATTTCGACAATCAAAAGGAAATTGTCCTTTAAGCACCTTCCAAAGTAGGTTTAGTTCTTTTGCCAAGAAAAGAAAAGCACGATTGTAGTAACTTTTCTTTAAACAAAGCACCAGATATGCTCCATCAAATAGCATAAAGGCCTGGTGAATAAATAAGTCGAAAAATTTTACCATGCAAGTTTTTGCGTTCAGATGATTTTGAAATGATCATTTGCAACAATCCTTCTTAAAAAAATTTCGAAATAGCCTCCAGATTTTATTTAATATAAGAAAAGAGGAACGGACAAGACTTTTAGAATTATCTTCAGTCATAGGGTATCTTGGTTGACAATGTTCCACAAAATAAAATATTATGAAGGCAATATACAAGATCACAGTGTTTCTTTTGGTGTTTGGGATTTCTATCTCCAAGTCCAATAGTCAAAATATTGTTTCAGGACAAGTTTTGGATTTGCAGCTCATAGAGATTCAGCAGGCCCGTATTACACTCTTTAATTCAACTTTCGCCATATTTGAAGAAGAAAGAACAGATATAAATGGCTTTTTCGAATTTTCTGATGTACCTCCGGGAGACTATCTTCTGGGCATTGCTAAAAAGAGCAAGGAGTATATGGAACTAAGTATCACGATTCCATTATCCGAAGCAATGAGTATAACGCTTGTTGAAGAATCTAACGTGGGTCTCTGGGAGACGATCATTGAGTCCCCCGAACCTTTAGGGGGCACTGACCTTGGTGTACTATTGCCTGATGGAAAAATTTATTATTGTCATAATACAAAAGACCCTTTTTATTTTGACCCATTGACGAATGATACCATGTTGACTATCGGTGATGATAGTATTCA
This sequence comes from Saprospiraceae bacterium, assembly GCA_037969625.1. Classification (GTDB taxonomy): domain Bacteria; phylum Bacteroidota; class Bacteroidia; order Chitinophagales; family Saprospiraceae; genus Opimibacter. The sequence goes on from JBBKXT010000321.1 coordinate 42,963, forward strand.
AGGTTGTGTAGGTCCCTTACAGACACCTGATGGAAAAATCTGGTTTGTTGGAGGCACCTTGAAAGAAGTGTATGGCCCTGGTACTCGAAAAATCAAATATTTCGATCCGATTGCCAATAGCTGGATCACGCAACCCAGTATGCTGGATTACCGTTGGTATCCAACGGTAGCAATATTACCTAGTGGAAAATTTTTGATCGCAGGTGGTGGAAACCTTAACAATCCTATTCGAACCAACACTTCTGAAATCTACGATCCAGAAACCGGACAGTCATATTTTACAGATCCGATGGCTCTCGGCAATGAGGTCTCACCCATCGTCGTCTTGTATAATGGCAAGGTACTCATGACGCATAGGCCCCCACAACTTTTTGATCCGACCACCAACCAATGGAATAATGCCGGGAGTTTTGTTCAAGGCCCTCGCCTGCCAAATGGAGATCACAGTGATTGTGAACTTGTGTTGATGCCCGATGGAGAAGCAATTGCTGTTGGCTACAAAACATTTAACCCCGGCCAGTATGGATCTTTTATTGAGCGCTATGATCCGGATTTGGATCGATGGTCCTTAGGCTCAAGTATACTACCGATTCGGTCTCGGGCGAAAACATGTTTGTTGCCGGATAAGAAAATCCTTGTCATGGGCGGATATAAAGAAGACACCACGGCTGCCCTTGTAAATACATGGGGATATATGAAACTCACTGATTTGTATGATCCTGCTTCGGACAGCTGGCGACGATTAGATAACCTTAATTATTTCCGCGAATATCATGCCCTGACCATCCTCGTTCCGGATGGAAGAGTGATTGCAGTCGGCGGGGAAGGCCAACCTGGTAATGAACCACCTTTTAGTGTCATTGAAGCTTTTAAACCCCCGTACCTTTTTAGGGGTGTTCGTCCGGAGATTTTTAATCTTGATCAATCCTCTTTCGCGAGGGGAGGAAAGATTGAATTGGATTTTGCAAAAACAGATTCGGTGACGGAAGTAATCCTTATGTCAAATGCAGTGGTCACTCATTTTATGAATAGTGGTAACAATCGCTATCTCTCCTTGGACTTCACCCAAAACGGAAATCACCTTATCGCGTCACTTCCAAAGGACTCGGTCAAAATGATGCCTGGTTTTTACATGCTTATGATTATGGTGGATGATATTCCTTCCATAGGCAAAATCATTCAGGTTAAAGATGAAGTGATAATACCCTCAGAAGAAGTTGGGTTTTTGGATTCTACTATTGTATGGACAGAAAGACATCATTACTGGATTGGGGGCGAGAGTTTTAAATATACAATCGATGCTACGCCGAGCATTATTTCAGACAAATCCTATTATGAATTACTAAAAACGGATGAAGAACTATCTGAAGACTGGGTCGGAACAAGTTATTTTATACGTGCAGAAAACAACATTATTTATGTCAACCAATTCTCCAATGAATCCGAATTGTATAATTTCAATTTAACGCTCAATGATACTTTTTCGGAATACCAGGGAGTTGATCTTATTGTTGACAGTATAGATACTGTAGCTCTCTTGACGGGAGAACAAAGAAAACGATGGAAGCTTCGTTGCAAATTTGATGATCCGGAAACAGCCATTTATACTGAATGGATTGAAGGCATTGGGAATATTAATGGTTTATTAGCTATTAGTTCAATGTCTGGTTGTGTTTTCGATGCAGATGGATCCGATATTATGTGTATGTACCGGAATGATACGCTTATCTATGATGATCCAGCTTATGACAGTTGCTGGCTACTTCCTACGGCTCTTGAAGATTTAAAGGAGGAATCAATCATACTGGTTCCTAACCCAACAGCGGAATCAATTAGCATTGTAGGTTTAGAGCAGGAATTTGTAACCATCATCATATACGATGCTGTCGGAAAGCTAGTATACCAGGGCAGTGAAAATCCAATTGATTTAAAAGATGTTTCACCTGGATATTATTATGCAGTTATACTATTCAAGAACAACAAATATTTGAGCAAGGGATTTGTCAGATTGTGATATATAAATATCGAGTTTGTTGCATCCTATGTCGATGCAAAGCATCCATAAGCCATAGTATTCGTTTTTGATACTTTTGTACTAAAGTTACAACAATGAAGGCCTTTTTTTTTAGATTAGCTATTGTGGGCTTGATGATAAGCCAGACTTATCATGCCGTAGCACATGTAGCGCTAGATTACCCACAGGGAGGAGAAACATTTATCGTCGGTACAACCATCACCATTGAATGGCATATTGTTGCGCAACATAATACGCTGAATTGGGACTTGTTCTTTTCTCCTGATGGCGGTGTGACCTGGGATACCATCGCGTTAGATATTCCTGCTAGCCTGTTGAGTTATGAATGGGAAATTCCGGATATCCTTACATCGCAAGGACGTGTGCGGATCATCCAGGATAATGAAGATCAAAATTATCTGGACAACAGTTCGAACTTTACTATTGCACCAAACACCAGTCCTCCGAATTTGGATGCGCCTGCTTCGGATACAACGATTCAATGCAGTGTTGAAGACCATGAGATAGCCGTTCAAGCCTGGCTCAATAATCATGGTGGTGCCGAAGCGACTAATTATTGTGGGGAGCTCATCTGGACACATGATTTTCCCGGCATGAGCAATGATTGCGCAGCTACCGGCAGTGCTGAGGTGACTTTTACGGCTATGGATGATTGTGGACTGATCACCAGTACTGCTACAGTAACAATTGCGGATACAACACCCCCGCACATAGAAGTGCAATCGATGGATATAGTGGTTGAAGCTGATGGGCAAGGGAATGTTGCAGATCTCCAAGTTTGGCTAGACAGTTTCGGAGGTGCGCAGGTAGCTGATGTATGTGGTAATGTGATATGGATGGATAACTATTCGATATTAAATGATGGCTGCGGTTCGACGGGGAGCACAACAGTAAACTTTATTGCGACTGACGAATGCGGTAACAGCATCACAACAACTGCAACTTTTACTATTGAAGATCACCTACCTCCCAATATCAATATACCTGCACAAAATGTCACGGTCGATTGTATAGCCCCTAATCAACAATTTGAATTACAACAATGGCTTGATAATAATGCAGGAGCGCAGGCATCAGATATGGGTGGACAGGTGATTTGGGTTCATAATTATTCAGGCTTGAATGATGGTTGTGGCTCGACTGGAAGTACGACAGTAGTATTTACCGCAACAGACGAATGTGGAAACAGTATGACA